>JABMQQ010000001.1 GCA_013202495.1 Fidelibacterota bacterium | reverse complement strand
TTATTACCGTTTGGCCCGGGTGGTGGAATTGGTAGACACAAGGGGCTTAAAATCCCTCGGCCCTTAAAGCCGTGCCGGTTCGATTCCAGCCCCGGGTACCAATCTACGCTCCCTTTCGGGAGCTACGATTGGCAAGCCAACCCAAATATGAATTTTCGCAATGATTCTGGTTTACTCATCGTAGTTTGAAGAACGTAGATGAGCCCCGGGTACATGCCTACGCTCTTTGAGCTTCGGCGGCGCAAGCCAATGAATTAACAACCTATATTTTATGAAAAACCCCAGACTCTCACCCAGGGCTTTCAAGTTTGCAACATTTACTGCAGATTATTTGAGATACAACATCTTGATAGTTTGACTGAAATCGCCAACTTCTAATCGACAAAAATACACCCCTGTACTCACTGGATTACCTGAATCATCGCTCCCGTTCCAATGGACGTCATAACTGCCCGGTGGTTTTGAAGTATTCAAGAGCGTCGTGACCTCCTGGCCAAAAATATCGAAAATGGTCAATTTGACCGTTGATTGTTCTGGCAGACCATAGCTGATGGTAGTTGTAGGATTGAAGGGATTGGGGTAATTCTGAGACAGACTATAAACCGCGGGAATAATACCAGGTTCATCGATGCTTACTACGCTCGTCACCACTGCGGAGATATCAAGTAACTCTAGGTTCGCATTTAATTCGAGCAACTCAATGGTCACAATAGTGGTATTATCAACAGAAAATGCAGAATTGACAACGAAATTTAGGGAAGCAAAGATCCCAGTCTCAGAGATAGGATAAGCCCCAGCCCCAAACAATTCGATCAAACCGGGTTCTTCGATGCTGAAGGTCATGAAACCATCCTGCAACGTGGACCAGGTCACCAGATTCTCAGTAGGATCCAGTACCTCTGGATCATAGCTGATGGTCCCTCTGAAAGACAGGATATTTGCTGCTTCAGTGAGCAAAATAGGAAGCGTAATACTGTCACCAGCTACTGCTCCAATATCCTCCATATTTAAGTCCGCAACCGCCTCAAATTCAGTTGATCCGGGGATGATGGGTAGATCCGGGTGCAAGCCCTCAAGGTGACCCAGAATGATGGCGGCATCCATGGCCTGAATATCTTCATCAAGAAATACATCGGAATTCAACATTTCCTGGCAATCCAGGATTCCCGGGATCTGCAGATACGTCAAAAGATCGCTGGCATCTTCGCTATCCACTGTTTGATCAAGATTGAAATCACCATACAGTGCTACGGGATTGATGTACAATTCCAATTCTGTTTCCTCAATGAAGTGATTGGAATTAAATATGGTATATTCGCAACTTAGCGGGATTGTAGTACACACTTCACCAAGCACACCAAATTCAAGATAACAAAAGACCCCTTCACCTGAGACTCCGCTACCACCACTGAAGCTGAGATGCAATTCGGCTTCCGTTTCGTCCACACCTATGTCCCAGGCAAGACCAGCCAGCATTGATTCTTCAGTGACAACTCCGATGAATTCGAATCCAGCCATGTATTCCCTAAGATGGAATTCTGCTGAAGTATACAGACTGTCGGCTGGAAAGATTACATTCACGGGGATATAGAAGTGCTCATCATTGTATACATCTACTCCACCTAGATCCATCATGATCTTGTTGATATGATAGAGAGAATCTACTTCGAGGAAGCTCAGGACCCGATCATAGATGTGTACATCGTCAATAGCTCCATCGAAAAACGAAGATGACTCCCTGGATGACATCTCACTCTCATCTGCCCCAATAAAGAGATGATCGATATATGCTCCGCTATAGGACCAATTCAGTTGTTCTGTAACATCCTCTAACTCTCCATCAATGTAGAGACGCAGACTGTCCGCTTCCGACCAGGTTATGGCTAGATGACTCCAATCCGACGCAGGAACCATTACAGTGTCAACTGATACAATCGCGAAGGAAGCCGGGTACCCTAACAATGCTTCAATCGTAGTACCTTCAGGTTCATAGCCTAATCTGAATCCCTCCTCATTTCTGGAGCAACCAAAAACAGTTTGGGTAACATCTTCATATGCTCGAGGGAACACCCAGGCTGAAATGGAGAAGGGTGAATTCTGCGAGAGCAGCATCAGGGCATCACCCAGATCGATATGATCATCGATCCCGTCAAAATTCAGAGCACCCATTGGTGTGCCAAAACGATCCGAAGTGGATTCGGTTCCGAAAACCAGACCATGGTGTTCGTGCCCCGAATAGTCGAATGCATCCCCATTGAAGAGATACTTCCCCACCAGTCCCAGACCGCCAGGAGGTAGCTCCATGCTCAGTTTATAGACCCGTTGATTGCCACCATAATCGATACGGCTGCTTACATTCCACATGTAATCACCATCCCAAAGCAATCCCAACGGATATGGTATTTCCCATGTCTGACTGTCTATGGTAGCACCGCTTGATGGATCCAAACTGAACAGAGTTAAACTCGAGATGTCAACGCCATATAAAACATCGTCTTTCCAGGCAAGCCCCAGGATAGTATTTGCTGGTGGAATAAATGAACTGATGACAGCGCCACTATGGGGATCAAGTTTGAAGATCATGGCATCGGTATCATATTGCCCATGCCACAAATATTCTCCATCCCAGGCGATTCCCCAGGCATTGGCATCATATTCATCATGGGAGGGCAGGTCGAATTGGTAGACTATTGTGTCAGCTTCAGTATCAACTTGGTAAGCCACTGCTCCCTCTTCCTCTACAACCCACAAATATTCACCATCCCAGGCAAGACCTGCAGGATAAGCCCACGCTCCTCCATCAGGACCGCTGAGCGTTCCCAGGACCTCACCTTCAGGGGTTAATTTGTATATCTGGTGATCCGCTAATCCCCCCAGCCATAGGTGTGTCCCATCCCAAGCCAATCCAGAGGGCCAGGTATCAGGTGCCGGGAAGGAATAGACTGAATCCCGGAGATTGGTGATTACCTTGCCTGGTGACTGGAGTATGTTGCCTTGATGAACAGGATAACCAGCAAATCGTATTCCTTCGACTTGATCCGTCCACGCTGTTCCAAGGAAGATGATGATTATTAAGATGAGTAGCAGGTTAAATTGAAATCTTCTCGTTTTCTTCATGATGCACCTCCCCGTACGACAATTTGAAGAAACAATTCGTTTTCGGTCCAACCCATAATATTTACTGGGCTTAGATGTTGCGAATATAAGAATATCAAATGGGATTGGTGTGGGATAAATCATGTGGTGTAAATATCCCACCATATATAGCGCTCACTCTTAGAGCTGCACCATCTCAGTCTGTTCGCGCCATCTCAGCCAACTTATCAATCACATTTGGATCCTCACCCAGCTAAAGACCCAATTTGTTTTACTACATAGATTGCATCGGTTAATTGGATCAAATATTGGAGAACTTTCAGAAAAATAGCATCCTCCATCTTCAGCACCTGGTTGTACCTGACCATTACGTTAGAAATTACAGGATTACTCAAATAGTGATTGGTACCACCACCAGTGTTTGCTCCGTTGTCCTCAATGATACCGTTGGGTGGAAAATAGGAGTATTTCGGTGTTGCAGGGATTGGATAGAATACTTCTAACTTCTAGATTAGAATTTACCTCAGGAGGTGTCTCCTAAACCAGGGGAAGTCCAACCTTCCTCTTTGGTGCAATGATGATTTAAAAGCTTTCATCTTCCCAGCTGTCCAGCTGACCACTTTCAAAAAAAAGAACTCTCCCCTGGGGGTAAACCCAACGTTCGTAAATCGTGAAATTATATTCTGTCCGATTGATCTTTTCAGCTTCTCCCAGACTCTGACGGGCCATTTCTGTGGTCATGCCCCTCCAGAGTTTGGCACTCACAGTTCGGTTCACGACACTCGGAGCATGACCCTCTGGATCATCTTCTGTTCCCTGAGCTTGATAGATTTTGTCATCATCTTCTGGAAGATCCTTGATGCAACGGACGGTCAGACCCACCTGCTTGCTGGCATGGTCACGATAAACTCCGGAGTGTTTATAATTCAGACTGCGGTACCAGGCGCTCCCTGCATGGATCGCAGATGAAGACCAGAAGAAGGCTGAGTTGCCCCAACCGCTAAAGGAGCCATTGAGATAACCTCGAAAACCACCAGGCAAAGCCGAAAACTCTGTACTGGCAAACTGGTGGTCCTCTGTTAGTGCACCGTGTTCCCAATGTTCACTAGCACCTGAAAGTTTGCCGCCCACACCATTACCTCTATAGGCTCCCGTTCGCTGGGTTTCAAAAGCATTCATGCCCAGGGTCTGTTCCAATGCAGTCCATTCAGCATCTGAAGGGATGTGCCATCCATCAGGAGACAACCCCCCGCGGTCAGTCACGGCATACCAATTGTATAATAACCCGTATGGATCTTTTTGATCATATGCGGCCATAGCCCCTGTCTGGGCGCTTGTCCAGTCCTTGTATTGCACGAGTAGTGGAATGGGTGTGCCGTCCCGATAATGGGTTACCCTTAGATTCTCTGCCATCCAGGTTTGAGATCCTATCTTGATGGTCCGATACGTGTTGCCATCTACATCCAGAACATCCGGGCTCTGTTCAGAGATATCCAAAGCAGGATTGTCTGCTTCCAACGCTGCTCGCTTGCCCATGACAGAGACGGTTCCTGGTGCAGGCCGGTTGGCTCGCAATGAGTCTGGTGTTCCCGATGGAAATTCAACAAAGGTATCAAGATACCTGTAGTATCGTCTGTTCGGGACCCCAGGTCCGATGATCTCCTCACCATTCCCTAAAACAAGTTTATCAATTTTTTCAGTAGGAATCCCCATTTGGTCATAGGTGTCAATCTGAAGAAACAGAGAATAGGTCATGGCCCAAATAACCTTACCCGTATAAACTTCCGTTTTTGTAAACACAGAATCGGCCTGTGCGAGTAGTGCAGAACTGCATAGAATAAAACCCAGAATGATCCTCAAAATATCTACCCCCTAGAGATCAACTTGAGAAATGAGGTAAAAAGTAGTCTAATCCTACCACGGAATCAATGTGCTTTATGGTATTAGAGTCCATCGATCTGCAAATGTTTACCCCAAGAAAGCTAAGCTCCCAAGGGCTTGGGTGGATAAATCCCCACATATTCATAAAAAGTAATCTGATGGGTTAATTCAAGCTACATAGAAACCAAATAGATCACCTCGACGAGGGTCTTTGATCCACCTCAATCGTGTTTTTAGCGCACATTATAAGTGCACATCTACTGCAAACGTTATTTAGAATTATACTGCATACCGCTGATACATAGATACTTACAAGAATGAGTTATAGGCCATATAATCCCTCGGCCCTTTCCGGCTTCCCCTGCGACAAGCTCCGGATTCACCGGGACAAGAAAGCCGTGCCGATTCGACCACATCAGCTCATGCCTCCTCGGCGGTGGCGGATCAGGGCCCAGGTAAACATCTACACTCTATGAGTCACTGTTGCATCAGCCAACTCAAAAGCTGCGATATTCAAACCATTGGATACACAAACACCAGCAATCTCTTAAAACATTAACCGCAATCCAACTCGCCAGCGAACCTCTTTTTCTAAACTGGTAATGGGAACACTTTCCCAGACCGGCACCTGGATGAGTGACTCCAGAATCATTGATCCATAGGTATACTTAAATCCTGGGGATAAAAAGACCACGGACTCTGTATCGCTCGGCTCGGCAGAGGAAGAGTGATCTCCTTGATCTACAAGAAGATTGAATTCCAAGACCGGTGCCAGCGCCATGTTTTTTAATCCTCCTAATGGAAGCTGTCTCGCTACAGCACCATCCAGGGTGTATTCCCAGCCTCTGTCCATTGCATCTTGCTGTGAAAACATATCCTGGATTCGATAAGTCGTACTGGCATCCATTGCCCAGGTACCTCGCCGAAGAGACAGATAAACACCAGGTGTAAATGACCAATAATCATCTGAAAATCCAACTTCCCCTGTGGGTAATGTGAGTTTTGTCGTCGCGGCAATACCTAGTGTCTGATCTCTGGTGTTGGTTCTGTGTATGAGATATTTGATAATCAGATTGAGATCTGCACGACCGCTGCTTTCGTTTACAGCCCCCATCATGGTCATCTCTCTATTCATCCAGCCTTGCATTCCAATTAAGGTAATATTTGGCCTGAGACCGTAGGCTGCCATCAACACGTTTGCCTGTACCTTCATTTGACGTGCAGGCGTTGATGGCTGGGATGAGGCACCCATCTGGCGAGACTGAACGCGAATCATCCACCTGTTCTCAGCCGGAGTCAAACCAGCGTCCACACTAATACCTCCAGCTGAGCTCTCCCCTGCCAGAATAAAGATACCTAACAGCAGCCAGTAATAGGAGTATTGCTTCATTTTATTGGAGGGTAACATTACTGCAACCGTTTCCCAGGCGTGAAGTTAGCCCGCTTCATACCCTCGTGAATGTTCGCATCAGATACTTCAACGCCCTCTTCAATCAACACCATTACTTGCTGAGAAGTCCAGTCTGCTCTGGAGTCTACAACACCATCAAGTGCATTCAACTGCTTCTCAAGCCCGCCATGGCACCCAGGGCAATCCATTCCGAATACTTCATATACTCGAATTTCTCCTCGGCCTGCCCATTCTTCGGGGAGTACGGATTCAGGCTTACTTCCACAAGAGATTAGAAGGGTAGATACAATAGCAAGTATAGTTAATAGCCTATATTTATTCATTTCAATTTCTTTCTATATTTTGGTTTTGATCTCGCAATAACATGGCTCTCCGTGGATCTAGATAATTATCCTCCTGAGCTGAGCCTTCCCTGATGAGGGACTTTGACCTTAGACACCTCATTTAGAGGATAACAATCTCCCTAACTGAAGCCTATATATTATCTGGATTCTAAATGATTAGGGGTTGAGAATGGTGGATACGATGAACCGGATCAGCTGAGGTATCCCGTTGTAAGAACGAAATTTGAGTCCGGTCAATAACTTTTGCAATATTTGGGGGAAGAAACTCTATAGGTCCGCGGTGCGGCACGTCTCGCCTAAATGTGAATATTTTAGCGCTAACAATATCAGGGGTACAGCAAGCATCATATTCGGCTAAGGAGCAGCAATCCACACAATCTGAAACCTCATATCCATCGAAATGATCATTTATACTCACATCTAATGTCTCAGCCAGGCAATCCTCACAATCCAGAATAGTTGAGTCAATGGGTTGGAATATAACCAGAAGAGAAATACAGAAATTAAGGAGCCTTTTCATATAATCAATCTAAAAGGAACGATCCTGATTGGAAGCAATGATTTCGAATGGATATGCAGCTCAGATGACGTGTAGGAATTTTACTCAAAAAGGATGTCTCATAAATAAAGTACCATTTTACAGGCTCATAAAAGGTGGTTTTTGACACTAGTTAATAAGGAAAAAAGGAGCCCCGGATATTATCCAGGGGTTTCAATCTTACCGTACTTCGTTCTAGTTATTTGATGTACAACATCTTGATCGTTTGACTGAACTCACCCGCATCCAAACGTGCAAAATACACACCTGTACTCACTTGATTACCTGATTGATCCACACCATTCCACTGAAGGCTATAATTACCGGCTGGTTGGTGGGTATCTCTTAGAGTGGTGATATTTCGACCTGCAATATCGTAAACCTTGAGCGTAACACCTGACATTGAAGGAACTGAATAGCTGATGGTCGTTGTTGGGTTGAAGGGATTTGGGTAGTTTTGATGCAGATGCATTTTAACAGGAACTTCCTCACCTTCATAATCCAATCCAACAATTCCAGTTGGGTTGTAAATAGCTATACCAGTAGGCAGCGTTGCAATCCAAATATTACCGTTTTCATTTATTGCCAATGCAGATACGAAATCACCTGGAATTTCAGAGTTTGACGTGTCCAAAATTGTCCAGTTTATTCCATCATATTTTATCAAACCATTTCCTGAAAAGGTGGGCATCATAATTCCCCCTATCTCGCCTGTTCCAATCCAAATAGCGTCATCCGTATCAATGGCCAAACACAAAGTTCCCCACACAGATACTCCAGAATCTTGAAGGTCGTAGCGTGTACAGGTATCTCCATCAAGATTGTATAAGTTGCTACCACCGTCAAGAAACCACTTGCTCCCGTTACCATCGATAACTATAGATCTGACACCACCAAAGTCTACACCCGTATTACTCTCATTATAGACTGTCCAGGTTGTATCATCAAAACTAAGAATCGTAGCGACTTGAGAATCACTCATCCCTATCCACTTCACATTATTATCGTCAATTGCTATCGACTGAACCTCTTCTGTTGATGATATTGGTGAGTTTGAAGGATCATACACAGTCCATGTAGTGCCGTCAAATCTCACAATTCCTGCAGCTGTACCAATCCAGATCGCACCTTGCTGGTCAACTGACAGTGAATAGACAACATTCTCCGGAAGTCCCCAGTTTCTTAAATCAAAGTAGGACCAGTTTTCGCCATCAAAACAAATTAGGCCATCTTCTTCGTGACACCCAATCCAAATATCATCTTGGGCGTCAACAACAAGAGACGAAATATCGTTTAACTCATGTCCCAAAGTCGTATCAGAATGTACCATCCAAGTCTCACCATTGTACTGGCTGAACGGATAAACTAACCAAAGATCTCCGTTACTATCAAATGCCATCTGTTGTATAAAACCTTGTTGTGGTCTTTGATCGGAAAGATCAAGCCATTCTGGATTTTGAGTGAATCCTGCTGTAACCAAGACCAGGATCAAAACGATTGTTGTATAGATTGTTTTATGCATGATTTCACCTACCTTTAATTTTGGTGTCTATAAATTACTTTGGGATGAAGGTGTAAACCTCTATACAGACACTATACAAAAGAAGATTTCATGATTTGGCAAGATTTAGCACAATTGTTTTTCAATAGTCTAAGATTCTTAGCTTTCTGGACCTTGGAATTTGAGCCTTATGATGAATCAGCGGCCAATTACAAAGGAAAGTATTTTTTAATATTTAGAGAGGTAATCAGTTAAGTTATCGTTCGTGCCAAGACCTAACTTTTTACGAATACGGTAGCGATGGATATTGACTGAGGCTGGTTCAATATTCATCAAACTGGCAATCTCTTTTGACATTAAGTTTAAACGTAGAAGTACGCAGACCTTTATTTCACGCGAGGTCAATTTGGGATGATCTTGTCTCAAGCCTTTGATAAAGCCAGTATGAATTTTTGTAAACCACGTTTCAAATTCATCCCAGACATGATTATAAGATATAAGCCTGGTAAGCTTGCCGACAAGGGCTCTGGTTTTGGTCTGTCTTTCTGAATCTGGCAACTTAGACAGAACCTTTAATTGTTCTAAAATTTCTTCCATTAATTTCTGCTTTTCAATCAAATCCATGGATTTTGTAACAAGTTCACGTTGTTGGTGTTCAAGCTGGAGTTGAACTTTCTGTTCCTCAGTCTTGCGTCGCTCCATCGATCTCAACTTATTAATGCGAATTTGATATATGGTATAAACCACTCCAAAGAAAGCCAGCAACATAAGACTGCGAAACCAGGCCGTTTCCCAGAGGGGTGGTTGAATATGCAGTGTCAGGGAAGTTCCTTCCATGTTCCAGATGCCATCATTGTTTGAACCGGCGATCCGTAACGTATACCAACCCGGTTCAAGACTTGTATAGGTCACGTTATTTATATGGCCAGCTTCGATCCAGTCGGTATCGAAATTATCCAGTCGATAACGAAACCTATTCTGCTCGGGATTGTAGTAGTCGAGGGCTGCGAAACTGAAATTCAAGACTTTGTCGTGATACATCAGAAACAGGGTATCCAGATACGTGATACTCCTCGGTAGGATCGTACGACCATCTTGCATGGGACCAATTGTGACTTCCTCATGATTGATCCGTAGATTAGTGAGCATGATTGTTGGTTTATGCTGGTTTACATGCACTGAATCAGGATGAAAGCGATTAAATCCATTCACACCACCAAAATAGAAATAACCCTCAGCATCTTTCGTATAAGAATTCCAGTAGAATTCCAGGCTTTGCACACCATCAGTCAGTTGATAGGTATTTTGCAATCCAGTATCATGATGAATTTTCAAGATCCCCTTGTTGGAACTGACCCAGAAGTATCCCTTCTCGTCTTCGAGGATAGCGTCTATCTCCAGCGTTTGAGGATCTGCTCCCAGATCAAGTTGTGTAAAATTTTGTCGGCTTGAGTCCAAGATACTTATTCCCCCGCCACGCGTCCCGATCCAGAGACAACGGTGAGAATCCTCTAACAGCGTGAGTATTCCGTTGCTCATGATTGAATTTTCATCGGCTCGCAGTGGATAGTGCTCAAACGTCTCTGCCTCAGTACTCAACCTGTCAAGACCAGCATCAGCGGTCCCAATCCATAGATCTCCCCGGTGATCCCCCAGGAGCACTCTGATATTATCACTACAAATAGACAAGCTATCCTGGGTATCATGGCGGTAATGCAGCCAGGAATCGTCTTTGGGTTGATATAGGTTTAATCCTGCACCTTCAGTTCCCACCCAGATATTAGCATTTCGATCTTCATGAAGCGCATAGATGTTGTTTCCGCTCAGGGCTCTGATTCTCCCTGGCAAATGCCTGAAATGTTTGATGGTGTCTGTCTGCGGATTCCAACGAAATAGCCCTGCTTCAAAGACACCCATCCAAACCCGTTTCCAGCTATCCACCAATACCTTACTCCCGTAATTCATGCTCCACACTTCAGGATTGGTATCATCAGATTGAAAAAGACGAACATCATTGTCATGCAGGTTTAGACGATGAAATCCTCCAGGAAGTGTTGCAGCCCATATGTTTCCATGGCTGTCTGAATCCAATCCAAAGACCTTAGAAGCCTGAAGCAATCCCCCACCTGAGGATTCTGATTTGTAATGTTCAAAACGAACTTGCTTGGAATTATAGATATCGACACCTTGGCCGTCTGAACCTGTCCAAATAATACCTTGAGGATCACGGTATATTTCATTAATAATTGCTCCACGTATACTGCTCTGGTTATGGGGATCAGGTTCATGAAATTGGTATGTGCTGGTACTTGGATCTAGAATAGTAACACCATTTAGAGATCCTATCCAAAGCTTACCCTGATGATCCAGATCGATATCTAATGTTGCATTGATATTCACCATGTGATCATCATAAACATCTGTACCATATTCAACTACTTGACCATTGCTCGGTTGATAACTAACAACTCCCTGCGGGAACATTGATACCCATATCTTGTGATTTATAGAGTCGGCCGCCAGATCCATAATGCGATTGGTCCCAGAGCCATCCAATGCGAATCTTTTGTGCTTGACTGTAGAGAAATAATCCATTCCCTGGTGCAAGGAATATAGTCGACTTGTATTGCTGCCAATCCAGATATTGCCATCTGCGTCTTCAGTAATAGCTGTGATCCATTTGTCCGGGATTAATTGTTCGTTTTCAGAATTATGCTGGTAGTTGTTAAATCGATCTTGTTGTTGGTCATACCAGCATAAACCATTCTTAGTCCCCACCCAGAGTACGTCTCTGGAATCAACGAACAGAACAGTAATATTTTCATCCAGGATTGAACCGACATCATCCTGAGCATGATGATAGATATGAAAGTTTTCCAGTTGTGGATTGTAACGAGCCAAGCCAGAATCATAGGTGCCAACCCAGATCATTTCATCTTCAGTCTCAGCCAGGGCAGAAATGCGTGAGCCAGGAATGCTTGTGTTGTTCATCGGCTGATAATTGAATATGCGAAAGCTGCGACCATCCCAGCGATTTAGACCTCGATTCGTCCCAAACCACATGAATCCCCTGCTATCCTGAAGTATTGCATGCACTGCACCGTTTGAGAGTCCGTGTTCAGTCCCCAGGTTTCTAAAATGAAGATCGTTGGCAGAATCTACCCCAATCACCGATAGGTTGGTGATCATAATGAACAGAATGACATACAGAAGTTTCATCGCAAGCGACCATTCCCCTCTAATGCGTCTCGATTTATAATATAATCTGCTTTTATTAGGTTGAAACTCAAACAATAAGAGGTGAATCAAGAATATAGAGCTAACCGGCAAGAATTGCTCTCACCTGTTTGGTCTCAAATAGGGAATCTCATTACGACTCGACAAAGGACCCTAATCCCTCATATTTAGATGATTTTGCTGAACAATCAGTGCACATGGCAATTATTAGATCACTGTATATCATTGATACATTGGTCATTACAAGGATTAGCTATAGGACTTAAATTCCCTCGACCTATTCAGCCCAGGCGGTTCTATTCAAACTCCACCAGCAGAAACAATTGCATCCCATCAGAGTTGAACTAAACTATGAGCCCTATGAGAACACCATCTAATACAAGGAACACGATCGTATTGAGGAAAGCCATTTTCCCTCTGTTATTCCTGTTTCTATCATTCGGTGATTGGCACCTCCATGCGGAATCCACACATCCTTGCGATACTGCTCACACTGCTGTGGACTCTGATATGAAGTGGCACCCCCATGGGACTTGCGAAGAGACTGAGACCAATGTGAGTCATGATGATCTGAGCGGGCTGCTCTTGGCCTCTAAGTATGATCAGTTGAATGCATGTGAAGCAGTAAATCCAATACACTCTTCACCAAATGATTTGATCCATTTGGAAAATGGTCATGATTGCCATACTCCCCTACTGATTCATAATCAGCTTTGTCTCTCCACTGTTTTGCTCATTTAGAACCAATCCTTCTCCATACCTAATCAAATAGATTTTTAACCCTTCTCAATAAGGAGGGATAAGATGTACAAACGTATAGTCTTATTCGCGATAGTTATATCTATCGCCCATTCACAACAGCAACTCAGCTTCCATGAGGCGTTTCAGCGGAGACTTGAAGTAGATAGTGGTCTTCTGGCGTTAAGTCATCAACGAACGGTCTTGAGTCTCAGTAAAGAGTTGTCGCAAGCTTTTGCACCGACTGAATTTGAATCTGTCCTCGAAAATTTTGGCCAAGATGAAATCGAATTCTCAGCCAGGCAGGTCTTTGAAGCGCCATCGATACGAAGAAATCGGTTAACTCTGGTAGATGCAGAGCTGGGAATCATCGAAAATAATGCACGAACCTACCAGGATGAGATCCACTATCGGCTCAGCATGTATTTTCTGGAATCAGTCCATTGGAATAAGCGTTTGGCACTGGCAGAAGAGAGACTTGTTCTTACAGAACAAATCTTGGACTGGCAAAATCATCAATTCAAGCAAGGCGCTCTCTCTGAATCTGAACTCATAAGAAGTCGACTTGAGACGGCTAGACAGGAAGCTGATCTATCGCAGATTAAAACGTCCATTGAGCGGTACACAATGGAACTCAGTGCCTATTTGGATACTTCACTCATATCGACGGCACTCCCCATGGTGCTTCCTCATCTTCCAACAAAAAATGCGATTGAAGCGGCTTGGAAGCAGCCCTCCTCTTCTCCGGTGATCCGTGATAAACAGGCTCACCTTAACACTCTAAAGGCCATGATAGCCGTAGAGGATATACCACTGATCAGCTCATTTTCACTTTCAGCAGGAATGAAGATTCTACCCGAGCTAAATCAACAATTCCCAATAATAGGTATATCAATAGAATCACCCCTATTTACAAAACGCAAAGTGGCTGTCAAACTCCGCGATTATGAATTCCGTGCTGGCATGAGTGAACTTGATAACATCTCCTCCCAATTTGAGATTGAGCGAGAAAGATGGATGAGCAGGTGGCTGGTCGCAGATCAACAGTTGTCAAATCTTAGAGCTTCACTCATCCCTGAGGCAAAGCTGTTGTATCAAAGGATAGAGACTGAGTATCGCGCAGGAGCACGACCCTATCTGGAAGTATTGGACGCTCAATCCCTCCTTACGGATCTACAGGAAAATGCAATGACACTTCAGATAGAGCAATCTTCTCTCCTATTTGAATTAAGCCTAACACTGGGAGTCAAGATTTATGAATTCAACTAAATATCAGCTCTTTATTTCATTCATATCAATTTCATTTCTCATACTGGGATGCAATAAGCATCCTGAGGATCATGGAAGTCACAATGAAACTGCACAGGACAGCATGGTTGGGTTGGCTAGGAGTGAACATGAGGATGAATTAATAATCACACTTTCCGGTCCTGAGGTTGAGAAGGCCGGCATCAAGCTCATCGAGGTAGGTACTGGTAAGATACCAGGAAGTCGACGCCTATATGGTGAGATCCGTTTAAACGAAGAACAGGTCGTTCACAAGTATCCCAAGTATCCTGGTATCGTTCGAGATGTGCGCAGAAACATTGGTGACAGGGTCTTCCAGGGAGACACCCTTGCCATGGTCTTCAATACGAGCACCCTTAGCACTTATCCTGTAATTGCAGCCCAGTCAGGTGAAGTTCTCGAAAAGCATGCGGTTGTTGGAGAATTTACAGATGGTTCAGAGCCACTCATGGTTATTGGAGATCTTCGTACAGTCTGGGTGGATCTGCACGCTTTCGAAAAGGACATGCCACTCCTCAAAAAAGGTCAAGCGTTGATTCTAAAATCCATTGAAGGTGATGAGCAAATCCAAACGTATATTCGTTATATAAAACCTGTTATGGACGCTATCACCAGGACAAATATCGTGCGCTGCACAGTAAGCAATACCTCTGGTACATGGAACCCAGGTAGGCTTGTATATGCTGAAGTAGCTTACGACCACGATGGAGAAGATGTCCTCATTGTACCAGAAAGTTGTATTCAAACCTACGAGTCAGAGCATGTAGCCTTTGTACCAGAGTCAGGGTCAGAGACCGAGTTTGCAGTTGTCACTGTTGAGCCTGGTCAACGAGGTGGTGGTTTGATCGAAATCCAAAGTGGTCTAAAAGCAGGTGATTCCATTGTCTCAAATGGGTCATTCTTCCTGAAGTCTGAATTGGTTACATCATCACTCTCTGGTCATGCCGGCCACGGTCATTAGGAGATAATTCATGCAATTCCTCATGAAACAAAATGTACTCATCTTCCTTTTGATTGGTCTCATCCTGGGATTTGGGATCTGGGAATACACTCATTTACCCAAAGACGCATTTCCTGATATCTCCCCTGTGATGGTACCCATCTTCGCAGAGGGACATGGCATGGCGCCAGAAGAAATAGAACGTCTCATCACCTACCCCATTGAGAGCTCCATGAACGGATTGCCTGGCGTTTCCCTGGTAAAATCCACTTCGGCTTTTGGAATGGCGGTGATCTATGTCTATTTCTCTGATGACACTGATATCTATTTCGCCCGCCAATTGGTCAATCAAAGGCTGAACTCCGCCATGGAGGACCTGCCTGATCTGGAAGAGGATCCAACATTGGGTCCCATTAGTTCTGGCCTAGGGGAAGTGTTTATGTACTACCTCACGCTGGATGAAGGGACGGCCCAACTTGAAGGTAAAGAGCCAGGGGCATACTTGCGAGAGATCAACGATTGGCAGGTCAAGTATCAACTCCAAACCGTACCCGGTGTGACTGAGATTCTCTCCATGGGTGGGCATGTCCTTCAGTACCAGGTAAAGCTTAATCCACTTAACATGCTTGAATACGACATCTCCATCGATGATGTGGTTTCCGCAATCAGAGACAATAATAGAAACGTAGGTGGGCAGTTTCTTGTTGTTGGATCTGAGGAATATCTGATCCGCGGTGTAGGGCTGCTGGAAGAACTTGAACAGATCGGCTCAATCCCCCTAAAGGTCGAGAACAGCGTCCCAATTACTCTCGAGCACATCGCTGAAGTAGGGTATGGAAACGAAACCCGTCGTGGTGTGGTCAGTATGGATGGCACCCAGGAAGTAGTAGCAGGCATTGTCATCAAATTACTGGGTCAGAACTCCTCTGAAGTTATTGATGCATTGAAGGCAAAGCTGCCCGAGGTCCAGAATGCACTCCCAGAAGGTGTACGACTCATACCCTATTATGATCAAAGCGAGTTGGTATCCAAGGCTACTGGCACTGTCATCAGTGCATTATTTCAGGCTGGTATCCTGGTCAACTTGATCCTGCTTCTGTTCCTCTGGAATGTAAGAACTACAATCATAGTCGGCTTTAGTCTGCCCATCAGTGCTTTAATAGGCATCATTTTAATGGGTTGGCAGGGAATCTCCGCCAACCTCATGTCCTTTGGTGGTATCGCCATAGCCATTGGCATGCTTGGCGATGGATCCATTGTTGTCGTTGAAAGCATCTATCGGAAGTTGCAATCCCTTGATACACCAGATAATGATAATCGCATCGCTGCAATCATTGATGCTGTAAATGAGGTTCGCAAACCAATTATGTTCTCCGTGGTCATTATCATTATGGTCTTTCTTCCCATTTTCTCCCTTCAGGGGGTCGAGGGAAAACTATTCAAGCCACTGGCGATCACCATTGTGTTTGCTTTGATAGGTTCTTTGATTGCTGCCCTTGTAATTTCACCAGTTTTATCGGGTATCATTATAAAGAAAACTCACTTAAAAGAACCTCGATTCATGTCATTACTTCGCAAGGGGTACAAACACCTACTCCAAGTTCTGACCGAGAAGAGTTGGATGATAATAATCCCAGCAATTGTGCTACTTGTTATTAGCCTCATGATGGTTCCACGGTTGGGAACAGAATTCGTTCCAACGCTTGAAGAAGGTGCAATACAGGTAATTATTACCTCTGCCCCGTCTACTAGTCTTGAAACAATGACTCACCTGATCCAGAGAATGGAAAAAGATGTTGTGCAATTTGATGAGGTGGAACACGCCATTACGAAAATCGGGCGGCCAGAAGCAGGTAGTCACCCCCACCCGGTCAACTTTGCTTCCATGCAAATCACCCTTCATCCAGAAGAAGAGTGGGTTCATGAGAACAAGGAAGCATTGATCAACTCACTTTCTGATCGTCTAGGTGAGTACCCTGGTGTTCAATTGAACTTTACCCAACCCATTCAGAATCTATTTGATGAATTGCTCTCAGGTGTGAGAACCCAGCTAGCAATCAAGATATACGGCGAGAACATTGATACATTGCGCCACTATGCAGAACAGACCGGGCAAGTTGTTTCTGGGATATCAGGCCTGGTAGATCTAGGAATTGAACAGAGTTGGGGACAACCACAATATCGAATCACCCCAAATCGTGAAACAAGTAAGCGCTACGGTATAACCGTGAATCAAATCATGGAAGCTATTGAGTTGGCAGTTGGTGGAGAGGTTATATCTCAGATTTATAAGGAAACCCGACGCTTTGGCATCCATGTCCGCTTCCAGGAACAGTTTAGGGACGATGTAAACGTTCTTGAGGGTATTCTGGTGCGTAGAACCAATGGATCCCTCATTCCCCTACGTGAAGTTGCTACTGTGGAATCAGTTCTTGGTCCAGTTCAGATCAATAGAGAGAAAAACCAGCGCCGTTGGACGGTGAACGCCAACATAAGGGGCAGAGATCTTGGAACAGTGGTTTCTGATATACGAGAACGCCTGTCTGATCAAATTCGACTTCCTGCTGGTTACACACTTGAGATAGGCGGTCAGTTTGAAAATCAGGAAAGAGCGATGCGCAGATTGAGCTTTGTCATCCCCGTCGTTCTCATCTTGATCTTCGCGTTCCTGTTGATGGCCTTAGAATCTGTGAAAGAAGCGGCATTGATTTACATCAGTATACCGCTATCACTGATTGGTGGGATACTTGGGCTGTATTTCACAGGGGAATATCTGAGTGTACCGGCAGCAGTAGGTTTTATTGCCGTGTTCGGTATTGCCGTCCAAAATGGACTTGTCCTGATCAGCACTTTCCAACGGCTGGAACGAGAAGGGCTATCCAGGATGGAAGCAGCTTTACATGGTGCGGAGATCAGACTGCGACCAGTCCTCATGACTGCACTCACTACTATCTTTGGATTGATCCCATTGTTGCTGGCCACAGGTATAGGATCCGAGATACAGAGACCGTTAGCAGTTGTGGTTGTTTTTGGCTTATTCAGCTCAACAGTATTAACCCTGGGAATACTTCCAGTCTTCTACTCATTGATGAATATTAAGCAGGCTAAATAAATGTACATCCATTACATATGACAATTAAGTGTTCCCTGTAACTACCTGACAGACTGGTGATTACAGGGTTTTGTAAAAGGGCTTAAAAACGAATCAGGCACATCGGGATCAACTGGAAATTAGACCCTACAAATTCCTTACATCTAGGTACCGTTAAAGTGCTCTCGTATTGAATTTATCGTCGGCTGAATATCAAGAAATGAGGCGACAACCTCAGGATCAAATTCTGTCCCAGAAGCCTTCTTAATCTCATCCACTGCTTGATCTTCATGCCAGGCTTCTTTGTATGATCGTTTTGAACAGAGTGCATCGTATACATCTGCTACAGCACAAATTCGAGCTGCTAGAGGAATTTCACTACCCTGCTTCCCGCTCCCCAACTTCACATCCCCATTTTTACTCTTCATATGACCAGGGTAACCAGATCCATCCCATTTCTCATGGTGATTGGAAGCGATTTCTGCAGACATTTCATCCAGGTCAGAAGTAGATTGTGTAAAAAGATTCCGACCATGAACGGTATGTAGCTTAATTTGATCAAATTCAGTTTCCGAAAGCCGGCCAGGCTTCTTCAGGATCAAATCTGAAACTCCCACTTTTCCTACGTCATGCAACATGGCCGCAATTCGGATACGGTCCTTTATGCGCTTGCGTTCAGCCTTTTCTATGCCGTGGGTTTGAGCCCAATTGTCATAAATCTCCGCCGAATATGCTCCTACACGTTGGACATGAGCCCCTGTCTCAGTGGGGTCACGTAATTCTGCCATTTTCACCATGCGCAAAACAACTTCCCTGGTGATAATTCCCTGTTCAATGGCAACGGAGGCGTTGTTTGCAAAAAGACCAAGATAATGTTCCATTTCTTTTGTGAATGGGATGACTTCCCCCAGATCATTTTTGGCATTTATGATTTGGATGACGCCAATCACTTTTCTCTGTGAACTCTTGATGGGTACGGTTAGGATAGATTTTGTATGGTAGCCACTTCTAGTATCAAACCCGGAATTAAAAGTGCAACTCAACCCTTCCGGCAGATCATAGGCATCATCAATGCAAAGTGGTTTCCCTTCCTGGGCAACATATCCTACAATGGATAAGCCATTTATGGGGATGGTTTGGTTGCTGTAAATCTTAATTCCATCACGTTGATCGGCAAAACTTTCATTCTGGATATACTCAAAAACAAGTTCACCATCCTTAACAAGAAACAGAGTTCCAGCATCTGCATTGGATAAAAGACGGCTCTCTTCCAGAATTCTATCCAGGATGGCATCCAGATCCTTAAGCTCGTTGAGTCGTTCAGATACCTTTAAAATGTGCTTTATTGTATCAAAGGGATCTGTGATTTGATGTGGTTTTGATTGATTCATCGCTGGTTTGCCTTAATAGT
Organism: Fidelibacterota bacterium; assembly: GCA_013202495.1. Lineage (GTDB taxonomy): Bacteria > Fidelibacterota > UBA8477 > UBA8477 > JABMPR01 > JABMPR01. The sequence continues at coordinate 51,027 of JABMQQ010000001.1, read as the reverse complement.
CAATTTTGCCCCCCGAGGTAAATATACAATTGAAAGACTTCTACACGAGTTCCAGTTCGAAATATAAGTTAATCTACTTGTTCATCAATTCCCAGATTGAATCCCAATCCGTTCTGGGGCATTCTGCGCAATTCCTGTTGTATTCAGTATCAGGATTAAAACGACCCTTGAAAGGATTGCTCCGGTAAGACTCCCCCTCCAACGAAGATTTCAATCAACCCTGAGATAGCCATTCATACCTAAACGTCAATTGATTCTCCCCTGTTTTTTGCCTATTTTGGGCACGAGACAACACTCACTTAACCTTGTTCTAAGGGATCAGCGGGATGCGCAGATAAAACCCACTAAATAAGCTGCATTGAGCCAGACACATCTGGTTTACTATTTACACTGGTTTTATTCAGAACCTCAAGTTTGCCCAAAAGCGTTATCACAAAGGATTTAGCATGTCTCAAACATCACGAGCACTCACCATACAGCATTTGAGCTTCAAATACCCCGAAGCCGTGGAAGCACTTTTCACTGATATAGGCCTAGCCTTCTATACGGGCTGGACAGGAGTTGTAGGAGCCAACGGATGCGGGAAAAGCACCCTGCTTCACCTCATCAACCATAGTTTAAAACCCGATTCAGGAGATATCAACTCCCCAGGAGATGTCCAGTCAGTTGAGCAACGCACAGATCAGCCCCCTCCAGGACTGGTCAGACTATCCCGAGCTGAAGATGCACAGATTTGGTCATGGCGAGCGAAATTGGGCATTCAGCCCGATTGGTTCAATAGATGGGGCACGATTAGCCACGGAGAGAGAAAGCGTCTCCAGATAGCCCAGGCGCTCTCTCATGAGCCTGATGTACTCATCCTTGATGAACCTGATAATCACCTCGACATCAATACCAAAGAGATTCTCCTCAATACACTCAAAGCTTTTCAGGGGATCGGTCTCATTATCAGTCACGACAGACACCTGTTGGATGCTCTCTGTGACCACACGCTTTTTCTTGATGAGGGACAACCTGACATGAGGACAGGCGGCTATAGCGCAGCCAGACAGGAATTGGATCGGGAGCAGTTGGAGCATCAGAGACAGAAGTCTGTGCTTCAAAAGGAAGCCAGGAAACTGCGACGGGAACTCCAACGTCGCTCTGAGGAGGTTAGCCGAACTGCTGGCAGACGGAACCGAGGTCATCTGGCACGGGGAGATTCAGATGGTCGGGCAAAGATCGGATTGGCTATCTATTCTGGGAAAGACAAGAAAATAGGCCGCCTCAAGCAAACCTTGAGTGATCGGGTCGACAAGGTGGAAGCCAGGAGAAGCGCTATATCTATTAAAAAAGCGCATGGCAGTGGTATCCATCTGGGAGGTGGTGCAGGTCATCGAGCAGTCCTCATTGATGAGTCGGCAGGCAGTATCAGTCCTAATGATTCCCTGGCTGTCTCATGGCCCGATCTTGTGCTTGAGCGAGGACAGTGCATCGCCATCACGGGTGCAAATGGTTCAGGAAAATCCATCTTGTTAAACCATTTAATACGCAGATCTAAATTGCCCAAATCAGAAGTCCTGTACATGCCACAGGAAATACCCTTGTCCGAGGGCAGCAGACTACTGGAGAACCTACACCAGCTCTCACATGATGAGATGGGTCAGGTTCTCACCATTGTCCGTCGTTTGGGCTCTGACCCTGAAGGCTTGCTTCACGGTGATATGATCAGTCCCGGTGAGAGCCGCAAATTGATGCTGGCTCTGGGTATGTCCAAGGAGTGCTCACTCCTGGTGCTGGATGAGCCCACCAACCATCTTGATCTACTGGCAATAACATGTCTGGAAGAAGCTCTGTTGGAATGGGAAGGTGGCATTTTGCTGGTCAGTCACGACCGTCATCTGGTATCCAAATTAGCCAGGACCATCTGGACTCTGGAGTCTGAACAATCAGGAAATAGTAGGTTGTCCATCAAATCTCTTATTTCTGAATAAAAAAAGCCCAAGATAGTATCCAGAGCTTTTGTATAAATCCAATTGGTTCAGATTATTTGAGATTCAACATCTGAAGTCACGATGATGGGAAAGATCCGACTCTATCACTGTATCAGATTAATGAATGCGGGTACAGTAGACTTATTGTATGTTACTCAACAGATGCCGAAGGACCTGGCAGGAGCTCGAAGAGGGGTTCCCCCTCTGCAAAAGTTGACTTGAATCTACCCTTCATGCGCCTGTCAATGATACCAGGGTCAATTTCTTTTATATCACATTCGAATTGAGTCATTTGAGATTCTCGATGAACCTGATCTGAGATGAGAGCAACACTTCTATCCAGTTCAGAATGTGCAGATCTACAGAGGGACTCAATGAGAGCAGCTTTGTTAATCTGATCCCCATAGATGCACGATCTAAAAATATAAACATCGGCAATGTGAGCCCCCAATGCCATGGGAGTCGGGTAGCCTGTTTCAGCTATGTAGCGATCCCAGAGATCCATGATGGTTAAAATGCCATGAATTGCCGCCGTAGCGTTGGGAAAAGTCATAAAGTGGGCATCTCCAATGGTGGCTCGAATGGTCCCCCCATTTGAATCACAGGCATGCCTAGCTATTTCTTCCATCTTCCCAATAACATTTTCCACATCGTCTATGGAGAATTTATCCTTGAAGCCGCTAAAAGAACGTAGGTCGGTGAAAACCACTGCCTGCTCTTTAATAATTCTGGTCTTATGGCGCTGATCAATCCGATAAATGCTTTCTTTCTCGGATATCCCTTTGAGTTCAAAATCCTTTACGAAAGAATTTCCGATCTCAGCTTTGTTCAATACCAACCAGGCAGCATGACTGAGGTAAATTTCATTTGGCGGGGTGATGGATTCAATTCGAGCTGCCAGATTTACAGCATCGCCAAAGATATCACCCTCTTGATGGAGAATATCCCCAATGGTAATAGCAATCCGAATACTTAAGGTTTCAGTATCTGGCAATCCAGCTTGTTCAACTCTGAATTCCTGCTGGATTTCGACGGCAGAGATGGCCGCTATGGTGACACTTGGGAAAATGATCCAGAAAGAATCCCCTTCCCCCTTGATCATCTTGCCATTGTTACTGGAAACAACCTTTGAAATTAAATCCTTCTGGATTCTGAGTAGATCACTTAAGTCGGCCTGAGAAGCCGTCGATACACGACCGGTAAAATTCACCAGGTCTGTCTTCATAATTACCGTGGACCGAAGATTATTCATGAATGCCCCCTATTTTTATTGAAGTTGTGAGATAGGAGCTCGAGCTGGAGATTAAACTGAAACTGTGCGAGTGTGGAATTGCCGTGAAATTAGCTTGGACACCGTGACTATCCAAGAGAATCGGATGATCACTAAATCCCCCATTATAAAACAAAGCCCCAGACAGTTGTCCGGGGCTTTCCTATATTTCAAATTGGTTCAGGTTATTTGAGATACACCATCCATCTACGCCAAGGCTACGATGGATAAATTTTTACTTCAACAAGACCATTTTAATAGTCTGGCTAAAATCCCCTGCTTCCAGACGAGCAAAATACACGCCCGTACTGATGGGATTGCCGGATTCATTTATTCCATTCCATTGGACCTGGTGGCTACCAGCGGGTTGCTCACCATTGGCAAGACTGGCGATTTCTCTCCCTGATATATCATACACCTTCAAGGATACATCTACCCCTGCTGGTAATGCATACTGGATGGTTACGCTGGGATTAAAAGGATTGGGATAGAAGTGGCTGATACCTACTGTCAATGGCTGGAGCCTGTTCTCTGAGTCTATACCAACATAATCCACATCAAACCAATTCAAGAATCTTGACATTAAATCTGCCCGAGCAGCCCAGCCATCATCCTCAAGTGGTGCTATCGCTTCAAAACCAAATGCCATAAAGATGGTTTTATAGCCATTTTGGATGGTCGTTGTGCCAGCAGTTTGGTAACCCGATAGTGGATATTGAAAAAGTGGAACACTGTGGGACAAAGAAGTCACGATATCTGGACTGGTTTGATTCTCAGCACCAAAATAATTATTGGTGATGTATTGGTCCGCACCGCTCATGATCTCATGTTGTGGATCACCAAAAACGTAAATGAGATTCGTAAGTGTCTCAGCATAGACAGCTCCACAATATTCGCTTAGAAAGGCTGCTTGAGCTTCATCACCATCTGCGAGATCCTGCCCTGAGAGCAGCAGTCTGCCACCTGAGTCTTGATAGCTGGAGAGCAGATCAATAACAGGTTGCGTCAGGGGTAATTCAGTATTGCCAGTATACCAGACGACCCTGGGTTTAGCCAATAGCCATTCCTCCTGGGGCAATCCATCCTGTGCAATATCCCATAGTGCGTACACAATATCATTGTCTTGGAGTGCCCGGAGATAATATTCCTGAACATCTGCCGCACCTGAAATTGCACCATCTGCATCAATAAGTGCCACCTGAGGATCACCAATGACTATTTCAAATTCTAAGGTATCAATGGTTCCAGAGGTTGTGTTGCTAACAGCTATACTGAGACTGGTAGTGCCATTTTCAAAGATTGAGGCTAATGTGAAATCCAGAGACGAGCTTGAGATGCCCGATGTGTTCGGGGCGAGGTCGTCAAAACTAATTTCTGAATTTGTGAAATTGAAGGCCGGATTGCCTGGAATCACTGCAGCAGTTATACCTGAAGTCAATACGCCATAATTAACAAGTTCCAACCAGATCTGACCGCTCTCTTCTGGTGATAGGAATCCATCATCATTTTCATCTGTGTAGGTCATGTTGGCTATGTATAGGTGGGGGTATGCTTCAACCACTTCAGCAGAAGCAGACATGATTGAGTCGGAATCAGAAATATTAAAGAGAGCAACCTGTGTATTTTCACCTGCATAATTCATGGAGGATGGATAGGTTTGGAAGTCGAAGAGTCTGTTGCCACTGCTACCAGGCCAGGGATGTCCTGGAGTGGTACCACCACCAAACCCACTGGCTGGCTCCACATCTACCAATCGATGTTCTTCGTCGCTATTGCCCCACCTTGTGTTGTCGATGTGATAAACCATCAAACCCGTGCCTTCCAGATGCTGATCTGTCCCTAGAATCTGGCGATTTTCAATCAGGAAGTACTCACGACCTACATCCTGATCATGACTATAGCCACTTTCAAATGGGTCCAATTCGCCATTGGTCCACAGCTTTAGGACAAATCCGGTTGCTACCACAGGGGTGAATAAAATATCATCCATGTTTACATCCTGCACAACTGGAATGACCCAGCCCATCATTTCCTTGCACCAGGCTGACATATGTGCCGGGCTACTGGGTGTGGTCCAGGACCCACCAGACATGAGGCACCAGTCTCCGATACCGTCAGAGCTGTAATCGGTATCATAAAGGTCAGGCAGTCCTAAAGCGTGTCCAAACTCATGTGAAAAAACACCGATTTCAATCAAACCCCCATCGCCATTTACAGCGGGTTGCATGATATATTCATCGACCAAAATAGGCGAACCATTGGCTCCTACATCATTGGTCACAAAGGCTTCGCCAGTACCAGAGGCTCCTGAATATGACCAACTATGAGACCAGATATTATAATCTGTGCCTCCATTTTCAGCACCAATGCCAGAATGAACAAAAAATGTTACATCTACGAAGCCATCATCATCACCAGAATTGGGAATTCCATCATCTCCGTCATTGTCATATTGCGTGAAATCTATTTCGATATCAGAAAGATCAAGTGATTCAGTTAAAAAATCACCGACACCACCATCCCAACCATTATCCACACCACCGTAATGGTGGGCATTCTCACTTAACTCGTACCAGCCATTGACTGTCCCAGAAAGATGAAATTGGTCATATGACATTTCTTCATAATGTTCTGCCATGGTGATGCTGGGCCAGGGTCCGTCAAATAGTTCTCGTTGAAGCATATTGGCAGCACTTGCATCATCGTCAGAATCAGAATAGGACCCCATGATCACAGGAAAACTCATATAAACATCTTCACGTAGATCACGAAATCCGCTCTCTGCACTTTGGATATTGGCACGTCTGATACGCTGCATCTTGGCGGCCAGTCCCCCTTCACCGTGGGTTTCAGCCATGATTGCTGTCTGTTGAATGACTCTCTCTGAGGGAATCGCACCTGGTTTTGCAGGTACTGTTGCAATTAGGCTACTTAGCATTAGGCTGAGGATCAAAATTGATTTTTTTAACATATATACCTTTTCAGTCGAATCTCAATTGCATCACTATCTCAAAATCGATAGTAATAATGATAATTTACCTCACGAAATCTAGTCTGAGCAAATAAGTTTCAAAGATTTCAATATTTACAAGATGATCCCAACTCAAGAATCATAGTCCTACCTGTTTTGAATAGGTGAATACTTCCCAACTGAGTGTGCCCTGGACTCGAAGCCGCTTAAAACCCATTTCACCCAGAACAAGGTCCAGCTTTTGGGATGAATGTACAAAGGCCCTGAAAGCATCTCCCCTGACCCGTCGAATCATGTTTTCTATTCCAATAACCATTTTTACAAACCAACGACCCCTGGGTATGCTAAATATGTATAATCCCTCAGCTTTTTCGGCAGTCACTCGAATGAGACTCTCCCAATCAGGGTAGCAACAGATAACTCGATCTAAAGTAACTATCTGAGAAATAGATAATTTGTCTCCCAAATCGACCACATCTCCGTGGAAGTAATCCACCAGTTCCTCTCGCCCGTGCTCCAGATCTTGTTTCCGGGCGGTACCAATAAAAGCTGCTGAGGCATCAACATGGATTGCTCGATTGATTGTATCCTTAAAAAGTTCATGGTGAAGTACACCTATACCACCGCCAATGTCCAATAATTGGACATTATTCAGCTTTGCTTCGCGAATACTTCTCAGCATGAGTTCAGTTGTTTTGTCGGCACCTTTACGTAGATATCGTTTGAGGTCACGACTGGCTTTCTCTGTTCCAAATACCCCCTCAGTAGCCTCACAATGCTCACAACAATTCATAATTAACCTTCCTGATGGCTAAATCTAATTGTGACCATACATCTCTCCTATTGAAAAAATAGAGGAGTGGTAGCTGTAAAGTACTGTTGTAATTGAATTTATGGACAGATAATGAAATCTAGCCCATATGGGGCTTGATTATATCCATAAAATTGGGACGGTAGGTGGCACCTACGGGGAAACTCTCCTTCCCTAGATAGACTCTGCCCTTGTCAATGGTGTTTACCTTGGAGAGACTTACAATGAAGGATTTGTGAATTCTGCAAAAGCGATCTGATCCCACCATCTAACCAACTTCGTTGTCGAGAAAGCTTAATCCCGGACTAAGCGGATAGAAGCTCCTAGACGCATATCGAAGTTTTCATAACGAGTAATAACTGAATTTGAGTAATCCAGCGTTAGGAGTACAGCGGCGTAACTGCTACTCCCAGTAGCAGACCAGAATCGGGCATCGGTCAACATACCATAGTATCCTTCGCTAATGCGAAAACCAGCAGGCAGTGCTTCGAAGCCGTAATCATCAGTTCCACCGTAACTTCCTGTCCATCTCCAGCCATAGGTTGATTTTAGAGCTGCTCCTTGCGTCCCATTATGACCATTATTTGACAGAAATGTATTTAACTCAGTCCATTCAGAATCTGTAGGCACATGCCACCCTGCTGGTGCGATATTGTGAAGATCAGCGGCTGCGTACCAATTGTATAGAGCACCATATGTATCAACTTCGTTTGAAGAATTGTTATAGTAAATATCGTATGCTCCTGTTGTCAGAAACCCCCACGAAAGATCTGTTGCATTGGGAATAGCGGTACCATCACGATAATGAGTGACCTTCAAGTTTTCTGCCATCCAGACTTGGTCGCCGATTCTAATAACCTGGTATTCGTTGCCATCGTAATCACTCAGAGGAGCGAGTGCAGATCGGGTCGTTACATTCGAATATGCCGAGTTATTTGAAGCACTATGCGCACGAACGCGGTAACTATGGGTGGATTCCAAAACCGAGACAAAGTCGGTGAAATCAGTTTTGTCAGCTTCAACTACAGCTATCTGCTCCCAACCTATGCCAGAATCACGCTCTATCATGAACCCAAGTTCAAAGTCCGTGTTATCTGTCCAGGTTAATCGGATCTCCAACTCACTGAATGAATTTGATATAAGATTTGAGGGAGATGGAAACACTGTGGCCATTGAGACTGTAGTCCATTCACCAATGTTCTCGGATGTATACCCTGCAACTCGATAAGCATAAGTTTGACCGAGAGTCAGACCACTGTCCGTGAACTCCAAAACATCTGCGCTAACCGTCTCCACCTCGACATAACCATCACCGGTATCACGTTCTATTTTGAATCCCTCTTCAAAGTCTGTTCTGTCGCTCCAAGTTAAGTGAATCTCAATATCACTTACTGAATTTGCACTGAAATTTATGGGTGCTGGAAACACGGTTGTCATTGTGACAGTGTTCCATGGACTCATGTTTTCCTGTGTATACCCTGCAACTCGATACGTAGTCGCTTGACCGAGAGTCACACCACTGTCCGTGTACTCTACTTCATCTGCACCCACAGTCCCGACCTCGATAAAACCATTCCCATTATCACGCTCTATTTTGAAGCCCTCTTCAAAGTCTGTATCGTCTTCCCAAGTTAAGCGGATCGCAATATCACTTGCTGAACTTGCTCTAAGATTTGAGGGTGCTGGGAACTCTGTGGCTGTTGTAACAGTTGCCCAGGTACTGGTGTTTATAGTTGAATAGGCTGCTATTCTATAGTTGTAATTGTGTCCAGGGGTTAGTCCTGTATCAGTGAATTCAGTTATGTTTGATGGGACGGTACCAATATTAATAAATCCAGCTCCTGCATCTCGCTCAACCTTAAAACCCGTCTCAAAAGCAGAATTATATCTCCAGGTTAATCGAACAGATTCATCGGTTAGGACCAGGACGTTCAGATGCCCAGGTGCAAGAAAAGTGGTTGCCATTTTCCGGGTATTGGAAAATTCAGACTCATTGGATTCAACTTTGCTCTGGACCACATAGCTGTATTCCATTCCTGCGACACATGCAGTGTCGATGAAGGTCAGAATGTTTTTATCAACGATTCCGATCACGCTAAAAGATGCTGGGGGTAGCTGCCGCTGGATAACAAACTCTCGAGTTTCCTCTTCCTTATCTTTCCAACTAATCTCGATGCGCGAATCTGTTAAGGCTTCGGCACTAAGAAGGAAGGGAGCATTAAGGAAATAATCAGGATCAGAGGGATCAAGGCTTTCCTCACACGAATAAAACGAAGTAGCTGAGAGTAATCCCAGTAGAATGATTAGGTTTTGAGTTTTGATAAAAGTGAAAGACATTGCGCCCCCATGATCTATAAATTATTGTTTTTTATTAATGTATCTCTATATAGCCTTAAACATGACTTATCCTATCATCTTTTCTTTATTCGTTAAATATGATGATGTGCACGTGGAGTGGATATTGGAGAACTGGTTCTCGCAATTTTCATAGCAGCTTGAGTTCAATCGTCATAGACGTTTGAGGCTATCTAAAATATCATCCCAAAATATCTACAATTAATAATTAAAGAAGTTACTCTTGATTAGCCCATATGAGTTTTAATGAGATCCATAAAAACAGGGCGGTAGGTGGCACCTATGGGGAAACTCTCTTTCCCGATATAAACTCTCCCCTTGTCAATGGTGTTCACCTTGGAGAGACTTACAATAAAGGATTTGTGAATTCTGCAAAAGCGGTCTGCTGGCAGCAATTCCACCATCTTTTTCATGGACATATATGACAGATGCTTGCTCTGTCCGGTCACAACACTGAGATAATCTCCCACTGCCTCAACATACAGGATATTGCGTAGATCGACGCGATTGACCTGGCCCTCTTCTTTGAGGAAGATGAATTCTTTCCCGGGGTGACTGGCTCCCTCTTGAGACACTGGAGCCTCATCTCTGGAAACCTTAGCAGTGCCCATGCGATCCCGAGCCTTATTTAAGGCTTGAACAAAGCGCTCAAGTGAAAAGGGCTTATGGAGATAGTCAACCACATCCAGTTCAAAACTTTCTAAGGCATACTCTCTGTAGGCAGTTGTGATGATGGCCAGGGGTGGACGCCGGAGACTTTCCAACAATTTCAAGCCAGTAAATTTGGGCATGTTGATATCAAGAAAAATAAGATCAGGATCTAATGTGAGAATGGCCTCATTAGCTTCAAATGCGTTTTTGCATTCACGCAGAACTTCAATACCAGGTATATCTGAAAGGTATTTCTTGATGACAGCTCTTGCAGGAGCTTCATCATCAACAATGAGACAGCGCATGTTAGTCGGTGAGCTCATCACGACCCCTCTCCCACTGTAATCCTTAGTTCAACAGAAAATTGAGTCCCATCATCTTTGATCTCAAATTGATGTTTACCTGGATATATAAGATCAAGCCGCTTACGGACGTTTTCCAAACCAATACCACCAACACTCCCCACACTCCCTACACTCTCCACACTCCCCGCGTGCTTTTCTTCCTCGTCATAGTTGTCCCGAAGGTTTGTACATGTGAAATGGAGTTCACCTTTATCCTCTTTGATCTGGATATCGATAAAGGGTTGTGCGCTTGAAATATTTACCCCATGTTTGAAAGCGTTCTCAATCAAAGGGACAAAAAGCAGTGGGGCTATCATCAAAGACATATCAGAGACATCTACCTTTAAATCTACCTGCACTGACTCATCGATGCGGACTCTCTCCAGAGCAATATAATTGGATATAAATTCCATTTCTTTTTCCAGGCGAACCTGCTCATCCTGACATTCGTAAATGATATAGTTCAATAGACCAGAAAGCTTAAGTATAAGTTCTGGGGTCTGTGGAGATTCTAACAGACTATGTGAATAGATATTATTCAAAGAATTGAACAAGAAGTGGGGGTTAACCTGTGCCTTCAATGAATCAAGCTCAGCTTTTAATTGACGACTTTCAAGATCCTTAACTGAAAGAGCTTCCTGTTGGAGTCGCAAATTGTCACGCATGAAATGCAAGGCAGATGTCACGGCTACCAGTGACAACTGCATAAAAGCCATGGGTACGACAAACATATAGGAAGGTCTATCCTTCAATATAAAGGGCGGGCTAAAATCGGGGAATAATCGTATAAAAGAAACGAGTATGCCTCCATTTACCAGCACGACGATAATCATAATGAGACCATATAAAAAGAATTTGCGCTTTGCAAAAAATCTGGGAATCAATACTTGTAGGTTGACGTAAACGACAGAAATCATAACCGTTACCTGCAACAGTTCAAATGGAAGATGAAAGCTCACATCCCGACCTTCATTGGACCTCAACAAGCTGATCAGAAACAGAAAGATAAAATAAGCACCCCAGAATAGCAGGTGCTGGGCAATACGGCTGTCTTTAAGCTTCATTCGATTTATCATGGCGAGAATATAGGTTTTAGCACCCACTTCAGCCCCAACTTTCGAGGTCTCCCACACTTCACACGACCAACCCCCGCGTTCCCACGACGAACGATCATAATGGTGGATATCCTGCCTTTTTATGCTTTTGTCGTACAGAAACAGCCTTCATCGAATATCAACCTAAATGAACTTGACATTGTTCTAGGTTCACCCCGCAATGGAAAAGACGACCAAACAAATGGAGAAGCAAAAGATGAAAAGTACAACTAGAAATACACTGAGCCTAATTGCAATTCTGGTAGGCTCATTTGCCATAATGTTTCTACTCATGAGTATGAAAAGCACACCTGAGCGTAAGGCTCAAGAAGACACACGCATCGTGGTCGCCACCCAGGATATTGTAAACTCCGATATCCAGATTACCGTGCCAGTCATGGGAAAAATCAGTGCTCAAGAAAAGATTACCCTCTTTGCTGAGGTATCTGGCATTCTACTACAATCTGAAAATGATTTTCTGACAGGATATGAATATGACAGAGGTGATGTCATGCTGCGAATTAACAGTGAAGAATCAGAATTAAACCTTAAAGCACAACGCAGCAATCTCATGACAGCAGTTGCAGCTTTACTACCTGAATTGAAATTTGATTATCCAGAGAGCTATGTCAACTGGGAAACCTATTTGCAGGCATTTGATATCAATGGGGATACCAAGACCCTCCCCGAGCCTCTCAACGAGCGTGAAAGCTATTTTGTGGCCAACAAAGGCATTGCCAAAACCTACTATGACATTAAAGCTTCTGAATCCCGTCTAGCCAAATACACCATCAGAGCACCCTTTGATGGAAGTGTGACAGAAAGCTATATCAAACCAGGCAACCTGGTTCGCAATGGTCAAACCTTAGGTGTTTTTCTCAATCCAGGTCTTTACGATTTAGAAGCCACCGTGGGAATCAATGAGATCAAGTACATTTCCGTAGGTGATCAGGTATTTTTACATAGTGGCGCTTCTGAGACAGAATTGACAGGCACAGTCAGTCGTATCAGTGATGGTCTTGACGTCAACAGTCAAATGGTAAAGGTCTTTATCACCGTTTCTGGAGCTGAATTGCGGGAAGGCATGTATCTCAAGGGTGAGATTCTAACAAGCTCATCACTGAAGGCCGTCATTCTACCTCGTAAACTCCTGGAATCAAATGATACCATACTTGAGGTTCTAGAGGGCAAAATTAATCGTCTCGATGTCAATGTGGTTTCCACCCGAGGTGAAGAGGCAGTTGTTTCTGGTCTTGAAGATGGTACCATCATCTCTTTGAGAACTCAGAATTTACAAAATGGGACCGTCGTTCGAGTGGCTGAAGCAAGTTCAGACAACTCTAAATCTATATCGGACCTGGCTGGCTAAGGAATTATCATGAAATCACTCATCCAATATTTTATCAAATACTCCGTCGCGGGGAATGTCATCATTCTACTCCTGGTTTTCCTGGGATTGCTTGGCTTTAGTTCCCTCAGATCAACCCTGATGCCCCAGATCGATCTAGGTGTCATTAATATCATGACAACCTATCCCGGAGCCTCCCCTGAAGAAGTTGAACAGGGAGTTGTTCTGAAGATTGAGGAGAATATTCAGGGCATTAGTGGAATCAAAAAGATCACCTCCACCTCTATGGAAAATATCGGTACCGTCACCGTTGAAATAATCAGTGGTAGCGATCCAGATCTGATTCTGCAAGAGATTAAAAATGCTGTAGATGGAATCAGTTCCTTCCCCTCTGGTATAGAACCTCCCCGCACAGCAAAATGGGAGTTCCGGTCGGAGGCTGTGGAATTCATGATCAATGGAGATGTAGATCTCAGGGAGCTGAAAGCTGCAGCACTGCGGATCGAGGATGATTTATTAGCCATGGATGGTATCTCCAAAATTGAACTAAAGGGATATCCCGATGAGGAAATTGAAATTGCTTTCAGGGAATCAGATCTGGAAGCCTATGGTCTCACTATGGCTGAAGCTGTGGGGATGATCCGAAAAGCAAATATTGACCTGACTGGCGGAACCATCCGGGGTGAAACTGAAGACCTGAGCATCCGAACGCGCCAAAAGCGTTATTACGCCTCAGAAATGCAGGATATTGTGCTGAGAACGCTTGCAGATGGCACCCTGCTATATGTGGCCGATGTTGCTGAAATCACTGAGAAGTGGGCCGAGAATCTAGATGGAGTATATGTAAATGGCAAACCAGCTGTTCTTGTATCGGTCAACTATACCAGCAGTGAAGATGTCATCGAGACGGCCACCATGGTCAAGACCTATATTGCCAATTTCAATGAAAATAATGATGTGCTGGAAGCACAGGTCTTGCGCAACGCAGCAACTTCCATCGAAAGCATGCAGAGCATTTTGCTCAACAATGGTATGGTTGGATTTTTTCTGGTTCTCCTCTTTCTGTCACTGGCACTGAATCCACGGATGGCAATTTGGGTGGCGATATCCATTCCCCTTTCCTTCCTGGGTATGTTCGGACTAGCCGCTCTTATGGATATTACTTTGAACCGTATCTCACTCTTTGGAATGATTTTGGTGATTGGTATTCTGGTAGATGATGGTATCGTCATTGCCGAAAATATTTATCAGCATCATGAAAAGGGTAAACGACGCATTCGAGCAGCCATCGATGGTGCCCTCGAGGTATTGCCAGCTGTTTTCTCAGCGATTCTAACCACCATGGTTGCATTTTCAGCCTTCCTGCTCATTGAAGGAACCTTTGGACAATTCTTCCGTGAGATGGCTTTTGTTGTGATGGCTGCCTTATTAATTTCCCTTATTGAAGGCGCGTTGATCCTGCCGGCCCACATTGCCCATTCACGGGCTCTCGCTGGAGATAGAAAACCAACTAAACTTGAAGTGAAAGCCAACGCAGCCATCGCCTGGATGCGTGAGTCGCTTTATGCCCCGCTATATCGCTACTCATTGCAGCATCGCGGTATGGTCATGGCAGTGGTGACTGGATTATTCCTTATCACGATTGGTGGTGTAGGTGGCGGCATTATCCAAATGGGTGGTAGCTCCTTTGACAATCAGAACCAATCCACCGTGGACATACAAATGCCTCCTGGAACACCAGCCAACGTGACCATGGAAATTCTTGATAAACTGGAAGCAAATGGTGTGCTCGTCGGTGAGAAATTTTCCGAGAATGAAGGCAAGGAAGTCGTAACCAGTGTAGTAAAGCGGATTAGCAGCAGTGATGCTGGCAGCGTGACCATCAATTTTCTAGATACTCGTGAACGTGATTTTCTTTCAACTGAGTTCTCAAACGCATGGCGCAAAGCTGTGGGTCAGGTGCCAGAGGTAGAGCGAATTAACTATGTAGAATCCAGTCAATTTGGCAAAGCTGTTTCCATTTCCTTACTAAGTGATAACATCCAGAACCTGAATCTAGCTGTAGAAGAATTCAAAATAGAGCTAAACCAACTGGCTGGATTGAAGAATGTCATCGATGATAACCAACAGGGTATGCGTGAGATTGAGATACAGCTGAAAGATCATGCCTACAGTCTGGGTCTGGATATTCAGACTGTCATGAACCAGGTTCGTAGCGGTTTTTACGGGTCTGAGGTCCAGCGAATCAACCGTGGTACTGAGGAAGTCAAGATCTGGGTGCGTTATAGCAGTACAGATCGATCCTCAATTGGTGATCTGGAAGAAATGAAGATCCGTACTAGCCAAGGACAGGCTTTTCAACTCAAATCCATCGCAGATCTGAATTACACCAGCAGTCTGAGCAAAATACGCCACCTCAATGGTCAACGACAGGTAACTGTTGAAGCAGATGCCTTGAACAAAAAGGTGGATCTTACTCAATTAAAAACTGAGGTGGTGGATGTGATACTTGCCCCCATTCTTGCAAAGTATCCCGATATCAACTACAGCATTGGAGGGCATGGAGAACGCAAGGCCGAAGCTCAAGCATCTATGATCGATATTATACCCATGATTTTAGTTCTGCTTTTTGCCGTCATCGCCTTCACTTTTCGCTCCTTTGGACAGACAGCCATTCTCATGTCACTCATCCCTCTTGGATTTATTGGCATCGGCTGGGGACATGCCATACATGACACCCCCCTGGATATGCCTTCCTATTTTGGTGTACTTGCACTAATCGGTATTCTGGTGAATGACTCAATCGTCTTTATCGGGACAGTGAATCGCAATCTCAAAGAAGGTATCGCATATATGGATGCTCTCCTGAAAGCCGGTATTTCAAGGTTCAGACCCATTCTGCTCACTTCTCTGACTACGATTGCAGGTCTGGCTCCTCTGATTTTATCCAACAATCCTGATGCCCAGATGACAGTTCCCATGGCTATCTCTGTTGCTTACGGTCTTATTATATCCACCTTCTCAACCCTGCTGATCTTACCTGTTCTGTTAAGCTTTGCCAATGACATGAAACGTTACAAGGTAAAGCTTACGACGGGAACATTACCTAGTCGCGAAGCCGTGGAAGCCGCTGTCCTTGAGCTGGATATAGATAATCAGCTGGCTGCAGAAGGCCAGGTGTAAGCATGCGAAGCACAATAATCGTATTGCTCGTGTCCTCATTTTCCCTTTGGTCAATGCCTACGCTTGAAATGGGACTGGCTGAAATTCTCACCGAGACCAGCAAACAGAATCTTTCCATCAAACAAGCCAGAAACTCCTCTGAGGTGGCTGAAAATTCTGCAAGCATGGCCAATGCCGGTCTCCTGCCACGTCTGGATTTCAGTACCAGCTCAACTTTGATCAATGGCATCAATCAAACACCTGCAGGAGATGTTGATGTTGAGAACACGTCTCTTTCAGCCGGTTTAAATGCCAGCTACACGCTTTTTAATGGGATGCAGGGTCTTAGCAGATATCAACTACTCAATACACAGGCTCAGGCCAGCGAACTGCAAAGCGATATGATCGAGGAAAACATCCTCCTCTCAGCGGCCAACCTGTATGTCAATGTGCTCATCAGGTATGACAATCTGAAGATCAGCCAGGAACAGCTTGAGATTTCGCATCAACGCCTGGAACAGGCTCTGGAACAGACACAGCGCGGTATGGCCAGTTCATTGTCGGCACTGGCAGCACGGGTGGACTTTGACAATGATAGTGTTGCAGTAATCGAATCGGAATATGCGCTGCAGGAAGCGAAAAGAAATCTCAATCTGCTTGTTGGCTGGGATCTGAATCAGGACTATCAGCCCAGATCTCTCAGCTATGAGCTTGGCAATTATAATTTGCAGATACTCACGTCTGAGGGTGAGCAAGCCAATAAAGGTCATGCCTTGAACTTGAATTTTGAAAAGCAGACTGATCTTAACATGAAGCGCACCCTTGGTTCAGTCCTTCCCCGGGTGAGTCTCAGTGGTTCATATGGACTTCAGCAAGTCAACCCTAATGTTGATTTCTCCTTCGATAATCCTGATATGACGACTACAGCAGGATTGTCTCTGAGCTGGAACCTCTTTGATGGGATGAAATCGAAATCCATTCAAAGCGGTCGCTTGCTCCAGAAGAATAGCGAATGGAATAAGCTGGATTCAAAACGAGAGTTGGAAAAATCTCTGAGTTCCGCCCTGGCATATTATGAAAAAAGTCGTCAGATACTGGAGTTGAAGGCCAATACCCTCTCTTCAGCACAGCTCAATTTTGATCAGACCAAAGAATATTTCAGATTAGGTCAGGTCAGCTCAACCCAATTCAGGGATGCTCAGCTCAATCTGAGTCGAGCGAAAAGCAGTCAAATTCAGGCGCGCTATTCGGCCTACCTGGCCGAGATGTCTCTGTGGCAATTGACGGGTCAATTGGAGAATAAAATTAAACAGAGTTGAGGTTTGTGCCTCAATTTGGTCGGAGATCTCATTGCCTCTCCAACATCAAAAAACGCCTCCTTTTTCGGAGGCGTTTTATCTATATCTAAGAACATATATAAATGTATATCTCACTGTGTTACAGTCACTTAAAAGATATAGCTAGCGAATAATTCTCAGAAGCTAATGCTCTAAATAGTTGAAAATGGAAATAGCTGCTGGGTTTTAAGTTCCGACTAAGCCATTCAGCCCCGTGAGGAGCGCGTTTTCATCGATACCGTACTCGTCTATGGCATCACCTAATTTATGCTCTCCAGACACGGCACAGGACGTACAGCCACCAAGATGATGATCGGCCAGTACATTTTGAGCATGTGGATGCCGGGCTATGACTTCACTGATGGCCATATCCTTATTGAAGCTCATATCATCATCTCCCTCAGGTAATTCACAAGAGGTGGGTCTCTGACTGGGTACTTGTAGCTGTTTGATGGAGGCATTGACGTGGGCACGGACACTCAGGAGCTCCTGCTGAAAGCCAGCAATCTCTCTGGATATTTTATTGGTCTTGTTCCAGATAAGGAATAAGACAATACTAAATCCAAATCCTGTGAGTAGATATATGGACAAATTCATTTGTGGTGCTCCTATTTCAGCAAATATTCAGCAAGCTCGGCACCAATCACAGAAGGGTCAGGATGCTCGGCTTGGTTTAATTGATGAATCAGCTCGGTGATACTTCTCATGACTTTGTCTTTTTTCAAAGCGAGGAAGTAGCCATCAAAGACATGATCACCCAACATAGCTCTATCAATTTCTACATCTTTATTGTGCTCATTGAGTTCTGAGTAGTAGACGACTCGGAATTCCCTGCTGTAGCTATCATCACGGTAAATTTCGAACATGATTTTTTCTTGGTATGCCATAATACGGTTCTACAATCCCCTGTTCTCTATGCCAGCTCCGTAACAGCTTCAGTTTCAGCCGGTTGTCCTACCTTCTGAGTGCTGGTTGCTGGTATTTCTATACTTCCGTTATAAACCTGTTCAGCCAACTTAGTCTTAAAATGACTTAATTGCTCATCTATTTCTTTTCGGACTTCAGTTTCACTTATCTTATTCTCAAGATAGCGCTTTAGGAAATAGCTGATGGTCTCAACCCTGATCTTAATTGAACCAGTTGGTTTATTCTCATCCAGATCTTTGAAATTGAAATATGGCGTACCTGATTTCTCAACAATTTCTTCCACGACTGAATAAATAGGTGCATCATGCCCACACTTAAAGTTAGACAACTCCAGAGCTACCAGATTGGGATGTCGAGCTACAAATTTCGCTCCCCATAATTTGCGACTGGTATTTTCACTATATGAGTTTTTCCATACATCACCAATATCAAGCGCATGAGAGATGACCCCAGCTTTCACTTCTTCTCCAAACAATCTGTCCAGCATGTCATCATCTATGGGCAAACTGTCCTGAGTAAAGATGGGATAACCCAACTTTTGAAATTCTGTGAGTATCCCATGACTGATACCAGGATCACCATGATAGGGTCGTCCTAATACCACCAGACCCAACTTCTGCTCAGCTTCAAGCTTATCTAATGTGACTCTTGCCCGAGCTCTGGCCGAAGACATAAACGTATCAAGAGCAGCATAGCCTGCAGTAACTGCACGATCATTCTCAGTTTTGCTCAGACCCAGCAAGTCCTTAAATTCTGTAAACATCTGACGGGCAAATAGCCTCTCATCTGCAATATTTACAAAGGTATCCAGGAATTTTATACCCTTTTCCTTGAATATATCACCCTCCTTAATAAAGGCTGCTTTGACAGATTCAGGGGTAGTGGTCACTGTGGGACATGCATTACATGCAACCGTCTTCTTGAGGTCAGTTTTTAAATCTGCAATCATTGGAAAAAAGATATAATCCAGCGGACTCCGCTCATGCTTTTTGAAAATAAGATTATGGACATGTGGAATTGCCAGTTTACTTGGAAAACAAGGATCAATTGACCCGCGCTTGACACCATCCTTATAAAGCTTTTCAGTGGTATAGTCTGAAAACACCAAATTCTTATATGGAATGCCCAAACTCTCGAAATATGCCGTAAATAGCGGTGCGGTAGAATACAGGTTGAGAACCCGTGGGATACCAATCCTTATCTGAGATCGATTTTTGACCAGTTCAATTTTACTTTTTTGCCGTTTACTCAGAGCAATCTTAGAAATTGGTTCTGACGCGGTATCTGGTGAAAAACTCTGAAATACTTCCTTGGATGCAATTTCAAAGTAATTGGGATTTGCACCTAATTTTGCATCAAGCCCCTTCTTAATTTCCCGCATGTCATTGACATCCTCAACCAAGCCCTTCTCACAAGAATTACCTACTATGAGCCTCTTGGCTCCCTGTTCTAGCGGAACCTTTGATTCAAATTCCTTTTTCTCATTCCGTGAATAAAAGCGCACAGGTCGAGGTTCTTGAGCTCCCATTTTATAGGTAAACTGCTCATCACTATCTTCAATTGGATGCTCAATTTTTACGTCAAGAAAAGTCCTCAAGCATTTATTCTTACAAAAATAACAACGTGTATCCTCATTGGTGGTAGACTTGTATTGAATATTTTTTGCTGCTTCAAGACCAATAAAAGTCGTCTCATGCCCATTTTCCCAGATTCGGATGGATTCAATGGCAGCACCAATGGCCCCACTCTCTCCACAATGTTCATGAACAATGATGTTAGCCTTCTCCTCCTTGCCCCTGAAACGCGACTCAATAAAATCGACTTGAGATTTTACTGCTGCCAGATTGTGCTGGGTTCCTCCCTGAAGCACAAAATTGGTTCCCAGTTTTGAAATATTGGCAATTTGTGAGACATACAGCCAGATATTCTTGGGCAACACATCAGCAAGACCAGCCATAATCTCTTCTTTTTTCCAACCCTGTCGTTGAAAATCCACGATATCAGATTGCATGAATACGGCACAACCATATCCAAAGTTGGGCATCGCCTCTGCTGTAAAAGCATTATCAGCGTATTGTTCAACTGGAATACCAAAATCCTGGGCTGTGCTTTGTAAAAAATACCCATTACCGGCAGAACATTGTGTGTTCAGTTTAAAATCTTTTACCTGACGATTATTGAGTATCATGATTTTTATATCTTGTCCACCAACATCACAAATCACATCTACTTCTTTGTAAAAATGCAATGCTGATTCAGTATGAGCAACCGTCTCAACAATTGCTGCATCCCCACCCAATACATCTGACAGCACATCCTTTGCATAGCCTGTGGTACCAACACCCAAGACCTTCAAAGTGGCTCCCTGGGATTCTACTTGAGCCTGAAGTTTCTCAATGATCTCCTTGGTATCCTCAATGGGGTTTCCCTTTGAGAGTTGATATGACTTTACCAGGATTTGCTTTTCTTTATCCAGGAGAACCGCTTTTGTGGATGTGGATCCGCCATCCAACCCAATAAACGCTTCCAGGACCTGACCTTGTTTAAATGTGGCTGGTGTGAATGATTTCTTCGTGTATTTCTTAAGAAAAGTATCCAATTCATCACTGGAGCGACTTAATCCATGACTACTCCCCTTTTTCTCCAATAGGCGGTCAACATTCAGATATTGATCCAAATCAGCATAACCACGATATTGACCGACATCATCTTCTTCCTCCCGACCAAATTCTACTGCACCGAGAGCTGCAAAATACTGGGCATTATCAGGAACTTTAATGAGTGACTTGGGGTCAACACCTTCAGGAATGGGAAAATTACGTTCCGCCCAGATAATCGGAATATTCTCTTCCCAGGCTTCTCGCATACCCCTGATATAGGTGTTGGGACCACCCAGCAAGAGAACATTGGGACGCAGGGTGTGACCACGAGTTAATACAGATAAATTTTGACCAACAATAGCGTCAAAAAGACTGGCCATGAGTTCATCATTGGGTATACCCTGCTTTTGTAAACTATTGATGTCGGTCTCAGCGAAAACACCACATTTACCTGCAACATGATGTAATTTTACGCCATGATAATGCTGTTGCGAGAGTTCCTCAGCAGGGATGCGCAGTTTGGCGTTGATCTTATCAATGACTGCACCAGTACCACCAGCACATTTATCATTCATGCTGGGGATTTTCTTTTTCCTGCCCGTCTCTGGATCTTCCTTGAAAATTATTATTTTTGCATCTTGTCCGCCAAGCTCTATAACGGATCCTGTATCTGGATACAATTTTTCCACTGCAAGGCATACAGCATTCACTTCCTGAACAAATTTAGCTCCAATATGTCGGGCAACATTTTTTCCACCACTACCCGTTATAAATGCATGAATATTTTCCGATTTAATATCAGGATGATCAGTTTCTATTTGCTTTAAAAATTCCAGCACTTTTTCAGGCTGCTTGGTTTCATGGCGTTGGTAGTCACGCCAGATAATTTTATCCTCGCGATCATCTACCAGTACAATTTTAACCGTGGTTGAACCTACATCAATGCCCAGGGTGTATTGTTTTGTACTCAAAGAAGTTCCTTCATCCTGCTTCAGGGTTTCTACCTTACTCATTATGCTGCTCCCTGAACTCTACCATCCATGAGATCAGCTACGTGAATGGCGAAATTTGCCGCTGTTCCAACGATGTCTTTACGTTTGGGAACTGTATACATGGGACGCTTCAATTCGGGATGACTTTCCACATAATCTTTCATTTCATCCAGGGTTCTCCCCGAATCCTTCAGGGCTTTCTGAAACTCCTGCTTCGCTTTAATTCTTGCATTTCCCAAAGCCATCTGGACACGACTATGGGCATTTACCTCACCCTCACCTGAGGTTTCAATAGGTAGGTAAATCGCATCTTTGTATAATTCCACCACTGCAGCCTGGGCACCGTCAGATTGAGTACTGGGCATGCAACCAAAGGGTTTTACACTCAGAACCATATGAGCCAGACCTTTGCTGTTATAGTAGATGTTTTTTGCCACTTCAAGATGTCCCTCGCCTCCTGAAGAACGGGTGTTATAGAATGGATGTCCCATTCTCTGTAACTCGTACTGATCAACAAGTTCATGCAAGTTTAGCCCGAGGGATTGTTGGAGACGGGTAAACTCGCGTTTAAATACTTTTTCTGCCAGGGTCATGGTTCCAATTTTTTTCCGATAACGAATTTCGTTCATCAAGCGCTGGTCAAGTCTCCAGGCGGCCGGCTCCATTTCGCCCTCATTGATTCCCTTCCTATCTTTTGCTCGCATTTTATATTGGGACATGAGGTACATTACCCAGGTCCCTACGGGTTCAACGAGGACTTCAGCATTTTCCTTCTCCAGGAAATGAAACATGTTAAAGTTTCCATCACCTTCGGTAAGCTGAGCCCAAAATTCTCCGGTAATTTTTACGATTGGCTTAACCCTGAATCGATCGACTTCAATTTCATTAAATTTTCCACCCGCTTCACTCAGGGTTTTGGTATAGGCTTGACCCTTCAATTGATCAATAAATTTACCTAGATAGTTGATTCCACCGGCAAAGCCGGCACCGGAGAGAAATTTGAGCCAACTCCTATCAATATCGTATGGTTTATGATCCCTCATTACATCATGGAGATAGTTTAGTGATTCTTCCATGACTGCATTGGTTCTTCCTTCTTCGACCTCATATGGGCGAATTTTATAGCCAACCTCATTGAGGATGTCTCCCATATTGAAGGCATTGATCAATCCCAGGAAAAAATCCAGATTCATATCCAACCCGGCTTCCATTTCACTCTGATTCAAGCCACCGGATTGTTGAAAAAGGATTACTCTGAATCCTTCGAATCCTGAATTCTGTAAGGCCAGGCGATACTCAGCCTCATACATTCCGAAGCGACAGGGACCACAGGCGCCAGCTGTCAATAATAGATAATCACGAATAATCTCCTCGCGAGTAAGACCCTGGGATTCGAGATCTTGCAAATACTGGATTAAACTGCCAACTGTAAAATATGTGGGATTGCATTGACCATTGTTCCCATACTCCTTACCAAGCTGGAAAGCACTCACATCAGGAGTGGGGATTGCATTCACCTTGTATCCCAAACCTCTTAAAACCCCTTCCAATAAATGTTCATGTCTCCAGGTCATACCGCCAAAAAGTAGTGTGGTTGTTTCGCGCTGATCTCTGGTAAACAAGTTTTCCATGGGCTTGGAAAAATGATGAAAAGTCGATGTATTCAGACCGGCTGCTTCCTCCAGTCGTTTTCTTTCTTCGGCAACCTTTTCCTCCACGAAGGATTCTTTGCTGAGGAGAATGTTCTTAATATCTTGAGTATGTGCTACGTTTTGCGTTGGGTCATTTCCGGATACTATAGGGGTGGTAGTCGTTCCACTTAAAGCCATAAGAATATTCCTTCTTCACGTTGTACCAAATTCTAATTAGATGAGCAATATGCTCACCTTTAATCAAGGAATATGCCAAGTTAGAGAATGAAGCTATATAAGGGTTTATGGAATTATTTTGTGTATAAGTATTGGAGTTGGTGCAAGTAAATCATTGCACTAGGGAATGTATTTTCTTGCATCCATACCGAGTTGTTTAATTTTTTGCTGGAGGAACTGTCGTTGCATACCGAGGTATTCTGCGGCTCTGGAAATGTTCCCTTTCTCACGACGTAAAGCTTCGCTAATCAGGGATGTTTCCAGATCATTTGTATAGGCTTGTTTGGCGGCCTTGAAATCCCTACCCTTCAAAGAATAACCTACAGAATTCGAATCGCGTCGCAGCAATTGGTTCTCTAGCTGGATATGATCCATTTTATCACCAGACAAGACTACGAGACTCTCCATAACATTGCGTAATTCACGCACATTCCCCGGCCAGGAGTGATTCATAAGTATCTCACAGACTTCTGTAGTTATTTCGAGGTCATATTTATTGTTGGTGGCGATATATTTTTTAAAGAAGTGTTCAGCCAGTGGGAGAATGTCAGATCGACGATCCCTGAGGGGTGGAATCGAAACCTCTACAACACAGATACGGTAAAACAGATCCTCTCTAAATTCACCTGATGTGACCAATTGGTGCAAATCCTGGTTGGTCGCCGTAATAATTCGAGCGTTGCAGGGTACATTACTGGCTGATCCCAGGGGGGTAACCTCTCCTTCTTCTAGAGCTCGCAACACCTTGGCCTGACAACTCTTGTCCATATCGCCAATCTCATCCAAAAAGAGGGTCCCATTATTGGCTAGCTGAAATTTTCCTGGTGTGTCTTTGTTCGCACCTGAAAAAGCACCTTTTTTGAAGCCAAATAGTTCACTTTCAATGAGTTCTCTGGGTAATGCCGCACAATTGACAGCAATAAAGGGACCATCGTGTCGCTGACTTTTATCATGGATATTTTGGGCAACCAATTCCTTTCCTGTTCCACTCTCTCCAGTGAGATGAACCGTCACCTCAGATTCTGAAACCTTTTGAACCGTCTTTTTCAATAACCTCATTGAGGGACTTTGTCCCACCATGGTATCAGAATCTTCAGCCAGGGTTTCGCGGAGACGTTTATTCTCCAACTCTAGTAAAATCTTCTCGGAAGCATGATCCAGAATATTCCGCAATTCGGTGAGTTTATAGGGTTTGGTTACATAATCGTAGGCCCCTGCCTTCATTGCCTCAACTGCGGACCTTTCAGACCCATGGGCGGTTATCATAATAACCAGGGGTGAATCTTCATTTTTTTTAAGGAGCTCAAGTACCTCAATTCCTGTCAATTTTGGCATACTCAAATCGAGTAACACCATATCAGGTTTTTCTGACTGGATTTTTTCCCAGGTATCTCGACCATCAATGGCCTCAATTAACTGATAGTTATTTTTTAAAGCCCTCACCAGACCTTCACGTGCTACTGATTCATCATCAGCGATCAATATTTTCAATTCCTTCGTATCCATTATCCCTTTACCGCCTTTGGCATCCTAACCGTAAACTGTGCCCCACCCTCTGTTCGATTCGTCGCCTCAATACTTCCATGCATATTTCTTAAGGTTTCTTTAACGATGGTCAATCCAAGTCCAACTCCATCAGGTTTGGTAGTAACGTAAGGTTCAAATATGTCATCAGACTCTGATTCAGGCAGTCCAGGGCCAGAATCATTTATCTTCACCACCACATCTCCAGCTTCTTCACTGGTCTCTATATCCACAACCCCACCTTTTTTTTGGCAAGCCTGGATAGCATTAAAAATGAGATTAAAAAATATCTTCTTCACCCCTTGAGGTGTTCCAAGAACATAGAAACCCGGCTTTGTGTGCAAAACAAGTGTCACTCCATGCAATCTCGCTTCTGTATGCAAGAGTACTTGAACTCCGTGTAGCACTTCATCGACAGAAACAATTTGTTGGTGTCCACTTTCAGGTTCAGAATATTTTACTATCTCAGATAAGATAAGATTTAAATATTCCAGCTCATTCTCAATGGTCACCAGACTACTCTTTAAAGCGTCCCCCTTGGGCATTTCTTCCTGCATGACCTGCACCAGAGTATTAATTGCGCTTAACGGATTTTTTATATCATGAGTAATATTAGCTGATATTTGCCCTAGAGAAGAGAGGTTGTCCTGATTGAGCATCATCCTTTCCATGTTCACTTGCTCTTCAATGAGATTTGCATTTTTAATGTAAATGGCAAGCTGATTGGCAACTGTGGTAACAAGATGAATATCCTGATTTGAAAAAGTTTTATATAATTGCTTGCTGGTTACCGCCAGAAGACCGAGAACCACTTCCTTCTCTTCACGAATCGCTACTATCAATTCATAGCTGGCTGCTGCAAACTCCTCAGCCACTTCTGAGCTGGTCATATTGTAGGTGAGGAGCGGTTCAGAAGACGATCTCAAAAACTGGTTGGTTGCCACAAAAGCCGCAGCCTCTGGCGTATTTGGCATGATGATAGAAACTTGGTTCACACCCAAAGCATCAACGAGTTGATCACTAATTCTGGGAAAAAGATGATCCAGATTTGTTGAGGTTTTTAGCTGTTTGCTGATGGTGTGCATGGAATCTTGAAATTTTCTACTTTCTTGAAAAAATAAAGCATTGATGCGGGCTTGAATATGGACCCGAGCGGGCTGGAACAAGAATATCAATATCAATAGAAGTAGGAGCTCAATAACTTCCACATTAACAACAGGATATTGTGAAAGAAACTCAGTTAGATTTTTAATACCAAACTGATATACGAGAACAATCAAACCAGCTAAAGTAAAGTAGACCAGTGATGGTCTAACAAATATGTTAATGAATTCATATTGAAGACGGTAATAGGACAGCATCATACCATGAATGAGAGCTAATAATAAAAATACTAAGCGGATGACCTGAGGAGCAGCACTCACAATGTGCAAGCCCCAAAAGCTGATCATAGTAATCAAAGAAATCAAGATCATCAGGATACCATTTTGATAAAAATAGAATCTGAAGCGTACCCAATGCTTCATGGCGCTCATCTTTAGCGAAATAAGTGCGACAATGAAAAATGCTACCGCAAGCCATATGGCATACGATTCAAAAAATATGAGCATTCGGGTGGATGACAGTTTTAGAGTTCTTAATGTGTTCTCCTGATTTGTGAACACGAAGAATCCGATTAAGAATAAGAATCCAATAGAGTGGAGAAAGGTAAAGGCCACTTCAAATGCAGACCGACTGACAATAGTCTTTTCCGGATCTCTAGTCACGCAGTAGTATGTTCCATAAGCGTGGATGAGTAAGGCTGGGGTTACGCTGATACCGGCCAGAGTAATGATCCAACCCAGGCGGTTTACATTAAAGCCTGTATCAAAAACCAATGTCCGCGGGAAAAGTGCCATGAAATTGCCTGCGAAATAGAGCAACAATCCCAGGGCAGTCAATAAGACTATTTTTTCCTGCCGTTGCTTTAATGGCCGGCGAAGCATAACATACCCCAGCATAGTATACAGGATTGTGCCCAGTAAGGATATCAGGAGAGCTCCACCTTCTATCAGACCAAAGCTTGAGACTTGTACTACGTCTATGTTCATCTAAGATTTTTCCACTTTCATTTGCAGTCTAAAGGTTCCTCATAATTAATACGCTTCTAATAAATTCCGTCCCAGTTGACCTGGCTTTTTCACTAGACAGAACCATAAATTATTCATCTTTTGAATTTCAAAATACCCGCGCCGGACTAATGCGCAAGCAGGAATCTTATGTTGGCAAGGCAGAAGAAGTCGAGATTCATGAATGATAAGCGACTTGAATCAAGCCAAATAATGCTGATTCAAATTCACTCTATCCCCTTGTCATTCAATTGGTTAATAGATTTACTTACAGAATAATTAAGATGTATTAATACTCCAAATAATTATCATATGTACCCTTTTAATAGTTTATCTGCACCTTTTAGGCTCAGACTGGTAAATCCTTACTTCAGATAGACCATTTTTATGGTCTTTGAGTAATTCCCAGCTTCTAATCGGCAGAGATAAACACCTGAGCTTACTACTTCACCTTTTGAATTGGTACCATTCCACTCGATATCAAACCAGCCAGCGGCTTGATCCTCTATGGTATATTGATTGACAACCCGACCCGTAAGGTCATAGATGATGAGCTGCACTTCACTCGGTTCAGGTAGGGAGTATAGAATCGTGGTAGTGGGGTTGAAGGGATTGGGGAAATTTTGTGCAAGATCATAATTATCAACTATAACGTGGATAAAATAACCTGATGTATCATACGCAAAGCCGTTTTCAAAGGCTCCAATATCTGGTGCAAACCCAGCGTACTCCCCTCTTGACATATTGAGAATTGTACCCTGCCCATTCATCACCATAGCGATGCCAGCATCTACACATGGAGATTCATCTTCCAGATAGAAATCGCTGTGCATGTATTCTGTGAACAATGGATTCAAATAAATATGGTTCTCGCCTGGTAAGAGACTTGTATTTGACTGGCAATTTGAGAGGCTTACACTCGATTTTGTATCCACTCTGTACGCTTCCTCACTCGAATTGCTGAAAATGGTGTTGAAAATAAAAGCGCTGGCTCCTCCTGAGTTTAAGTATTTTTCGTAAATGGCAATAGCCGTAGTGTTTCCGAACAGTGTATTCTGATTAATAACTGCATCAGAACTATCCTTAATGGCTATGCCTTCCAGACAATGTAAAATTAAGTTTCTTTTAATCCTGGCTGAGGAGTGTTCACCAATGGATATTCCCTTATCCATACAATTGAAAATTTGATTATTCTGGATGACAACAGACTGAGATCCATCTCCAAAATCAATGGCGTCTCCCTGAATATTATAAAATTTGTTTCCCCTTACCAGTGCACTTTCAACTTCATCACAATCAATCACATCAACATCTCTAGCAGCATCCCTACCCTGGAAAATCGAATTTTCAATGAGCGCAGTCCCTTTGCGAATATGGATATAATCACCATCCAAAATATGTGTGTCGATTGATATACGATTGATGCTGACATCACATGATTCCATATAAACCGGCAGCATCACATCCTCCAGAGACACATCAGTCAATTGGACGGTTGAGTTCTTTCCAGAGATTGCAGCTTTTTGCAGAAAGGGATCGGTACCATGTGACGCTTTAATAAGTCTGAGGTGTGTCAGCGATGATACACCTGTGGCATTCTCAATAAATATCCCACCCCAGTTCAGGTCAGCACTGTTAGGTACAGGGCATATGGTCACAGGATATTCTTCATTTCCGTTCACCATGATATTGCCGTGAACAATGATATTGGCCTGACCTGCCATCTGAATCTCTACACCGGCTTCGATATTCAGGGTAACATTTGCCTCCACAACCACATCTCCTTGAGCCAGAAATGGAGAATCTGTCAGATTCAAAGTGGTGTTCGAAGCGATGGTTGAGCCCAGCATACTTTGGTCAACAACTTCGAAAATGGCTGTTACAGTTGAGTCACCTGAAAGTGTAATGGAAATAGAATTTGATTGAGCCTCAATCCCTGAAATCCAGCCCACAAATCTCGATCCTGCATCAGGAATTGCAGATATTCTCAAAGGTACGTCCGAAAAATAACCTCCAGTTGCAATGCTATCTGTCACCTTCACATTATTGATCAACACCCTTCCTGCTCCCGATCCAGCTGTAGAGAGAGTCAGACTAACAATTTCGGTCAATCCAAATTTGTCAAGTATGTGTCTGCGCATCCGACTGGGGCGTCCCTGGGCAAATTCACGCATTCGATCAATATTTGCTTCCCAGTCAGCGAGTGAAGAAATAGTACAAAGCGGTAAGCTGACTCCACAATCGTTCTGACACTCGCCAGTCCATCTATTAATATCCCGCTCCATTTCCGGTTCTATTACCGCTTTTAATGAATCGATGATGCCCATGACCCGATCTCGATGAAAACTTGTGTTGAGGTGGGCAGTGAAGCGTTGGATGAATTCATTTTTGAATTCTACATTGGTTAGAAGTTGCTCAAACAGCCAACGATGTCTCAAAAAATTATCTTGTTCATATTGGAAGGAATTAACTAGGTGACTGGTGCGGCCATCTGGATAAATATTGTAACTCCCCTCCACATCCCATAATACCCAGCGCCACTTTCCATCCTCAGTTCTTGGACGCCAGCATTGGATATTCAATCCACCCCATTCAATATTTGCGATATATAGCTCAACAATCTGATAGTTGATGAATTCATTTACATCCATCAGTGTTCCAAGAATTTCATAGTTTTCCGGGTTTGTGATATCATTATCTGCTAGAAAATCTAGCATGTCAGTGTAGTGCTGAGCATCACCCTGATAGACACTGCCGTTATAGGGATTTTCCAGAATATCCAGATTATCAGGATCATAGCCATGGTTTGCCGCCAGATAGTGTTGTTTAACCCTTTCACGGATATTATGAACGCCAAAATACTCACCATTTAGAAAAAGGACGGCTGGTTGACTGGCAGAATAGTCAATATCCATTCTATCTTTTACCAGGGTGGCAATCATTTCATCCCGGAACATGGTACCCCAGTATTGGTTCCCGATACCATCGGCTGCTCCCGGTCGAAATATTAGACGTTTAAAGGAAGCGATATATTTGTCCCTGAAAAATTGGTTGGAAAATTCATCCTCTCCATACTTGTCTCTCGCATAGAGTCCAAGCTGTTTACGGGGAAAAATGCAACTTGTTGTGCCTCTTACCTTTAATCCGGTAGCTTGGCTAACTTTTAGATTACCATCTCGTTCAAAATACTCAAAGTGTACCGGGCGTTCCCAGCTCTGACAACTATTGGCAGTTTCAACACCCTGACAGTCCTCACCATTGCTCAATATGCCAAGACCTTCGTCCCACAGATATTCTGGGTTGGTGGACAAAGAGATAAGTGGTAATTCTGCAGAGTCATTAAGGATATAAGTGCAGGTGTTGACTTCGCTGGATGCAAACTCTGAGAAGGAGCTGATGGCCCTAACTACAGTGGTTGAGTGGAGGGAAATGGGTGCAGTATATAATGCCGAGGTTGATGAGGGTTTTGACCCATCCAGGGTATATCTGATTTCTGAGTTGCTAAAATTTGAAACCAGCTCAAGACTCACGGGACCTTGATAAAAACCTCCCGGTAGCGAAAATATTGGAGGGGGTCCACGCAAATTCCCAGGAGTTCCCTGAGTGATATTGTTTGCTCCTGGTGTTGGCTCGCTAAAATAGACCCATTCCTGAGTTCCATCAGAATGACGACCAAAGGAGATATCAGTGACTTGTGGTGGGAAGGTGATGGCATCAATTTCATTCCCCGACCTATCGTATAACCCGATCTCCTCACCGTCTTTGTTCAGTTTGAAGCTGGCATGCCCCAGACTATCCATCCCATCCGTCCATACAAGAAGTAGCTCATCTGGTTGTACGATAGAGTTTGGTGGGAATTGCCATTTATTGGGAATGTTGAAATTATCTGTGAGGTAATATCCCCCCAGATCGATGGGAATATCCTCAGCATTATAAATCTCTACCCAATCTGTGAAGCTTGAATAATCTGGATCAATATTGGTGGCAGAATTTGAGGCCAGGAACTCATTGATATATAGTTTCGGGGATTGAGCCCTCGCCTCATACCCAAAAAACCCGGATATAAGAATCAGGCAAAATGAAATGGATCTCACTTGATGAGCACCATTTTGCGAACCTTGGAAAAATATATAGAATTTGACTCTGTAGTTTGAGCTCTCAGCCGATAAAAATACAGACCTGTACTCATATTGATGCCAGCGGAATTTTTCCCATCCCAATAAATGAAATATTGACCAGCTTCCTGTGGATCGTCCGCAAGGGTAGCGATCTCTCGGCCCAAGATATCAAATATCTCCAGTTTGACCTCTGATCGCGATGGGATTGAATAGCGCAAAGTGGTGGTGGTATTGAAGGGATTGGGAAAATTTGGAGACAAAGCAAAATCAACGGGAGTAATAAGTTCTTTTGAATTGCCAGCAGGTAATCCTACTTGAATAGCACCTATATCTGGGGCGATTCCCATATATTCATTCTCTGATAGATTGACCAGTATCTCACCTTCCCACTCAAATTGTGCCACTCCAGCATCTATACAGGGTGAATTGCTGACAATCTCAAACATGCCCTCCTCTGGATTAGTGAATAGAGGGTCACTGGTGATATTTCCTACTTCCCAGGAGACAATAGCATGTGCATCTGCTTCGAATCCAAACACTGCTTCACCATCCCGAACATCCGAATATGCAACCATAAACAAACTTGTATCTGCATCAAAAAATCTGATGTCTTGAGTGGACTCGCCCCAGATAATCGAATTTACCAATCTAGGTCTTGAGCTCTGGCGAATAGACATTCCTTGCGCAGTTCCACTCTCCGTGGAGTTGTCTGCCAGCGTAATATTGACCATCAGTGGGTTTGAATTCCAGCAGTCCAAACCACCTCCGAATTCCGTGGCCATATTTCTGGTAATTGATACACCATTAAACAAAATGTTGCTTAGTCCGTGCGTGGAAATACCAGCACCATAATATGCAGAATTATGGTCAATATTTACACCTTTGAGATGAGTGAATCCAGCTTCTCTTGTATCTGAATCCGTCATTCGACCTATCCCATACCATTCTTCATGAACAATTGAAATACCACCGCCCCCACCCTCAGGGGTGATATTATTGAAGACATCACAATCCATCATACTTAGAGAAGTATTGTAGGTAAATATTCCAGCACCGTTCCATTGAGCAACATTCTCTGCGACTCTGACGTTTTCCAGCACAATACTGGAATTATAAATTGCGATTCCTCCGCCTTCACCCGCTGAATAATTGTTTAAGATGTCAACACCGTTCAAAACGAGATGGGAAGACTCGAAGGCAGTAATCCCACCTCCACTGTAGTCATGGTTTTCATTTTGGGTGATCTGAGTATTGATGATATGAGTCCCTGAATTCTCACAATAAACACCACCCCGTCCCAGCTCATCATCCAAACCATTTCTGGATATTAGTGAATTTTCTATGGTAGGTGAGCTGGATAGACAGGCAATACCAATCCTGCGAGCATTTGAGATCAGGCAGTATTGTAAATGACTTTCTGAGGCACTCTCTCCGTTGAACTCTATCCCATTCCAGCCATTATCGCCTCCAAGAAATCTAATCGTGTCATCTACGGAGCCCTGGGCCTCCAAGGTCCCATACACTAAAATTTTATTGCTAAAACCCATAGAGGTGATCGTTACCCCAGGAGCAATAGTTAGTGTGGATCCTGCTGCTACGATGAGATCACTCCCCAGGAGCACATCTGTAGAGATCACACCGGCATGTGTGCCACCAATAATTCCAGGGGGAAATTCACCAGTCCCGGCAAAATTCTGAGTTGTGAAGGCACCCAGATCTGCAGTTGTGCCATCACTATCCTGTCGACTCCAAGGGGCACCGATATCAATACAGGGTGAATTGGGTTGGAGATGATAGTCATTCGAATTTGGATCAACAAAAAGGGGGCTCACAGATATGTTATTCTCACCAGTCCAAAGGTTGGGGTCAAAAGTTCCTACAAGATTTGAGTGATGGATGGTCATCACTTCTCTGGCTTCGTCAATAGGTGCAATTCCTTCATTTTGTGAATTGCCAATAATGGAATTCAAGACAGATACATCTGCATATTCATTCACAAAGATGTTATTACCCCCTCCACTCATCGCGCTGTTATCTATAAAAGTTGCATTGCTGAAGGTTATTTCCACAGCGTTTCCCAGGTACAATCCTCCACCATAGGATTCTGTTGAATTTTCTGCAATGAGAGTGCTGGCAATAATGGAACGTCCCTGATCTAGATATATGCCGCCACCAGCATCATCAAACGAAGAGGTTGTTGTGTTGTTGAGAATGAACGATGAGGATATGTCTAGATTTGAATTGCGCGCAAATATTCCACCGCCTACAAACTGAGCGGTATTGCTCAATATCCTGCAGTGATCAAGCGTCAAATTAATATTTGAAACATACACGCCACCCCCATCTATGGCTCTATTATTCATGAATTTAGAATTGAAAATCGTGATCGATCCCTTTTCAAGATCACATCCTGTGTTTTCGGTTAGGATTGCTCCACCTGGTTTTCCTATGATGTTTCCATTTTTGAGTGTTAGATCAGAGATTGAAACATCTAGGTGAGAATTAATTTGCATGATCCGGGAGGTATCTCCTCCCAAAAGGATAATTTCTGAGTCCGCTGGTCCCAATATGGTGACACTTCGATCCACCACAAGCTGGCTATCAAGTTGAATACTATCAGAGCCAGGAATCTCGAAGCTGATAGTTCCACGAGCGCTGATCTGCGCCAGTGCCTGACGTAGTGACCCTATTCCTGAGTCGCTCATATTTGTTACGCGCAAATCCATAGGAGCATTTACTGAAACTGGATGGTCATTGGATCTCACCACATTGAGCCCTGATTGATCTTCACGCAGGGGCTGCATGGTATTAGTGTGTCCTAACATGTAGTCAATGAAAAATGTCCCTTCCTGGGAATCAGTAAATATCTCAATTTGAGAGTCTACCATCCCTGCTGGAATGGATGAGGTGATGGTATCAAGACCAACCCACCAGTAGTACCCCGATGGCGCAGGATCAATGATCTCCATAGTATCAGAATATTCAATAGAATATCGTATCCATCCCGGACCTCCAGCATGTTGATATTCTAGAGAATCATCAACGCTCCACCCGTTGGGTAGCAAAACACCAAAATGTGGAAGTGCATCTGCCCCTTCACCATGCATCCCGATTCCCCGTTGTATTTGAATTGTGACGGTGATTGAACTATCAGGTGCAGCCAGATCAGGCTGATGTATGGACCTAAATGTACAATTATTGAAAAATAATACCAGGCCCAGGAGGACGAGCATTCTCGTTGTGCGGTTCTGGAACCTGGATATGGAAATCATTTTTTTCCAACAACTCACTTGATTTACAATGCTTTACAGGATATGGCCAAACATAAGTGGTGGGAATTAATACTCCAAATAATTATATAGTCCATACCAGGCGCTATTCCATGAAAAGACCATGGTGATCTGAGGGATGTAGCTATGATCCTTGTCCTTATAGATCGGGTCATTTTCCAGATTCTGAGCGGGAAACATCGCAATTCCAGTATCAAAATAGAAATTCTCATATACCCTGAACTTCGCATTCACAGCTGCAAAGGTACCTGAACGAACCATATTTGAGTATTCATCAATTTCATTCATATACAAGCGTGCCCCAGCCAGCATCTCCACTTGCAGACGACCTGGCCAGACCTCAGCCTGGTAACCCAACATGGGACTGAAGCGGGATGGGACCAGGTCTGATATAAGTCTGATTTCCATTGACGATGTGAGTATACCTTCACAAGGGCGGGATAGTTTTATGGGTCTGGAAACCATTGCCGCGGCAAAAGCAGCCAGCCCACCCTCACAGTAGGGAACAAATAATTCAGGTAAATCTTTGCCACGATGAAACCAATTTTGCAGATCATCTCCCCCACAATCACCCTTCCAGACAAGACCCAGCTCGGGTTTCACCTCAATCCCATTTTTCTCATAGTGTTTTGAGAGACCGCCAAAAATGAGATCGTATCGATATTCCTTCTTGCGTGAGGTCACATTATTATAGGTCAAGGCAAGACGCCAGGTATCCATGTGGAGTCGAAAGAAAATGGATACCGTTAAAAAGTCATCAGGACCTATATAAAGACCTTTTTTTCCACGTTCCACATTCCCTGTATTATTGTCATTAATGACTGCCAGAAAGACCTTAAGGTCTCTGACTTCATTCAGTCCAATTGGAGTTTCTACATGTGTGAATGGAATCGTGGGTATGGAACTGCCAAATGTGCTTCCGCAGATTGCAACCAGGAGAATAAATCCTATGCCCTTATTAGAATGATTATCTCGCATGATACCCCCCTCTTTGCTAACATTAATATATTTTAATTCCCATAAGCTGCTCCCATCGACATGAGCAAGAAGACAAAAAATACTGCACCCGTTCCCAGGACACAACCAGTGCCAGAATAAATGGTATTGTAGAGACTGGTTTGGTCACTATACCCATCAATTAAACCAGCAACGTACGCTTTTGATTTATGCTCCATTTCTGAGGTGGGTGGGCATGGTATTAGCTTTCGGGAGGTCTGCACCGCCCAGTAATTGTAGAAGAATCCCGGTAGAAACCAGGTAGGTTTAGCTGATGCCAGCTTTTCCCCAGCTGCATAACCCTGATCATAATCCCAGCCACTTCTGGGAATCTCTGCACGGTACGCCAGATGCCAGGTGGTCTTTGCTCCCAAACACTTTCCTCCCAGAACTGCGCCGCCAAGGGGAATAGCCGCCAACCCAATCAGACCAAGATCGTTTATTGATTCTATGCTGATAATGAGCAAGTAGGCGGAAACACCCAAACCACCTGCCAGTCCACAACTTGAGCCCAACGCTCCAGCAGCGATATCTTGCCCTTCCGACCACAGAGTACTGACACTTCCTAGAGGCACCCCAGAGTATGGCTCCTCACCATAAAATAATGAGTCATTATAAAACTTCTGAAAAAGGACCGCCTTGACTTCGCCACCTTCCAAAACCATGAGGATATTCTGATCAGGTATGAGTCCAAAAGACGCTTCTCTGGGGCTAAACGGGGCAGTTCTGGGGATGTTGGGTATGGAACTGGCAATTGTGCTTCCGCAAATTACGACCAGGAGCATAAATCCTAAGCCCCTGTTAGAAAGATTATTCCCCATCATACTCCCTCTTTGCCAACTTAATTTATCTTAATTCGAATGAGAAGCCCCAAGACCCCAAAGAAACAAACCAAAAAGTGCTGCGCTCGTTCCCAGTACACAGCCCGTGCTGGAATAAATGGTATTGTAGAGACTGGTTTGATCGCCATAGCCATCGATTAGACCAGCAGTATATGCTTTTGACTTATGCTCCATTTCTGAGATTGGTGGGCATGGTCTTAGGTTTCGGGAAGTTTGGACCGCCCAGAAATTGTAAAAAAAGCCAGGCAAGAACCAGGTAGGTTTGGCTGATGCCAGATTTTTCCCAGCAGCGTAGCCCTGCTCATAATCCCAACCATTTCTGGGAATCTCAGGACGATAAACCATATGCCAGCTGGGTTTGGCTACAAATCGTTTTCCTGCCAAAAATGCAGCAGCGACGGGAACAGCCACTACTGGTAAGAGACTAGTTTCTGAATCTATACTCATCATGAGCAATGGATAGGCAATACAAGAACCACATAATAGGCCACAACTTGAACCCACAGCCCCACCGGCGATATCTTGCCCTTCCGACCACAGAGAACTGATACTTCTGAGAGGCACACCAGAGAATGGTGGCTCACCATAAAATAAAGAGTCATTATAAAACTTCTGAAATAGGACCTCCTTGACTGCACCATCATCCAAAACCAATAAAATATTCTTGCCAGGGATAAGTCCAAAAGAAGCTATACTGGGGGTGAATGGTGAGGGTGTTGCATTGTTGGGATTGCTTGAATAAAGGATTTCACCAGTACTGTTGACGATTTGTCTGATTATGTCTCTTGGGAGATTGTTAACGCTCCCTTTAGCCTCATCTTTAAATTGCACAAAGCGTGCATCTATGCTTACCAACTCCCCAGAGATGATGGTACCATTCAAATAAACGAGACGATCAAATCGAGTAGAATCAGCCATTTGAGTTGCACCAGATATTTCGTTCAAAGATTGTTGCTCAGGCATTTTGTCCTTAACAACTACTGCCTCCAGGTTGACAGGTCTAGCACCATAGAGGAGTTGGCCGTCTTCGGAAGAAATATAAAGAATATTGCCGAGGAGAACCGGTTGTGGTTTAACAAATATGGTAGCTTTAAAAATCGCGCTGGTTTGATTTAGTTCAACAAGCTCACCCAAATATACCTGGTTAGCCCTAGTCAATAAGGTATCAGTCGGAAAAACTGTCCCAATTGAGAGCATGATAATTAATAAATATCTCAAATGACACCCCCATGATAGTATCTTATATGTGTTAAGGATTTGCATCTTCCCCACCCACGACTCCCTTTTAAAAAATGTAGCTTAACATGATAACCAGTGTTGAGCCCTCATTCTCTGTAACCTCAACGCGCCCATAGCTGGCATTAATTTGGCTTTTATAATCGCTGGCATCCCTTGTGCTGGCCCAGATGTCAAATCCAAAGTGATTCAGATGATATCCTGCACCAATCAGGGAAAGACCACCAGAGAGGAAATTTGTTCGACATGAATTGGTGAACTGCTCCTTATAGCGACCTCGACCAGCATAGAGTTTCAATCCTGGTGTTTTGAAATTTAGGCCAGCCAGAACTTGATACTCACTTCCATCACAGTCACATTCAGATCCTGAAACGTAACCCAATGAATACCAGCCCGATCTCAGAGCCAGATACCGTAACACGGGAATGGTTACAACTATTGAAGTTCCAGACCACTCATCACCGGCTCCAGGATAGCCCAAAAAGGAAAGAGTGCCTCCCAGTTGCAGCCCATCGAGCAAGTATTTCTGCGCCAGTTCTTCAGGAGTGGGTTTATATGCGGAATAGTATTGACTGTATTCTGCTCTGGTTAATTGATGAGCATTGTAGGGGAAGGCGATACGTCCATCCCTGAGTATTACTTTCTCAATCATTTCTGTGGGTAGCCTGGTATACACGGACTCACCTTCGGCAAGCATGGTTACTTCAGCATTTGATATACCAATGAGTGTAACACCATAGATGGGACCGGAATCAGTAAATACAACT
Source organism: Fidelibacterota bacterium (assembly GCA_013202495.1). Classification (GTDB taxonomy): domain Bacteria; phylum Fidelibacterota; class UBA8477; order UBA8477; family JABMPR01; genus JABMPR01. The sequence continues at coordinate 12,443 of JABMQQ010000001.1, read as the reverse complement.
ACTTGAGGTAAAATTGCTACTGGGAGTAATAAGCTGATGAAAAGGAACCGAAATGCCAGAATCGAATTCTTGATCTTGTTCATTAGCGTTCACTTCTTATACCAATTTCGTATCTGGCATAAATCAGGAACCGCACAAAATATGCGATGTCATTTACATATGCAGAAATCCCCTCTGATCTCGGCCCTACAACGCCACGCACACCAATACAGTAACGGTTTGGCGAATTTTCTTCGTTAAAATAGTAGCCACCACCAAAACCCCAGGTCAAGCCCTGTCCGCTGGAACCTTCTCCCGTTGCAAGGACTGAATGTGGACCCCATGGCCAGTCATCAGTTTTGATAAATTCACCATGTAAAGCCTCTTCGTATCGATATCCAATTCCAGCCTCCAGAAAGGGAATCCATCTCTCAGTTTCCAGAAGATTCTTCTGGAAACCAGCATAAATGTCGAACGTTTTCTCAAAGTTTTGAAGATACTCATCGCCTTCCTCATAGCTACTAAACTGGATATCAAAGGCCGTATATGATATGGTGGCATACCACCGAGTCGGACTTGTGAGACGAGTATTTTGCAAGAATTGACTACTATTCACATGGAGGTTGAATTGCATACCATCTTCACGGAACTCAGCTTCACCGTCTTCACGAGGTGAGAGTGTTGAAACAAGTGGCAATTTAAGCTGCATGGCCTTCCCCGTCATGAAACCTGTACCGATACCAAAGTAGATTGGCGAGCTGAGGGAATCTAATGGGGTGTTGGCATAAAGAGGAGTAGCTGGTGATATTGACCAGGAAACCAGGAGCATGACCAGGCACTGTGGGATTTTTAGTGGGAAGTGAAATATTTGCATCAATCTAAACAAGAGTCCACCTCCTCAATTGAATTGCAATGACAGGATTGGGATCAGAAATGAACGTTCACCGGGTTTAGCAAATAAATTTGTAGCTATCATGTGGGGAAAGTGATATTCGGCAGAAAACTTGTCGAGCTGGTGCAGGGATTCTGATTCAGTCCTCGATTGTGGTCTTAGACTCCGATTGAATGAGAGGACGCTGGAACCAATCATAAGAACGCTGACAGGTGCCCAGTAGGTTGGGTAATCAGGGTCGGATAGATAGCGGTTTTCTGGATCCACTTGCCAATCTTGGAAATTCATGATGGCGTAAAATGTACAGGCTGCAAAAGCAGTTCCCATGAAGGTCTGGGTAAATGATCCTTTTTTATCACGGCTATTCCCCAGATAATACACGGGGTAAGAGGTCATGACACTGGAAACCCCTAACCATAACATAGCCGGACCTGTACCCAGTTCGGGGACCATATACATAAATAATCCGCTGAAGGCGAACCCGGCTGCTCCACCAATGATTTCAAGTCCAATGCGTGGGGTGTTGAAAATCGTATTCGTGGTCTCATTATTTCTGTGGATATACTCAACAATATTAACGATTTCCACCTGGGTCCGGCTGGTCTTCTCAGCAATTACCAGAGTTGCATCTGGACGAATCTCACACAAGACATATGATTCATAATCACCCCCAGGAACTTGAACGAAAAATGCATACTTAAAATCTGGATAGGCCGGGAAGAGTTTATACTGATTATTTTCTGCCTCATCGATGACAATTCCAACGTCATCAGCAATGGCAATCAGCTTACCTGTATTGATGAATTCCTGTATCTCGGGGATTGCCAGGGAGTCGATTGTGGTTGAAGCCAAGAGGGATTGACCGGTAACATCCGGGATGGTTATACTGCCCAGGCAAATGATACCTGCAATAAGCAGGATCTTGTTCCATCGATTTGTTCGTTTCACAGCACACCCCCTGGTATATGATTCTAAACTATTAAATAATTTTCCTCTTCATTCTATACTGGCCATGACTTAGCAATTTGTTCTGTCTGCCGTTTATTTGAGATACACCATCTTGATGGTCTTGGTGTAATTCCCTGCTTCCAGTCGACAGAGATAAACACCTGTACTTACCCTCTCACCCCATGAATTGGTACCATTCCATTCAATGTCAACCCAGCCTGCGGCTTGATCCTCTACTGTATATTGTTGTACCACCCGACCCTTAATATCATAGATGTAGAGGCTTACATCAGAACTTTCGGGTAAACCGTAGCGAATGGTAGTGGTTGGATTAAATGGATTTGGATAGTTCTGTTCAAGGGTGTAGGAGTCTGGAAGCAACCCGTCCCCATGAACTGAAACTCCCTGCAGATACACAAGAACTGGAATCGCCGTGCGCGGCAGCTCAGGATCATTACTATCGAAAGTGAGTTGAGCTTCATAGCTACCATTTTCTAGATTGGTGGCGTCGATGAGGATGGCCAGGGTTTCACTCATACCGGCAGGTATTGTACCAGCCAGTGGATCAACACTCACCCAATCGATCTGACTTGAGAACTCAATAGCATAATTGTCAGAAACGATACTTGGATTGATATAAGTGTCATCAAACCCACCATTTCCAATTCCAATGCTATTGTCTTCATTTGAGATGCCCAAAGATTGTGGGTAATTTCCGCTCAAATCCTGATATTGAAATCGAATACGGTTGGTTCTCTCATAGAAGATCACCTGAAAGGTCATAAAGGGAGGTCCTGAACAACACCATGATACATGGTTGTATTCAATAATAGTCTGTCTGTCTGGTGCTGACCCTGTCTGCAATACATATATTTGACCTTCAGGAGGAAATAAATCACCACCAAAGGGAGCTATCGCTCCGTCAAATTCTCCAGCAAAGTAATACGGCACTGCATCGGGAAACCAGCTACTTGTCGAGCTAAAACTCAACCAGCCGTTGGACATGATATTGATATTGTTATAGGGGATGCCATAGTACTCAAACTCGAACCCAAGGGGTACCTCAGAAACAAAATCATCATCATATAAAAAGAATTGTTCGCCTCCTGAAGCTTCGATCCATTCATATTCGGATCCCCCAGGCTCATTTGAGTCTTTCCAGGAGTAACCAAATGCGTCTGGTCCACCTGCATCTCTGGTTTCGCCAAGCTCTTCAATGTGAATGAAATAGGCGAGATCACTCCCACCCGTATTGGAGACTATGAGGGTATCTCTCACCTCAACACTGCCAAAAACATTATGTACCAGTGAATTCTGATTTATTCCGATTTCAGGCGCGATTAAGGCATTGGCATTCACCTCCAGCGATAGATTCCCATTATCTGGATCATCAGAGAGAAGACTGATGGTGCCGTCATATTCGCCGACTGCATCAGGCGATATACGCACTGAAATGAACGCAGACTCACTGTGATGAATATCCAACGCTGTGGGAGAGACTATGAATACTGGGTTGTCTGAAGAAATGCTATTGATATGTAGAGAATCAGTTCCAGTGTTTTGTACTTCAAACTCTAATTCTGATTCATAATTCACAAAGATGTCACCAAAAGATAGGTCCTCTTCAGCAATTTGGATGTTGGGCACCCCTGTTACTGATAAGTGGGCGCTGGCAGTAATTTCAGGTGATTCAGGATCATTACTTTGAACTGTAATCTGTGAATAATACTCTCCACCAAACATATCAGCGGCATCAAAGGTTACACTGATGTCTTCCTGTTGACCCGCTCCAATTGAGCCCATCTCTGGCTCGAAAGCCAACCAGGGGGTTCCCAACTGAAACGTAATGTGTCCAGATCCAAAATCCGGGACCATATCCTCAATTCCCTCATCACAAATAATAGCAAAATTGAAGGCTGCTACGCCCTCGAAATAGCTGATATCTGCGCCAATAGTTCTTTCAGTAGAGTTTGTACCAAAAATGTTGGTTGTTAGTGAATCCAACCATACCAAATCTTGAGACTCCTCATCTACGAGAAAAAATCCATCGAATCCCCAACCTGTACTTATCATGGCATAATCAATACCCAGATACCATCCCAGCTCATCTTCTTCAGTGTCCAGTCCTGTATCCATATTCTGGTCTATATCGATGTAAACGGCATACACCATCTCATCAAATTCAGTATAGCCTTCAATTTTGACAAGCACTTCATCTGAAGTCATGCTACCATAGACGTGTTGAACATCAACTGGTCCAAATTCTTCTGGATCTGTATAAAGCAACTCCCAGCTTTCCCTCAGTTCCCTGAGATTGACTTCGTTGGCGGTGTTCGGAGTATTTGCCTGCGGTCCAGGTTTGCCTGATCTGCCCCACTCATTCCTGTTGAGTTCGTGTAAATTCTCACCAAAGAATTCATCCCAACTATACCGGGGACCTGTCAACAAACTTATGTCGGGAGCGGCTCTCACTCTTGAGAAGTTTTCCACGGATATTGATCGGATCTCATAGTTGAGCTCACTCAAGCCAGTATTTGATATGATCATATTTTGACCGAGGGTCTCATCAGTCAGCAGGGCAGCATATAATGAATCAGGATCTACACCAACGATGGGTGGATCCACACTGCTCCCTAACAGTGTGATTGTGAAGAATTCCTCATCTGGATCAGAAGTTGTCAGCGTCAGTACTCCTGAATAGTCACCAGCTGAAGAAGGAGTCAGAATCACTTCTAACATATAGATCTCATCAGGTAAAACTTCAAAAGACTGAGTACTCACTCCATATTCGGCCAGATCAACTGATGCATCTGTAACGACTAGACCTGCCGACCCCCAATTCTCGATGGGGATAGCCAGGGTATCAGAATATCCGTTGAAGACATTACCAAACAGGAGTGTATCATTTTCGAGATAAATATCTGGCGCAATGCTTACTTCCATCTCAACTGGTATGATTATTTCGGGTTCATCAGGATCATTGCTGCTGATCAACACTTCTGCAATATGAGTTCCAGCTGGCATCTCCAGAGCGTCCAGCAATAATTCTATGGAAACACTCTCACCAATGTCCAAAGATTCCATTTCAGAGGATAGCTTTATCCATTCAGGTGAGGTAGCTATTCTGGTATATGAAAAACCACCTCCATTACCACCTGAAGTCCAACTATGAAAAAGAACATCAAGGTAGATATCATCTGATATCAAATGGACAGAAAGTGGTTGGTCAATCATTCCTGGCGGGTAGGCATCTATGGCATCACGCCAAATCCCATAATCCTCAGGTTCTAAATCTTCTGAATATCCATAAGCCCATTCCGTATCCCAGGGGGACACGTCATAATCATAATTAGATTCCACTGCAGCATTAAAAATGCCCTGATTGTTAGCTCGGGTAATCCAGACGTTGTCGGTTATCCGATCCTGGTTTTCTGGCTGACCCCACAAAGCAAAATCATCTTTTGTGAAGGTGACTGTTCGGGTCATGTCATCTATCTCCAAATGAGCTGTCCAATGGAGTGTGCTCTCACCAGAGATATTGTCGATAGTTATTGTTTGAGTATGAGTTGCACCTGGTAAGAGGGTTACCATCACACTATCTGGTGATACAGCAATATCAGGAGCCAATATGGCTTGACCTGAAAGAACAATGCTATCGTTGGGGGCAAGCGGATCACTTGAGGTGAATGTGAGAAGTCCTTCAAAATATCCTGTCGCCGTAGGTTCAAAAGTGATGGATAGTGCTGATGAAGTTCCAGGTTCGATCTGAAGTGAGGTGAGATCAGCAGTAAACACGGAATTATCTATGCTAACATTTTCAACCTGAATCGATGCTGGTCCCAGATTTGATAATTCCAGGGCTAGCGCATTGGCACTACCCAGGTATACTTCCCCCCATGCCAGTGTGTCAGCTGAAACCTGTAAGGCAGGTCCCTCCTGGATGACATAGAACTCATCGACTTGAATATCTGTATACTCATTGATCATACCAGAGGGCCATTCAATGCGTAGGGAATCGATAAGGTCGGCGTTACCAAGACCAAACTCGGCATTGAGGCTATTTTGTCCAAAAGCTCCAGTTTGTCCACTGATTTCATTTACCTGCCAGGTATCCAGGTCATAGATATTGGCTTTGACACGAACTTTAGCACCAATTGCAGATCTGTTGGATGCGGTGCCAACACACTTGATATTCACCCAGGAATTCGAATTACCCTGATTGGCGTATAGCCGGTTCTGGCCCCCATCTATTCCAATAAAAAGATCGATAGCACCATCATTGTTATAGTCACCCCAGGCACAGCCAAGGGGGATCAGATCATTCTGATTGAGGAGATTATCGTACACCCCAGTAAAACTCCCTTCTCCGTTATTGGTGTATATGAAGTTGTCACGGGGATCGGGTTCGGCACTGTTGACCACAAAGAGATCCAGATCACCATCATTATCCAGGTCAGCCCAGGTGCTTCCCCAGGAATTAGAGTTATCAGTAACTATTGCCCCCTCGGTGATCTCAACAAAAACACCCTCGCCCTGGTTTTGATACAGACGATTTGAGTGATCATCTCCACTGGTCACCAACACATCAAAATCACCATCATTGTCGTAGTCTGCCCAACTGGCACCCTGTGAACAGTCATCATGAGCTACCAGTACACCAGTTTGAATCTTGGTAAAGGAGCCCTCGCCCTCGTTGCGATACATTGAATTTTGACCACAGTTAGCCACATACATGTCCAGGTCACCATCATTGTCATAGTCACACCAGGAAACCGATCCCGATTCATCATCGTCAAACACAATCCATCCAACGCTTACAGCGCTGAAGCTGCCATCGCCATTATTTTGATAAAGTGAGTTGGTCCCATTTGGATCTGAACTGTTGCCTACATAGAGATCCAGGTAGCCATCGTTGTCATAGTCACCCCAACTGGCACTTCTGGAGCTATTAACCTCAGATGCTATTGATCCTTCATAGATTCTCTGAAAGGTTCCATCGCCCAGGTTATGGTAGAGGGCATTGGCTTCTCCATCGCCTCCATTAGCGACAAATAGATCAAGGGCACCATCGTTGTCGTAATCACCCCAGGAGGCCGTGTTAGACCAATTCTGATCCCAGTATATTTCCCCTTCCCAGATTCGTTGGAAATAGCCCAAACCAGAATTTTGGTATAGGAAATTACGTTGATCTCCACCATTGGTGACAAAAACATCTATATTTCCATCGTTGTTGTAGTCACCTAAAATAGGTGCATAACTGTTCCCCCAGTCATCGGTGTAACCAACATTGTAAACTGGCGTAAATGCCCATCGTGAATTTGAAGGATCATCAGGCAGGTATTCTAAGACCCGAATAATTCTCTGCGGATAGTTTGAAACCATCTGATGAGCTGTAATAAGTTCTGGTATTCCATTCCCATTCATATCAGCTACATCCATCTTCGGCAGGAATCCATCTGATTCTGCATCTGACTGATAGCTGCTGAACTCCTCACCATCCCAGACACGGATATCAGCTCCAAATACTGCTGAACTACCAAAGTATATTTCATCAGTTCCACTGGTATCAAAATCAAAGGCTAACGCTCCAAATTGAGCCCCTACATTCTCACCTAAAACGGTCACTTCGCTTTCCAGTAAGGAGGTGGCCTCACCATCAGTATCCTGGATCATATAGACATCGCCAGTTACATAATTGGCGATATAAATCTCATCATCCCCATCACCATCCATATCCGATACGGCGGCATTCATAAGCTGAGCATTATCGTCGGGGTAAGTGAATTGAATATTGGTTGTATCGCCCAGACTATAGGTATCCGGTCCTCTGGCTTCAAAAAAGAACATATTGAAGTAGTTGTATGGATGGCAGAAGACTTCCTTGAGACCATCACCATCAGTATCACAGACTTGAACATTCAGACCGCTTCCACCGCCGAGACCGTCCTCTATCACGCCATCACGGTCTACATCCCTGGGACTGATCCAATATTCTTCAGTCAGTATTTCAGATCCAGAACCAATATCTCCTGCGATGCTAAGGATTGAGAAGAAATCCTCAGAGCGATCAAGCCCCATGCTTAAGCCATTATTGGCAAAGATCAGCTCCGTAGTGCCGTCATCGTCCACATCCTCAAGCAGGAAGTGCTCAATCACCATGTCAGAGACCAGATCGCCGCTCAGAGACAGTAAGGGATTGTGATAGGCGAGCTCATAGCCATCATTGGTACCATCCCATTCATATATGTACAGTCCACGATTTGGATCATCTGAATATTTTCCCCGGAAAAATACAATTTCTCCATATCCATCGCCATCCAGGTCACCTGTTTGTACAAAGCGGGTTCCTAAATTATAAGTTGTTGGAGTCAGGACCGAGTTCCAGATCATTTCAAGAGTTCCAGAGTCATTCATTTCAAAACCAACTACGCCACTTCCATTGCCATAATGAACAGCAAATATTTCCTGGTGCCCGTCGCCATCAAGATCAGATCCTGCACAGAGACCCCGACTGCCTTCGGTGGGGTGCCAGACTGCTGAATAGTCATAGGGATCATATTCAGCGTAAGCGATCATCTGGAAGGAAAAGTCCAGATCCCTCAGTCCTGCTTGCGGCTGCGAGAAGTTCGTGTTGTTCAGAGTCTTTTGGATTAATTCAGGGTCATCCATAAGGATGTTTATCTCATCAATATTTTGCCCAAATGACAGTCCGGTTGTCAACCACAACCCTATGACAATGCTCAGGCTTGATATGATACGATACTTGCATCTTGCATTCATGATGCCCCCTTCTGGATAATTATCTATTAATTTGACTTCTTTGGTACAAAATCCTTCTGGCTACTTCAGATAAACCATTTTTATGGTCTTGGTGAAATTCCCGGCTTCTAGTCGACAGAGATAAACACCTGCACTTACTGGCTCACCGGAAGTATTCGTTCCATCCCAAACCAGGTTGACCCACCCTGCAGGCTGTGCGTTTTCTGAATACCTACGAACCACTCGACCCGTAAGGTCATAGATCACCAGCGTGACATCTGATATTTCCGGTAAACCATAGCGAATGGTGGTCACAGGATTGAATGGATTGGGGAAATTGTGAAGCAGGGTCAATTTTTCAGGAACCAGAAGTGTTGGTTGATTTTGAGAAGTATATACTGACTCATAGGCACCCATATCCGGTGCATTCCCATGGTAGTCATCAGGTGTCAAATACAGGAGTGTATCACCTCCCAGCACATATACAGCTGTTCCCGCATCAATACACGGAGAGGTTTCAATTAAACCATATTCATTCCCAAATTGTGGATCGGTATCAAGAATTTGAGTACCCGACCACCCTCCCTGGATGTCGTTATAGGCAACGGTTATATCACTGGGACCCATATCACTGCCTATGACGATAGCATTGTCCCAGACAATACTATTCAAAAGTATTGGGTGAGCGTAGTTTTCAGTATGAATCGCCTCAGTATTCCCCACAATGGTATTATTAATGAGAAGACATGTGTTGGTGTCAACACTGGCTATCCCAGCTCCAGTATTGTCGATAATCAGGTTTCTCGACACGAGTTGTGAGCCTGGTCCCTGCAAGTATAGACCTCCTCCAGTTCCCACGTCAATGGTGTTGGACTGGATCAGATTATCATAAATCTGGGGGTTACAGGTCTCCCCTACATAAATCCCGGCTCCATAAGCAAATCCCCATCCGCTTTGCGTGGTATTGGATTCAATGATATTCCCGGTGATGATTGGATTGGCCCAATTGAGAAGTGCAACACCCCCGCCTCGATAGGCTCCCAGATTTGATGATATGATATTATCTTTGATCAGAGGATCACTTGCGTTGCAAAGGATACCGCCACCATCGATATAAACGTCACAGTAATTTTCAGTAATTATGTTTCCAATGATGCTTGGACGTGCGTTTGTGACATGCATACCGCCTCCTCCAGTAAGCATTGATCCTATAGGACAAGCCATCCCTCCCGTTATGGTGAAGCCCTCAAGCACGGAGGCTCTTGTCTCTTGGTTTTTGAATGTAACAACACTTCCTGTGCTATCTCCGTGTATTACAGTTTCCTCTGGCGTGCCTACGCTCCCCACGTAGATCTCTTTGCCCAGAAAATCAATATTTTCATTATAGATTCCCGGAGCAACCAGGATGGAATCGCCACTCATTGCACTGTCTATGGCAGCCTGAATAGTGTTAATATCACCCGGAACATGAATTACGCGATTCTCCACATGAGCCAGAAAATTAAAGCAGTTCCGAAGGAATCTTATATTTCCCTGATGCTCGCATAGCACATTGATATCATTCACCGCAATAAAATGGCCCTCCCCAAAAGACTGAGCCACTGCCACCGCTGGAAAGGAACCCTGGGGAAATTCGGGATTTCCCTCTGAATAGGTGTCATCATCGCCACTCAGAAGCACAAAGCCAGAGCCTTCGGGTAAAATTGTGACGGGTGAGGACATCACGCCATAAACGTCCTCTACGCCTTCGCTCAATAGCTGGGCAATAGAATCTTCTCCGAATGTGTGAAAAACTGGATACCAACTGCTGCTTTCATGATGGTTGGTCTCATCAACCAGAAATTCATCCCAGAAATGGAAATCATGGATTTCCAGATCGCGAAGCATCGATTGGTTAGGATTGTGAATTTCGATGACACCGTACTCATGATATGAGTTCAACTCGGATGTGAATGGATCTATAGTGTTGACAGAGGCTGGTTCAAAAATGTATGGTTCACCCTGTGCTTCCAGGGGAAGATTTTTGGCAAAGACCCACATCACCCTGATTTGATCTTCACTTGAATGAACACCACTCATGGGAATCAGATCATCATAAGCTTGACCCCTAAAATTATAAATTGCACAAATATCCCGGGAATCTGAAGTCTCAACCAGCAAGCGGTTGATCCATTGATATTCTTTAAAAAAGGACTGAGCCTCAGATTGAGTTAAACCCAACTCCAGCGCTTCTGCTTCCAGCGTTTTTTGAAGATATCTGGAAAATTCCAGTTCGGTAAATTCCCGGTCGAATACACAATCTGAACTTTCAAAGGCATGAAGCGCCATCACTTCAGCATAGCGATAACCTCCATCCTGTAGATGCTGAAAAACTCGCAAACCTCCCAGGTTTAATGAGGATTGGTTTTCCAGATGAGCACCTCGGCCACTCTCAACAGCCGTGAGCAGATTCAGTGGACGACTTGGACGACCTTCATACAGTATTTCATGCACGACGCCGGGCTCCATATCCACCTCCCAGGATAGCTGAGTGCTTTTATCCTCATAACCAACCTGTGCGGCAGGTTTAAGAAATGTTGGAACTCCAGGGAAGTTCAGACTGATGCCCGCTTGCCCACCGCGATCTGAACTAACATGGATAATGGGTTTATCTACCATGCTCATATCCGTTTCCCTCAGGAGTAAATGCCCGCCTCCTGATTCATAATAAGTTTGCAGGACATCCAACTCAGTTGCTTCTAAAGTGGGCAGAAAGCCCTGAAAGAGTGCGAAAGTATTGTCTACCATCTGCAGAACAGCATCATATTGTTCCAGCAGCTCTGTATTGTAAAAATGTGGACCTGTACCCACTTCGTAGCCGGTAACAAGCTCATTCCACGCGGAGTAAATCAATATCCATTCACCAGCAATTGGGAACTCCACATGCGCCAGGCCATTACTGGCAGGGCTACTGAAAGCGCCCAGGGGATCAACCAGATAAAAATAGGGTTCCTGGAGAATGGTAGAATCCTGTTGAAAGTAACGCAGGTAGAGTACTTCCTGTCCACCTGTCACTGAAAAATATATCGTATCCTGCTGTGTATTCAGGATTCCAGATACCAGGACTTGCTCGATACTTATATCGTCTGCCTGGAGATAATCAAATTCATATTCAGGAAATAATACTGCAGGATCGATGACGGATCCCATGTTTGGCTCCGGAATTGACAATCCATGTATACCGTCGATGAGAATTCGAGGTTCTGCTGTCAATTGTAGCGTTACTACCACGAGCATAAGGGTAAATAGCTTGCGCATGGCTGCCCCCTTCAATTTTATTGCCAGTAAAATACCATACCTCCCGGGATAAAGCATTATTTTTTCAAGGCCGTACTTACTTCTAGAAAACTAAACTCTTAACATCCTTTGGTATCATTTGATACTATTTCAAGAATACCATCTTAATGGTCTTGGTATAATTCCCTGCTTCTAGTCGACACAGATAAACACCCGTACTTACCGGTTCACCATTCATGTTGGTGCCGGACCATTCATAATTGACCCAACCAGCTGGTCGACTACTCTGCGAATAGCTCTGTACTGCTCTTCCCTTCATATCATAGATGATCAAATTCACATCTGATACTTCAGTTAGACCGTAGCGAATCGTCGTGGTTGGGTTAAAGGGATTTGGATAGTTCTGTTCCAGGGTGAATTCAGTGGGAAGTGCCTCAAGGGCTGCCACACCCACATATGTTGTTACCTGCGTGGTTTGAGAAAATTCAGAGGTGTTTCCCTGAGCGTCAGTTGCTGTGGCAACAATGTAGTCACCCATTTCCAGACCATAATTAATCACGGGACCTAAATGGATCGTCTTTAATCCTAG
>JABMQQ010000040.1 GCA_013202495.1 Fidelibacterota bacterium | reverse complement strand
TTGGATGCCCGGAAAGTGTCTCTTATTTTTTAAGCGATCTTGTCCGAATTACTTTGACGACTTACAATATAAATATATATGATGTTGATAATAGTGAAGCTGGCACCCCAGTTCAGAGTTCGAATATTTCGCTTAACTTTTCCCAGTATGGATATGAATGTGAAGATGACATATACACCTTTAGAGTAGAATCAAAAAACAATAATCAGATTACCTTCCGAGACTATAACCAACTAATTCTATTAGATAAAAGCTCAGACTCTTGGGTAACTCATGTTTTTAGTGGAAATCCGTATTATTATAATGAAATTTTAGGGGAATTTTCTCCGAGATATATGTATCCAATTTATTCCAAGAGGATGATCGGAAATAAGATGTTTGATGGTGTTCAGTGGAATACCGTTACTGATTATCATTTAGGATATGTAGAAGATAATAATAATTATTATGCAAATTATCTTTCACCCGCAATGTATGAACTCAAGCAACGACGTTATTTTACTGCTGGATGGTGGCAAGATGTGGAAATCGATGATGGGGATGCTACAACTTCTGATGATGGTGAATTCGGAGAGGTGATGACTCAAAATGGAATAAATATTTATGACACTGAAGTAAAAATTGATAAGATAGGATCTGTCATTAAAGCTTCAGTCGAATACTATGATGGAATTACAATTAATCAGGGTGGTCCGTACGAACAGAACATTGACGTTTTGGAGCACGTTAATGCGTTTGTCTTTATGGAGAGCGAAATGACAGGGGAAGGCAACAAAAAACATTATGAGCATTTGAATGAGCTGATTTATGAGATTCAAGGTTGGTACACCGAAAATTACTATAACGATTATATGTTATTTTTTAATAGCAATGGCGATATACTAAGATATGTGACGAATCAAAACTTTGGAGATATTAAAACACCAGAGATAAAGAAATTTAATGGTGATAGTTGGGCTGCAGGGTGGACATCATTCGATGATTCTCCGATTAACCAGTTTGACTATTCAAATTCTTTTGGGACAACATCATGCTATGGAATTATGGATGCAATATACTCTCCACTTAAACAGAGTTATAATGGAGGGATCAGTTCAGGGGATGTTTTAGGAATTGCAGAATCGGGGTTAACTTCCTATAAGACTGTAAGGTTAGATCCGTTCACAGAAGTGGTTAATGGAGAATTAACCGTTCAGCTCCCAACTGTATCGAGCAAAACAACCGAAGATGGCCATGGGAATTCAATTCTAAAAGAATTTTTGTACGAGCAGGGTATATATCGAGCTGAATCTAAATCACTGACATTTGGCAAAGTTATAGTTTCACATAACAATGGCGAATTAATTGAGCAAAAACTTTATTACAATGATTTGTCAGTGGCTGAAGGAATAGAATATCCTGATCTTGAGGATCCAACTCTAGTGGACGGTTGGGTTCTTGATGGTAAGCTTTATCAAAGCTCGTCCAAAAAGCAACCTGGGCTTCCCGCAGACATTCTCTCTTCAGAGGATACTCAGTATGAATCATATCTCCACGATGTCGAAAATAGTATTTATCAGATTCGGCCGATTGGATCCCAAACTACTATTGATGATGTAACAACCGTCACTTCAATCACTTTTAATTCAGAAGGACTAGTATCCCAAAAGGAAATATCACAAGATATTAGTGATCCTGGCTCTTCCACAAAAAAAACTGTTAAGACTAAATACGCCTACGAGAAATACTCATATCCTCAAGACCAAAACAAATATTCACAGGTATATTCAACAATTGTGATAGACGGAACCTCAAATGTGGAAGCCAAAACCTGGAATATTTGGACAGGTAGCGAGACCCAATATTATACTAGAACCCATGAGCATATATGGGTTGGTAATCCTCTTGAAGAAGATGATCAGAATGCTCCAGATGATCCTGGCGAGTCGATCCTTGTTCAATCCTATGAATATGATGACTATGGAAATGTGATCCAAGTTACTGACGCTAATGGGAACATCACAAAATTGTATTATGGAAGTGATAATGACCCATTTACGAATGATAATAAAAGAGAACTGACAGGTGTGCAGTACGTTGTCGGCAACATTGACAATCTACCATGGACTGGCGATGATATATTTGGACAGTTTGAATATGATCCACTTTTCAACAAAGTAGCTAAAATTGTGAACAGTGATGGTAGCGAAACCTCTTATGAATATGATGATTTCGGAAGGTTATCCGGTATCAAGAACAATTCTGGAAACATAATTTCAGAATATTCATATACATTCTCTCGGGGGGTATCAAGCGATGATTATGACCCAGATAATCCTAATCTGATCAATATCATTGATCATCCTGCATTGGGTGAAAATATTGCTACAGAACTTTTCTCTGATGGACTTGGGCGTTCGATTGAAACTATTCGAGTCCAGACTGGACCAGAAAAAGATATTATTGGTGCGGTTGAATATGATCAGAATGGTAGAAAGTTTAAGGAATGGAACCCATACGAAATCGATTTGTCCTTGAATGAGTATCAATCGGATTACGCGATTGGGGCAGGCTACAACGTTGAAACGCATTATGATGTACTTGGGCGGAAAACGAAAGTAATTCCACAGAATGAAACAACTGCAGATATCGATTTCGAATATGGAAGTGAGGTGGTGGATGGAATTTTGAGACGATTCACTAAAGTCACCGATGAGGTTGGAGACGAGGTCATTGAATATTATGATATCTTTAATAATAAGATACGGAGTATCCACGGATATGGTACTGCAGAGCAAGCAACAACTGATTTCACATATAATGTTTTAGGGAATATGACAAGTTTTACAAATCCTGAAGGTCAAACTATTGAATTCCTTTTCGATCCTCGAGGTCAAATGCTTGAATCAGACCACCCTGATTTAGGAATTACGAAATATCGTTATGATAATAATGGTAATTTAAAATTTGAGCAGAACCAAATTCGGGCTAATGATTCCGTCTATGGTTGGAAATTCCATAGGTATGACAACCTAAATCGACTTGTCTCGAGTGGACTCTCAATAACAGATCCTCAAATAGAACCAGTTACATATAATGAGAATGATATTATCAAGCAGTCATTTTATTATGATGATCCCATATCAGAAAATTCAATGGGTAAACTCGCTGTGAGTTTTGATCATGAGAGCATGATTGCTAAGATCTATCATTATGACACTGAGGGTAGGGTGTCGAGGGAACAGTCCCTCTATAATGCAGTGGTGGCAAATACACCAATGGAAATCAGTGTCGTGGTGTCTGATAAAGGACCTATCATCGATACTGAAACTTTTGAAATTGATCATGATCAATTCATGTTTTTTAGTCTTCAATATGGTTTAGCACCACACTGCCATACTAAAGTTACTGTTGAGAGAAGTGGTGTTGTGGTTGATGAAGTTACCGATTCTGGTGGCTCATTGGGAGTGTTGGCAGGCGACATAGTCACCATTGAAGCTAGAAATGACTACAAGTTCGATGAAAAGGTAAAACTAAGCCTGTCCTATACACTAAATGAATTGGACCAAATATCGGGCCAACATAAAACGATGAGCTACTTTTATAATAATCTGGGGAATGTGACTGCAATTACATATCCAGATGGGAATAAGGTTGAGAGTACTTACGATGATTTTGGGCGCTTGTCAGCGGTCCCCGGTTATCTAGACGGTGACAATGAAATTGGGTTCAGGTACACTCCAAATGACCAGTTATCCGAATTACACTATGGAAATGGGATCAGCTTTACTCAACAATACGATGAAAGACTCAGGCTTTCTCAAGTTAATCAAAGCGGAACGGGTACCCATCTTGGTTTCGATCAGGATTTTACATATTTTGGTGACAATAATATTCAACAAATTTCCTTAAGAAACTCATCATCTTCAATCTTTAATCAAAGTAACTTTGTTTATGATTCAAGAGATCAATTAACCTACTCAATATATTCCGCCGGCGTAGGAAATGATCAATCATACAAATATGATAAAAATGGAAATCGAATCGAGCGTAATACTGTTGCTTACAATTATTTGGAGGATGTTCAAGAAAATCGGGTAAACAATATGCTACTTGGATTGGGTGTGTCCACGACGGATTTCACATATGATGAAGTTGGTAATTTGGAAGAGGACCATATAGAAGGACTAAAATATGAATATGACTGGTGCAACAGATTGGTTTCGGTTTTGTCTGATAATTGGTATCAATGGGAGGTAGATATAAATTATCCAATGACCTTTGAAAACCAAAATAACGCATTGCGATTGTTTGGTGCGAACAATAAAAACTGGAAGTATGCAAAAAAGAAGACAACGCCAGTAAAGGTTGCGAGTACAAGTGATGAAGTGACCATAAAATTTGACATAATGAGAAATGCACATGTTGATATGGATTATATTCTCATAGCATTTGAGGATTCAGTAGCTGGTTCTGGAACTCTGGTCCGTTATTACGGTCGGTCCTCCAATAATCTATTAGTTAGGCAATATCATACAGAAGGTGGGTCTAAAATAAACACCACAGTTTTTACTGGAGCCGTTCCAATTACTGGTGTCTCGTGGACAAATATAAAATTGACGTTGAATGATCTTGATGGAACTTTTCGATTCGAACTCCACAATGATGATGATGATATCGACCTCACTGTAGCTCTCGATGATAAGATAAGTGGACTCAATTCAATAAAGTTTAATTTCATTGAAGCAGATTTTTCAATTGACAATATTCAGATATCTTCAGCGGATCAATATCCTTATAGTTATGTAGATAATTTTGATGGCTCTTTTTCAACCGGACTTGCTGGACAAATTGCAAGATATTACTACAATACAGAGGGTGAGAGGCTAATTAAGGCCTCCCCTAGTGGTTATATCAAGTATATCACGGACAACAATAATAGACCCTATGCTGAGACTGATGCCCAGGGCGTTGTGGCTGAAAGTTACATTTATGGTGGAAGTCAACGATTGGTAAAATTAGATAGGATAGGAACGACCCCCATTGGAACTCCGTTTGAAAATAACCTTGAGTTCATTACAGATATGACAAATGGCCATGGTGCGAGCTTTTCTGTCAATCCTGATAATCGCGAAGGGGATAATTCAATTCAAGTAAATATCTCATACGAATCATCCTATAGTTTCGGAAACTTCACGATTGATGGTGCTCCGTCCTATGATGCTGCAGTTACATCTTACATTCATGTTTGGGTAAAACCAGGTGCAAACGCTGAATATCTTAAGTTTTTTGTAAAAGATGAAACGGCTAGCAGTCCAGGGAATACTTATTATGACCAATTTTTTGGGGATATTGACGGAGACGGGAAGTTCGAGGTTGGTGAGGATCTGATTGCGAATGAATGGAATGAGCTTTGGCTAGATGCCAACAATTTATATCATTCTGGTCACACTGGATCATCTTCTCCACCTGAAATTAGCACATTCCACGCGCATGCGAATAATCCGCTTACATCAGGTTCACCAGATGTTGTATTTTCTTTTGACCATGTATATGCAACTATATCACCATACTCTACCTTCTTTTATCACAGTGATCATTTGGGATCTGCCAGGAGGATTAGTGACACAGATGGTGGACTTGAATGGATGAGGGAATACTATCCTTTTGGTGAGATTAGAGGTACCTATGGTGCTGTTGAAAATAGTAAATACCATTTTACTGGGCAAGAGAGAGATTTTGAAACGGGATTGGATTATTCTTGGCATCGGTTTAGAAGTACCGAACATGGAGCTTTCAGTCAGGTTGATGCGAAATGGATTGAATTTGCAAGTCTTAGTCCGTATCACTATGTTTTCAACAATCCAATTTCTCTAATCGACCAAAATGGTTTAAATCCAGAATCTCTGATGGCTCCAATTGGTGATGGAGGGCATAGAGAGTATTTACCCGCTGAACCAAATCCAATCAAATTGACACAGAAACAGCAGGCTGTTGTGGATGTTACGGCAGATGTAACCGTAGCTGTGGTAGCAACTACTCTTGCAGTTGGCACACTCATGACACCAGTACCTTCAGACAATTTAGCTACAGGAAAATTACTTAAGTATGCATCCATAAAGATGGGATCTGCATTAGTAGCAGCCGGAGGACTAGTCAGCCTCATCGATGTTGATGACAATGAATCAAAGGCAACTGACGGGATATCTGGTTCAGGATCTATACTACAGGGAGCAGGGAACATTGCTAGTAAAAGCTACTTTAAAGGTGTTTATCAAATCTTGAAAGGTCTTTTTGATACCTCCAAAGCTACATCTGGACTAGAGGAACTTCTCAATGAGGAAATAGAATTAATTGATGAGGAAGAAATCAAGAATACCACAGCACCCGTGGAAGTATTGGAACAAAATTAAAGAATGATGAATTTAATGTACATGTATTCAGGAATTAACTGTAGCAAATATTACTAGATAATTGAATTTATCTCATATGATATTGTCAAGAAATTATTTCCCAAGCTTGCAACAATAAAGAAGGAGGACCCGGAGGTAATAAACAATCAGATTTATTTTATAAATTCAATTGCTAATAGCGGAATTCAAAGCTTTTATAAACTTAAACCTTTGAAGAACGTGTGCAAGATATTGCAGAACAACAGCATTAAAAATATGGTCTTTCAATACTTCAGAATTATTGATGAAATGTGACATTTGAGAAAAGGGATTCCTAGAGTGCATATATTAAAGCGAATTGGAGCATCGATAGTAGACATATTAATACCTACAGTGTTTGTGGTCTGGAAGGGGGATATATTTTTTGAATATAGTGAGGAAGTTTTTATGATTTGGTTGTGGTGTCTGTACTTATTCTTTATTAGTGTTTTTTTAATAACAGGGTCTCGTGGTACTTATGGTGATATTTTGTTTAGAGTTGAGTATCTTCCGTTAAAACCCGAGTCTAACCTTAAAGTAGGAATAGCCAAACGGAATTTACTCCAGTTTTGTGCAATTGTCATATCCACTATCAGATATGAAGATGTTTATCTAATAGTTGTTGGACTTACACTTTCAGCTATTTATTTGTTTCCAATTATTCTGTTGAAGGGGAAAAGGTATTCTGTTGTAGATATAATTAGCGGTGTAGCCGTGATTCGACATTAAATTATCATTCTTTTCCAATTGTTTCAAGTTGTACCCTGTCAGAGCAATTAGGATGATTTTCTAAGATATACTTTTGGATCATATTTCAATGCACACCCCATTGAAACGACTCTAGTTGAATATTTCTAATGACATCAAACCTCAAAACATCACTTTTGTAGGGCATATTCAATTCAGACCTGAAAATCTAGAGTGATAGCATAGTCGACAACCCTGAATTATTACTTAACATGAAATACATCTATACTCAATGAGCATTAGTAAACATTTAATCCCAAAATGTAGCCTAATATCAAACTCTTCAGGTGGAGGAGATTGGGATTCTGTTGCTGAAGACAATAACGGATTGAAGGTGAACGGTGACAAATCAAGCACACAATTAAAACGGAAAGAGCTAAGCTCAACCCCATTTGAGAAAACAGAAATTCAATTCAAAATTGATCTCTCCCAAAATACAGAACCCTCATCCAATCTGTTTCTAGGGGATGCCTATCAATTTATTCCCCAGCATATCGATTTGCCAGAAGGGTTTGTGGTTGTTGAATCACCAGAAGGGGACAATACCGATTATACTCTCTTTCGAGATAGTGAGTATTTCGGAACATATAACAAAGAGGAGGAGATCGAGGAATATGAGCCAAAACACTTCAAACTAAACCTGTTTCAACAAGTCTCGACAGCGGAAGGAGAATTGTCCTTACCTGTATCCTGGTACAGCACTGGATATCCTGCAAATCAACTGCCCCAATGGCTTCTGGAGAACTCGAATCTCTTTGCTAAGGATACCATTAATTTTGCTCCTGTTTCTCAGGTCCGTCGGATCAGATTTGAGTTCCTTGTATCAAGAATTAGAAAACCTCTTCTTACTGCGAATATAATCTTTGTCCTTTCTCTCACGATCCTCATTGGTGTGAATTTGAACCTCAAGAATCAAGTCCGAAACGTATGGGATGGGGGTAACTCAGGCAGACAATTGAAACAGTCCTTAACAAGCTTGCAATCAGAGTATAATTCCAGAGTAAAATCATATGCTGGGTTGAGTCAGCTCTCTAATAGGAGATCCAAAATCACACAACAAATTGCACGTTATGAGGATATTCTCCCCCGGAATGTGTACATCGAGGATCTCAAAATTGACTCACGAAAAATGACAGAGCTGTCATATCACACACTCATGTGTGTTGCATCGGGTGACAAAACCCTTAATACTACAATTGATGCTGTATTAAATCAAAACGGACTTCAAAACATGTCAATCAAGAAACTCAATTCATTGAAGTCAGGACAGGTACGCTTTCAAATCAAAGGCACAACCTTACACTAGGATGAATTCCTTAGCCTCCAAATTCCCCGATTCACTGAAAATCAATTTGTGGATTCTACTGTCCACGATCGTTCTCGGGATTACTGTTGTCATCTTCGGATACAGAGTTAGCGAGCAAATGATCACACTTAACCGAGTTTCATACAATGATACTGATTCTGTAGAAATATCCAGGAGGATAGTGGAGCTAAAAGCTCTGAATGTGGCACTCACCCAGTGGCTAATTGAAAATCAAATTGTTCATAAGACACAGGATTTTCAGGATGTAGTGCTTAAGCATCTTGAAAAACTAAATCACTTAAAATTGAAGCAACTCTCTCAAATATCTGTTGATCAGAAATCAGTATATAGTGACCAATTTGAAATCTCGATTTCAGGTCCTTATCCCCAGGTCATGAAATTAATCAATAGGGTTGAAACTAAGCTTCCAGTCAGTAGCATCACATATCTCAATATCAAAGGACAAACCGACGGAGAAGTCGACTGTCATTTCAGAGTAGGTATTCTAAGGATGCCGGAGCCTGCAGGAGATGGCTCAGCATGAAAAAATGGTTGACTAATGGGGCACTCCTAGTGATTGTCTTGTTGCTTTGGGGTTGGATTGGGTTGGATATTGGTAAATCCGTTGTTGAGCAGACCACATCTTTTGAGCCCCATGAAAACATGGCTAACACTCTGGATTTGGAAGATCTAAAGCCTTTTGAATACCGATATACAAGAAGAAATATATTCAGAGCACCAGATTCAAATGAAAAATACTCAGAAACAAAAACTCCAAGGGTAAAACCTCCCCAGATACCAAGAAGACAAATTGATTCTTCGCTAAAAGGTATTCTCGGTGAGAAAGAAAATCACACTGCCATAGTTGATATTAGTGGAACGACACACTACTTCTCACTGTCCGATAGCACACACCTGGGAGTAGTCATATCTATTGGCTCAGATTCCATATCATTCTTGAACAATGAAGGTGTTAACCTCTCACTTTATCTAAAACCCTAATACTCAGAGCCGTTTAACTCTATAAAAGGTTAGGATATTTATCCCACTCGTTTCGTGCTTCAAATACACTAGATAGAACATCTCATTAAATAGATAGATCAGAAAAAAGTACTAATCACTGCTTAGGACTACAAATCATCAACAGTTCATGTTGCATGGTCAATTTGTGAGTGGATGTACCTCCAACACAAAGATTACCATCAGAATTGAATGAATTAAAAAACTTGAAAGAGGGGATAAGAATTATGCATGAACTAAAGCCTAAAACGAAGGAAAAAACGATGAGAACCTGCAATTTGAGTTGGACAATAGTTGTCCTGTTAATGGTGGGTACGCTAAGTGCACAGGTACCTTTTGAATTGACCCTGACCCTTGGTCAGAATGAGTCAACCTTTGATGCAACTTTAACCAATATATCGAGTGAATCGCAAGTTGTTCGACGTGGCGGCAAGGGCGGATATGAGAGAAATCTCTCCCTAGTTATTGTCGAAGCGGGAGGTGATTCGATGTTTGTACAACCAAGCGTAGTGGATACTGAGAACTCTTCACGAAACCTGCGGTCTGGAGATTCTCTCGTTTTTCATATCACGCTTGAAGATTCAGAGATACCTGGCAGTAATTCATACTCTGTTCAACTGATCTACCACAGCATATTTAAAAAATATAAGCAGTTACATGAGAATTCACCCTTGCGTAGAGCCTATCAGGGTGATGTATTCTCAAATGTAATAATGATCACTGAATAACAATCCTATCCCAGAAAGACAGAAAATATTATGAAAAGATTAATCTGCATTGTCTCATTATTTACACTATTGATTCCTTACGCACTGGCAGACACCGATTTGCTATACGGAGATACGTATGTAAATGACAGCTCTGACTTATTTAACTATAGAAGTGCGCCAGCTATGTCAGGTGTGGCAGTAGAACAATTAAATATCAATGACTTTAATGGTTCTCTTACTTATCAGAGAGAACTTGCCAATATACCTGGACCGAAAGGATTAAATCTTAAGTTAACCTTAAAATACAATCAAGCGGTATCTCATACTGTCCCTCAATATTACAAGATCGGGGGTCCAACAGTTACAAATATTAACAGCCCAGAATGGATACTTGGCGTTAATGGGTTGGCATTTCACGTATTTAACTACGAAAGTAAGGCGCGAAGTGAGTGGGTGAATTCTACTGATACGTTAGAGAATAGTGAACTGGCTATGCTCGTATCTGGCTACCATGTATCTAACAAAATGAGGGGGGCTGATCCAACAACTGGACGAGATATCATGAGGGTATTGTTAGATGATGGATCCACTCTGTCCTTACAGAACATGACACGAGCCGATGATTATAATGGCGATCATTTTTATGGTCGTTACACCCCCATGGGCAAAAATATGGATGTCTCTAAGGCATGGGTTACAGCAACCCAACAATTTGCAGAAGCGGTGGGAACACGTAAACTCTACCTGTATAGAGGAGATGGCACTAGAGCCATCTATTCTGAAAGATTTGCTGATTTTAGTGATGATTCTTTGGCTTTCTTGCAAGATTGGGATTACACTCATTGGAAACCACATTATTTGCAGTTAGACCGTATTGAAAATGCATTTGGTGATTTTATAGAATTCACCTACAAAGATTCTGTCTATGAATTTGGTGGGACCGGAGGTCTCATCCCCACATGGGGTCACTCCATGATAGATAGTATTAAGGCGTCGTGGATCATTGATGGATATATTCCCACCCAACAAGGAGTATCATTCCAATATGATTATGATAATTATGGTGTGTCAAATTTTGAGCTATCTGTTCTTGATCGAGATATTCGGATAGACACCTATAGTGATGATCCTGGTTCAATCAAGTATGTCTCTAGCATATATCAACCGACAACAATTACAACAACGGGGACTCCACCAGCTTCTGAAGAAATTCACAAGTATAAAACACTGTTTGATTACCAACATGGAACATATCTAACCAGAACTTTTTTTCACGTAACTCAAAGTGGGGATTACTTAAATATTGAATATAATCCTTCGAGATTAACAACCGTGAATTACTATACTGGCAGATCAGAACATTTTGAATATTTGCTGAATTCTCCTCTTCAATTAGATGTTTATCAAAATTGTGGTGTGGGTAATCTACCATGTAGTAAATCAGATGAATATGAGCTTTCAGGAAAACGTGATCCCTTTTTTATTGAGATGGTTGAACGATCTGTAGAGTTGGACAGAAGCAATGATACTGTATTAACGAAAGATTATGACTATTGGAGTATAGCAAATGACTCTGATGGGTATTACGATGAGGATGATGACCTATATAGTTCTGTTTTGATAAAAGACAAACGTGGGCCAAGTCCAGACTTACTAAACACCTCTTTGTATAAAAATATTTATTATACAAATATTTTCCCTACTACTATCGCAAGTCTAGACCAGAGTTACACATTGAAAAAAATGAAAGAGTGGGCTCAGGAAGGAGGAGTGCAGGGTGATACATTATATAAAAACTCATATGAGTATGATTTGGATGCTGACAATACATCCGGTGAGGATTTGTCAGCGACATATCTTCCTTCAAACATTACACATACCAAGTACAATAATAGTAATTCATACTCATGGGAGGAGTCTTTTAGCTACGAGTTGGAAATAGACGATGTTAATTATGGAGAATTTCAAAACTTCTTAACTAAATCTCATACTACACCATTTAGTACAAAATGGATGAACTATAAGGCGAGTGTAATACCAAATGCCACGAACTATGACACCCTTGTGTATGCCGCTAATCTCAATGATACGATGGAGGTTCGGGCCAACGGAAATGATATTTCAAGAACTGAATATCAGTATAATGCTAAGAACCAAATCATACAGATTGATGCATTTCCCGATCCACCTAACTCACCCAGCATATCTAACACTACGAAGTATAGTTATTACACTGCTCCAAGGCACGGTGTGGGAAATTTATGGCAGGTAGAAGATCCAAAGGATAATATAACGGAATATCGTTATAATCCCTGGGAGGAAAATGATGAACTTCCTTTTCTGCTAGCATGGTACGATGGTACGATTGGGGAAAATGACAATCCTTTCTCGAAAGATATGGAAGAGTATAAATTCAAAAGATATCCAAGCCAGATAAATAAGTATTTCACTAAGAATGGGTATCTCGACAGTATTACTACTTATCAAAATTTTGATAAGTATGGAAACAGAGACCTAGAAATAGATGCTAATTGGTATGCCCATTTTTATGAGTACGATGATTTCAATCGTTTAACGAAGATAACGAGACCTGGGGATCATGGTTCAGAAAAGGAATTGGGTGTTGAGTATACAACAATTCCGGTTTCCAAGGAGATCAAGACGGAAGAAATTAACAATTATGGGGGATTCAGCAGTGATACAGTGAGTGCACCATCTTATCAGAGGGCATATTATTATATCTATGGAAAGTGTAGGGATAAGACTGGAAATGAGAATGGTGCACCTGAAGGTTCGGCTCAGGTAAGAGTAAATGGAACAATCATTGATGAAGTAACTACTGGTGAGGCATGGCTTAATCCATGGGGTTATAAAATAGCCGCCGGTCATATTTTCATCGAAAAGGGGGATCTTCTTAAAGTTGAAGTAGGCATCCCTGACACGATATCTAATGCCTGGCAAGTTAGCTTCTGGGCATCCTTTTCCTATACAGAGGACGTGACATATCAAACTATCTATACCGCAGATCCATATACAACATCATATGAGTACGATGACGACCTATCAGGAGTTGATGAAGTAATTCAGGTGGAAAAAATTCAGAGAGTATCCAACAAGGATCTTCCCAATATGGTAATTGGTGATTCTTTACCTGAGATTAAAACAGTGCATAGATTTGATGAAAGATTTAATCTGATTGGAGTTCGTAAATATTCGGCTAGTGATGTGTATGATTCCACAATTATTACCTACGATCATCTTAGCCGTGAACTATCTTCAAAAGACTACCGTGGATTTGAGACCACCCTCTCATATGATGGTCTCAGTAGAATCGATACGATTACAAATCCTGGTTCATCGACATCCATAAATAGTTTTAGCTATGGCAGTTCCATTCCAGGAAATCCAGATGGTTGGCCTGAAATAGACTATCTTGAGATAACAACCTCAATCGATGAGGAAGGAAATAAGTCAGCGACATACAGCGATGCTCTTGGCCAGGTAAGACTTATTGAAACCTATACAACTGGAGGATCTGTATACGGAAGGACATATTTTGACTACGATGCTCTAGGGAATGTTATAAAAAGTATGAATCCTGAAGGTCAAGTGAGCTTGTTCCAATACAATGGACTCAGTCAACTCATGATGTCTTATTCAGTTGATACTGATACTACGAATTATCGCTATGATGGAAATGGGAATCTTACATTCGAACAGTCCGCTGTAAGACGAGAGGATAATCAGTACGGGTGGATTTATCACAAGTACAACGAATTTGACCAATTGATCGAAAGTGGTCTCGCAGCCACAACTCCCTATTCTGAGCCAAGTTATTCCGGTAACGACCTCAAAAAACAAGAGTACATTTATGGGGATCCTGGGTCAGGTAACTCTGTGGGTTGTTTGTCCAGCGCTATCGATTACGATGCAGCTCACATTGATGTGTATGAATACGATTATCTCGGTAGAGTATCCCACCATCAGTCTTTATTCGATGTTGATCTCGACAAAACCGTTTCCAAAAATAGTGAGGGAACACTCAATACGACTGTTGAAATAGCTCAAACTATACAATACTCACTATCAAAATCTAAACCAATTACGACTTATCCCGAGAGCGTTGCTTCAATAGGATACACAGATCTTAATGATCAATTCCATGGAATTGATTATATCATAGGTAGCGATCTTGTAGCCTCAAAATCAGGTGAATATTATATACCCGCTGGTGCAGTAGTGAGGTTAGCTGTGGACATTGACGGAGGTGATCCCCTCACTTATACCGCTCAATTCACCCACCTCAAACCTTCGTCGGGGAATAGCTCAAAAAATTACTCAAGTAATTATACATACAATTCAATTGGCAAGGTGGATACATTATTAGAAGCTAACGGAGATACTCTCACCTTTTATTATAACTCATTAGGGCTATTGGATTCTACCTCCACATTCATAGATTCTCTTTTTTACAATGAGAATGATATGATTACAGATATCCATTACGCTAACGGTGTTAATGATATTCGCTCATATAATAATCGAAATTGGATCGTCGGAAATTCTGTCTACGAATCAAATCCAAATTCACCTTTATGGGGGAGGACGTACACTTACTTTGATAATGGTAACCTTGATTCTGAATATTTAATTAGCTCTAGTAGAGTTGCCAGTTATGACTATGATGAATTGTCAAGACTGACTGATATTGATTATGCTTCATATACTGATGTCAATTATGATTATGATAAGATTGGGAATAGGACATATGAGGATGCTATGCATTACCTTTATTCATCTACAAATAATCAACTCCTGGGATACGGTACAGATACGACAAAATATGAATATGATAAAAATGGCAATTTGACTGGAGACTTTCTAAAAGGCTTAAAATTTGACTATGATTGGAAAGATAGACTTATTCATGTGCGTAAGGATATTTGGAATACATGGGAACACTCGGTGGCAGGCGTTTTTCAAGTTGAAGAAATCTCTGGGGATAATGAATTAAGCTATTATGCATCTAACAATACTAATTGGAAATATGCAACAAAGGAGTTCCCAGAAATCGGTATATCTCAGGGAACCGGGACAACTACTATAGAACTTGATATAGTGCAAAATGCAGATGTTGACATGGATTATTTCTGGATAGACTTTGGGAGTACCAATAGAGACTCATATTTTGGATATAGGATTTATGAACGAGGCGGAGATCATAAGGCCTTCACAAAGAGTCCTTCCACGGGATTGGTCATTACACTGGCTGAGTCTATCAGTTATACAGCTGGAAGTTCACACAATCTTAGATTTAAAGTAGACCATGATGCAGACACTGTCAAATTTTATTTTGATGATGTCCTTAAAAGCTCATCAGTCATCGATAATTCTATGAATCCAATCAACCAGATTTATATACAGACAACCGAAGCACACTTTCATGTAGATGATATAAGGATTACATCATCTTCTTATAATCCAACAGAATTTCTGGATGATTTCGAGGATGATGATGATGGCTTAATCGGCGATTATATCGATTATGTTTATAATACTAACGATGAAAGAATCATGCAAGCTTCGCCAGAAGAAATTACAGCCTATATTGCATCAAGTGGAAACACCCAGGCGGAATATGACGGTACGGGCAATCTCAAATACAACTATATTTATGCTGGAGGGCGAAAACTTGCAAGAGTGGATAGTGCAGGAATCAGAGTGTACTATCATAGCGACTATTTAGGATCCACCAGAGTGGTAACAAGTTCTACGGGTGTGGTTTTACAAGCTAGGGATTACCGTCCCTTTGGAGCGGAATTATATGCCTCAGGTTCCAGTACTGATTACAAATTCTGCGGGAAAGAGAGAGATGATGAGATAGACCTCGATTACTCCTGGTACAGATACTATGACTTTAATCTCGGGAGGTTCACACAAGTGGATCCGTTGTGGTATAAATTTCTTGGAGAAGGTTCTTACAATTACGCTGAGAATAACCCATTGGTAAAAGTGGATCCAGATGGCCGTAGTACAGTCGGAGCGGTATTTGTAGCTGATTTGTTAACACCAGATCCATCTGATGTATTTGTAGTAGCAAAAGCAGCAGGGTATGCAGTTGCGTTTGTTGTAGAGGCGGCTATTGTGGCTACAGTGGCTTCTGAAGTTTCAACCGCTATAGAGCAGAATACCGAGTTAAGTTCTGAGAATTCAAGCGAGGGTACAGAGAAAACAGAGAAACAAAAAAGAAGAGAACAGATCAGGAAAGAAAGAAAAGAGAGGAAAGAGAATGAACCCGCCTCAAAAAAGGAAGTAGCACGTGAAAAAAAGAAACAGTACGATAGAGAAGGTGGTGGGAAAAAGGGAAGAGAAGCAAATAGAAGAAGTCATGATAAAAAGAAATCTGGTGAACCGGATAGATCAAAAAAACAGATCAAACAAGATTATAGAGAATAAGGAGCAATTGGTCATGCCATCGAAGATCAAGGAGTTGAATGAAAGTCTTTTAAGAGCATCGCAGAAAGGTGATAATAAGTCAATACAATCAGCTCTTGAGGAAGGAGCCGAAGTTAACACAAAAGATTCTGATGGTGAGTCGCCATTATTGCTAGCATTAAGTGAAGGGCATTTTGAAGCATCAAAATATTTGTTTAGCCATGGCGCAAATATAACTCAACGTTCTGATGATGGTAGCAATGCAATCATGAATGCATTATTCTCACAAAAACTTGATATCTTAAAGTGGGTTTTAGATAAAAATAAGGGAATAAATGAGCAGGATAATGATGGCATGACGCCAATTCATTTGACTGTTGAGTTGAAGGAATTAGGGATGCTTAATGAGCTAATAAGGAGAGCGCCAGATGTTAACCTCCCTAATGAATATGGAGATTCTCCTTTACATTCCGCAGCAGCCCTAGGTCTAGAGGAATTTGTTAAAGCTCTAATAACTGCTGGAGCGGTCACAAATTTTAAAAACCATAAAGGAAATACCCCACTACAATTAGCAAAATACGGACTAAATCGATTCTCAAATGTATGCAACCTCATTGAAGGCAATTCAGTTCAATAAATTATGCTGGTTAACATCTACATATTTGAAACCAGAACAATATTAGTGAACTTTTTAACTATTTGAAACTTTAAAACAGCCTGGAGTGCATATTGAAGTAATGGAGTGACACGGTGTTTTTCTCGGAGAAGTAGATAAAGTGCCATCATTATTATGAGCAGTTCACAATTGCTTTTCAACATCCACAGTTCAGGTTTGAGACACTTTTCCTCCAGAATATCTATTATGAATAATTCCTGCTCACAAGGTTTTTCGCTTGTTATGGTGATCATGCTAATCACGGTACTTTCTCTAATGACCATCATCTTGATGAATCAACAGCATCGAACGAACAAGCTTGCTAAAATAATTGCCGATCAAATCGAGCAATCAAGTCTGGATCAATCAAATCTCACAAGAGAAGTTCTATATGCCAGGACAAGATTAACAACCCTTGTAGAGGATGAAGAAGAGCTGGATCCAGGGTTAGATCTATCTCAGAATATCTGGAGTTTTAAGTATAAGTCAGGATCTAGTGGGCAACTATCACCACAACTGGGGTACTCAGCTGATGATATATTCGGGTTTGCACTATTGGTAAAAAATGAAGGGATGCCCTTTGTTTTGTCTCAAGGAAGCTATCTAGATGATGACCTGGTTCTGACAGATACACTGATTCAGTATTCACCCCCGAGACTGAAACTGCATGATGTTGTGAAGGGCGAGTTATTGACTTTGACCAAAGAAATAGAAATAGTGGTCTCCCCCCAATTAATCGAAGTATACATATCTCAATTCACAACGCATTTGGGGAGCAATAAAAGCCCCTCAATTAGAACAGATAGAAGCAGTTTACCCATGGAGGTCATTATTTTTGAAGAGCCGATACAAACTATAGCAGGTGATCTATTTGGTCCGATCTACATAACCTCTCAGGACCGACTCGATACGCTTGTTGTGTCTGGGAATATTACCTTCACTGAAGATAGTCATATTGACAAACCTCTTGTATTGATCAGTGGAATGGATGTTTTTTTGAAAGATAGTTTGACTGCCACAGATCTGGTGGTCTATTCAGAAGGAGGAATCTATCTGGAAGGTAGCTCAACCGCGCAAGGTACTTTCTATTCAGAAAAACAGATCCTTGTCACAGACAATTCACAGGTCTTGTTTCCAAGCAACCTTATTGTCCCCAAAAATGATGTGAAGATTTACGGCCAGCCAGAGATTGGGATTGTGATGAATGCAAGTGTTTCAGGTTTTGTTTGTGTATATGATACCGAAGATAGTACTCCAACCGAAGCTCGATATTCACTTTCAGCAAAGGTTAAGAAAGATCGATCTGCCAAGTTGTTTGGAGGCATTTATTGTGATGGAAGCGTTGAAGCCTATGGAACCATTGCTGGTTTTGTGAGATGTGATCGTTTTGAGCAAGTTATTAAACGAACTCGCTGGGTAAACTATCTCCAGGATATTCAAATCCTCCGTAAATCTATTGGTCCAGACTTTCCACTCCCTCCAATATTTAATAATCCCAACCTCATAAAGGTCTTGAGAGTCGAATATCTCTAGTTGTAGATCCAAAGTATCAAGATCAAAGGGTTTCACCCTCACTGAGGTGGTAGTCTCTGTCGCATTACTGGGACTAATTTTCGGATTATTTCAGACTTCATCCAGGTTTTTAACCAGATCAACCTATGCCAAGAAGCCTTGGGTAATCCTAAATGTAAATAGCACTTTGCATCGCTTGAAGGAACGTCGTATTGGCTCTGAGGGAGTCAAATTGGAAAAAAGCGGTATTAGTTATATGGCGTATATTGATACTTCAGTACAAGACTCTATTGTTCTTTTTGTGGAAGCAAGGGATGCAAAGAGTCCGAGCAATCTTTTTAAATTGAGCCAGGTATTCCTGAAAGATAAGTAGTCAAGCAAATTGGATTCCTTGAATCATAAGTATACATCCAATCCTAAAGCAGCCTTCACACTAGCTGAGTTGGTGGTAGCAATTGCCTTAAGCGGAATCGTTGTAATATTGTGCATTCGAGTATACCTCATATTCTCACATCAGTTCAGAGTAAATTCTCACGAATCAGAATACTATTATTCAAAGTTGTTGAAGGTCTCAAGCCTGGAAAAGATGTTACAGTCCAATGTGTACGAGGGAGACAATCCACTTGGCGAAGTTGAATACATCTCTGCAAAGGATTGGCTGTTTAAGATAAAGCGTCTGAACCGAGCAACTGATTCCCTGGTCGTAACCTGGGATCTGAATCAATATAGTAGAGATTCACTCTATGTAGTTGAGGATCAGGACTTAGAAATCCACTTCAGGGATCTGACTGAGTATGAACAGGATCATCTCTATATAAATTCAATTTCTCTTGAATTATCTGATAGGAAACCCCTCAGGGATGAAGTTTACTTCTTATACAGTGATAGCCCAAATCTCGCTAGGATTAGGGTAAAAGACATTCTTCAATGAATCTTGCTAGCGACATATCCCGCTACGTTAAAACTCATCTATTATATAGAGGAGGAGGGCGAAGAAAGGATGCAGCAGAATTTATCCGCAAGCTTTCAACGCTGCTAAATTCAGGGGTATCAGTTAACAAAGCCTTAAGGATGATCGCAAAAGCTCATCAGCAGGATGGGAATAAAAATGCATTTGCCTTCATTAAGGTCTTAAGTCACGGGATTGAAGAGGGACACAGCCTTTTCGAGGTTTTAGGCATTCACTTAAAACAATTTGACACCATGACCCTATCACTGATTAAAGTGGGTGAGGAGAGTGGCCAGCTACCTGCAGTCCTACGTAAAATTATAGAATATCTTGATAATCAGAGCAAATACCGCAAGAAATTAACGCGAGCCATGACCTATCCGGTGATTGTTATGATTATTGCAACCCTAACAGTAGTTTTTCTGACCTACTTCCTCTTGCCTATGTTTGGGGAGATGTACAAGGATATGGATATGGAGCTACCTGGTTTCACCAGTGCCCTTCTCTCAATCAGTGAGCATGGGAGTGTTTATCTGGTGTCATCAATAGTGTTCGTGCTGTCGATTTCATTTGGAGCGAAAAGACTTAGCAAAATCCCTTCAGTAAATCAAAGACTTATAAACGTAATACGTAGAACTCCCTTTGTTGGAACCATGACCACCAACTTTGTGACGATGTATTACACCCAGATTTTAGGAACCCTACTGGAAAGTGGGCTAACCTTGCTGCATGGTCTTGAAATCTGTCAACAGATATCCAAGCGTGGTATCATGAGGGAGTTCTTTAGTTTTGTAATCAAATCCTTAAAAGAGGGGCGATCCTTCTCAGAGGTTTTAACTGTCACCTCCATGCTAGACTATGAATATGTTCAACTCATTCAACTCAGCGAAGAATCTGGAGAGCTGAAACCTGCCATGACTCAAATCAATACCCAGGTCAGTTTGGATCTTGAGAATAAATTAGAAAATATTGGGTCAATATTAGAACCATTAATCATTGTGTTTGTAGGCATCACTATTGGTGCTGTGATTATTGGTATGTACCTGCCAATATTTGAGATGTCAGCCAATATGAATTATTAAAAATAAAAGTGAGAAGAGGGATTAAAATGAATCAAGAGAATAAGCAAAATAAAATATGGAACAATCAGGCAGGATTCTCCTTAACTGAGCTTCTTGTAGCGTTAATAATCGTTGGTCTACTGGTGGTAATGGCCATGCCAAAATTCACCTCAGTTATCACAAGAACCAAGAGCACAGAAGCCAAGCTTATGCTTAATCAAATCTATATGCTTGAAGAAGCTTACTGGGACGAGCACGATAAGTATTCCACAAATCTGACAGACATTGGCTACATGCCTGACAAACTTGTTACCGACGGAGGATCAGCCCGTTATGGCATCAAAATTGTAGCTGCCAATGATACCAGCTTTCAGGCCACAGCGACTGCCGTTGTCGATATACACAAAAATGGGGTGATGGATACCTGGGAGATAAATCACAGGAAACAATTACAACAAGCTTCAGTCAACTAGATTTTAAGATCGCCCTAATTTACATAAGGATCATTGAAGGTGAGTAAATCCCAGTGGTATGCATTTTATGTTAAGCCTCGCCATGAGAAGAGAGTTCTTGACAGAGCAAAAGAGCTTGAGCATGAGGTATATTTACCCCTCATCAAATCTTGGAATCAATGGAGTGACCGTAAGAAGGAAATTGAAAAGCCTCTTATTCCAGGATATATCTTTAGTCGAATTAGACTCGAAGATCGAGTCCATATTTTACAAATCCCAGGAATAGTAAGTATTGTTAAAATTGGTGGTAAATGGGCTACTATTCCAGATGAACAGATTGAGACACTTAAACAATTTGTGAACAACTCCGATACCTTAACAACTGAAACAAAAGTTGTGAGGGGTGAAAAAGTAAGAGTCTATAGGGGTGCATTTGCTGGAGCGACAGGCATTGTAAAGGGAATTAAAGGAAAAACACGGCTTGTCTTAGTTATTGATAATCTTAATCTCTCGTATTCAGTAGAAATCAAAAAAACCGACCTCAAAAAAGCCTGAAATGCAACTGAGTAATACATAGAATCTCTACCATGCAATGAAATGTTAGAAAGATCTAGCAACTTAAATAGATTTTACTCCAACTGGTATAGAGTCATCGATCTGCAAAACCTATCGGCTTCATTTACAATCAACAAAAAGCTACAAGTAATGAGTAAACTCGTACATGGGTAGGTACCTATCCATACTTCGATAATCAGCACGGACTCGGAAAGGGATGATTATGATAATCAGTTTGGCCCTTGCTATTGCAATCTATGCATTGCTGGTGGCAGTATTTTACTACAAAATAAGGAGAAAATACCCAGAAAAAGTGAGCGCTTGCTCGGACTGTTCCATGTATTCAATTCGGAACAAGAAGTGCACTTTTTTCGCACCTGAGATACGGATTAGGTTCAAATTACTCCATTTCCTGCGAACTGTAAATATTCTCCCAATGTATGATTTCATGCATAAAATGATACACCTTGGAGCTAGGTTCTGCTATGTGAGAGTTCCACTCTCGATACCTTATGATAAAAAGAAGCAAAGACATGAAATCAACAATAAATGGCTAGTTTTTGTTTTTATAGCCCTGATTGTTGAAACTGTAACAATTCTAATATCCATTTTTGGAGGTAAATTATGAAAATTGAACAAACTGGGAATCATGAATTTTGCTCCGATATAATATACGACAATCAATATCAAAAGACGTTTCTGCTATCAATTTGTCAATATAAAGAATCATTATGGGAACAGTTGAATATTAGTAAAACAACATTTTGGGATGAAATATTCGTGAATAATTCTGCAATTCAGAATGCATACAGTTCAATTTTAAATTCATTCCCTGGAATGATGACCTTGAGTGGACCAAAGGGATCCGGTAAATCAACATTGATTCACAAGGTGCTCCAACAAATGACATTAGATGAGAATTATCAAAATTATTTTGTCTTGTACTATGATGTGTTAGGGAGATGGTCAAACCGGCACGAGTATGGTGAAAATGTTGATGTATTGACATTTTTAACAAAAGACATGAAAAACGTTCTATATGATAAGATTCGAACTGATGAAAACCTTTACAATCGAATGTATCAGGGAGCGGAGAAAAACACTTTTATTGAGAACACATTGGGAAACATTCTCTGGGATGTCAATGATGATAAATATGAACATATATTTATCATTATTGACAATGTGGATCAACTAGAAGAAGAGGGTACAACGAGTCGGATAAATGAATACTTAATTACTCTAATGCATTTTAGAAGAAATGAGGAAGAGCTTCAACCACATATACTACTAGCTATACGTGATGAAAATTATGGCAGAATATCAGCACATAATGCATACACAGATTGGGTTGCACCGATTAGCCTCACTGAAATGAATGAAGTCCGTGGAGTGGAGCCTGCAATAGAGGTTAGGCGGAAGCCACGATCAGAATTGGTTTATGGTATGGATGTGGCTGATAAGTATTTAAAACGAAGAATAGAAGCACTAAAACACACTCAAGTGTTTAATCATGAAACAATTAAGCACTTACATATAATCCGGAAAAGGATAAGAAATTATACGAATTTTGAAGCAGATATGTGGGGCTTGGCTAACAACAGTTTCCGCGTATATGCTGAAATATTTATGGAGTTTACCAAATATATTTTCTGTAAAAGGAAAATGTCGCTCGCAATATTTGATGGGTACAACAAGGGGAATTTAATTAAAATAGTGTTTTTCAATTGGTTGTTTGACCAGGGAAGTGATGATGCATTCATATCGAGATATAAGATTATTTATGCTGACGATTTAGAAGAAATTAGCAAATGTAGTGAAAAGCGTCTAATACTAACTTTTCTATACAACGTGATGCAAGGCAAGACTAAGGAAAGGTTACCCACAGTATCTGATGTCTGTTCTGAATTAGCGAAAATCGGATATCCACATACTGAGGTGATAATGTCGATCTATCACCTATACAGAGATGCAAACTATGTAGCAAAATTTGTGAATGTGTTGTGTCCAGCGGAGGTAAAGATTGATGAAATTAATACAAAGAATTTCCTTAACTCTCATATTTACCTAATGCCGATGGGTATTGTGACGATTGAAAGAGTCTTAATAAGTTTTGAGGCATATAGGCGTATCGCAGGTGTTTATCCTGAAGATTCGCAAGGCGGTATGTTTGAGAGTTCTGATGAAGTAGTAAATTCTTTTGAAAGCGTACAGGAAAAACTGACAGATCACATTACAAGGCATGAGACACATATAAAAAAAATTAATGACATCCTTGCTGAAGGTGGAGAAATATTCAGCGATTATTATCCAAGGAATTTTCTAGTGAAAAATGGGTATCACCTCGAGAGAGTTATTGGCGCTCAGATGAGTGAACTGGGAAAGTACCATTCATCAGAAAAGAGATCTTATCATATTCAGATATCCTCTAAGGACTTTCACAGATTATTGCGTAGGTATAACGAATTAAAGAATATCATTAACAGAGATTATCCACCAACTTTGGATTCAAAAAACTTGAGTCAATAAAATACAAATGATTTGAAAATAAACACATCTGACTTGAAGGATTCATATCCTTGAAACTCATAAACGAGGTAAAAACCACGCCAGCATGATCGGGATCGTTCACACTCTGATTGAGTTTTCAATTACATCAATGAGAAGTCTATTAGAACTCGCCTAAAAGAATAAATTTATCATACTTGATTATATCAGTGTTATCGAAGACGAAGTTGATTGGTTTGATAGAGACTACCTATTGAGGGTTCTATGAAAATCGCTCTCCGGGGAATGAATGTAAGCCAGGTCCTAATTCAGGCTATAACACTTTTGCATCAACGCGTAACAAAAAAGGGCATCCCATGAAAATATTTTTGAGTTGGTCCGGACCGAAAAGTCAAGGCGTAGCAATAGCTCTGAGAGATTGGTTGCCATCAGTCATACAATCAGTTCAGCCCTATGTATCATCAGAGGACATAGACAAAGGAGCACGCTGGAGCACGGATATAGCGAAGGAGTTGGAAGATAGCACCTTCGGAATACTATGTGTAACAAAAGAGAACATTGAGGCACCCTGGTTACTATTTGAGGCAGGGGCCTTGTCACGATGGATGGATAAATCCTTCGTTTGCCCTCTCATTTTTGATTTAAAAAGGGCTGAAGTGAAGGGACCTATTCTTCAATTTCAATCAACAATATTTGAGACAGCTGATATCAAGAAATTGCTACAAACTATCAATAAGGCATGTGGAGATTCTGGTTTAAAGGAGGAGGCGTTAAACACTACCTTCGATTTATGGTGGCCAATGCTAGACGAAATATTTCAAAAGCTTAAATCAGTCGAAGATGAGCCAGAACCAGTACATAAAACCGAGTTTCCAATCGAAATTCTGGAAGAAATTCTAGAGTTATCTAGAACAAATCAAAGACTTCTTAGAAGTCCAGATGTACTATTCCCGCCAAATTATATACAAGATGTTCTTCATACATCACGACAAGGTTCCACCCAGATACGTGGAATGGTAGATGCTTTGGAGGATACAGCTAACGCTCTAATGTCGAGAATGAATTTTGTCCGTGAAGGATTTGAAGCACTTAACGACCTAAATAATGAGAGACTTGTTCGTGAGTTTCTTGAAGCTCATTCTTTAGCCCAACAACTTCATAATATATCGAGGGATATCGATCTCAGGGTTAAAAGGATATAGTCCCATAAATTCGATTCTAGTCATGTGGACATCTCGAATCCTATTTCAATAAAGAGGTATCATCATTGATCGCGTATTTAGATTACAACATTGTCACCTCTTTGTTTGACGAGGAAATTGAAATCGCAAAAATTATTGATAATGTTGATAGTTCGATTAAAAAATTTCCTTACTCGCATGCCCACGTCCAAGAAGTTGACAATATTTTGGTCATTGATGATGGCAACAAGGCAGATTTAATTAATCCGCGTTTAGATAAAATTTCTAAAATATCAGCTGATTTATATTTACACCAAGAATTACTTAGCAATAAGGTCTACTTTCAATTGACTTCACCCTTCGATGTATACGACACAATTACTGAAGTTTCGTTTGCCAAACCAGCCATAAAGACTATGGCAAACTTTGTTTCTCATGAACGCAAAAGACAGTTTCGTGAACAGGTCGGCATGGACCCGAATCGTATTAATAACATCAAACCCGAAGAGATTGTTTCTCATTTGAATACAAAACTCACAAACTGGGGTACGCAGGAAACATTTATGGAATTTTTAGAGATCGCAATCGGACTTCATCCAGACGGAAGTAGCTTTGGACTTCACAGCAGATTTGCAGCAATATTTGAATTTCTGGATATTCTAGGTTATTGGAAGGATCTGCCTACTAAACAGTCGAATGTCGCTCGACTTTGGGATGCAAATCATGCGTTTTTTGGTGGGTATTGTAATTATTTTATTTCTGATGATAAGCGGACTAAAATGAAGGCCCGTGTTGTGTATAATATTTACAACATAACGACAAACGTTGTTTCCTCTTCTGGATCTGATTGATAGGAATATATTATCGAATTCTAAAGTTCATTTGAGACATTGGAGCATCTATCTTCGATTTAAAGTGCCAACAATACTCATGATTCCTCAAGATTTCTCATATAAAGTGCAAACGTAAATGCTGGAATCTTGGCGTGTACATCGCTAGATTCATAAATCCTGACTCAATCACTTAAGTTGCACGCACTACGGGTGTATTTTCAAGGACAAGCCATCGACGAGCACTTTAATTGAAATGACTAAGATTGCTTCTAATCACCTTTAATATTCAATCCTTCTTTCAGTTGACATTACAGAACACTTTTTAAAAAATACAATTACAACTCTTCAGGCATGGACTGCTTGTTATCAATTTGTGTTAGTACATATATATAGACATACCAAAATAATCAGCGTTCTTAGGGGGGAACCATTATTGTAAGTCTTCAAAGCATTTCGGAACTTAATAGCT
>JABMQQ010000039.1 GCA_013202495.1 Fidelibacterota bacterium | reverse complement strand
TTCAGCTATTAAGTTCCGAAATGCTTTGAAGACTTACAACGGTGATTTAGACATGTTTATAAATCCTGAAAATGGATTCGTAGGATCTAGTACAGGTTTACGTTTCTTTCGAAATGTAGGTACTCCTACCACACTTGACTGGGAATATGAAACCACTTTATCCATGCCATTTGGTGGAATAGACTTCTTGGATGAGGATAATGATGCAGATTTTGATCTTTTTATTAGCGAGACAGTTTTCATAGATAGCATTTCCTTTTTCAGGAATTCTGGAACTCAGAACGAATTTGATTTTGAATTTGAGACGTTGAGCTATAGCAACATATGGGTTGGTCGACAGCCATCAATATGCTTCTATGATATTGACAATGATAATGACGAGGATATGATCCTTGGTGAGCATGATGGCGGTATAAATGTCTACAAGAATGAAGGCTTTGTATCGATAGAGAAGGATGGTATGGTTCCTAGTAGTGGCAAATTATCGGCTTACCCAAATCCCTTTAACCCAGTGACGACTATATTGTATAATTTGCCCACAAAGGGACAATTTAGGTTATCCATATATGATGTCTCTGGTCGCGAAGTCTGCCTCCTTGTTGATGGATATCAATCGCCTGGTTCATTTGAAATGACGTGGGACGGAACAGACCAC
Organism: Fidelibacterota bacterium; assembly: GCA_013202495.1. Classification (GTDB taxonomy): domain Bacteria; phylum Fidelibacterota; class UBA8477; order UBA8477; family JABMPR01; genus JABMPR01. The sequence goes on along the minus strand of JABMQQ010000039.1, from coordinate 4,692 downwards.
TCCGACAAACAGGTCGCAGCAGGCATGTACTTCGCAAGACTGCAAGCTGGGCAGTATTCGAGTGTTGTTAAGATGATATACTTGAGATGATTCGGAATGATACAAGCGAGTCTGTTTCGATAAGCAGCTTAAGCTTAAGGCGTTAGAGGGATAGATAAATAGAAAGGTTGGATTCAAAAGTTGAAGTGTCGGTTTAATATTTTCGTTATAGCATTATCTCTGTTCCCATTTGGTCTTTTAGCCGACTGGCCAACCTCACCTGGTTCGCCATTATTTTTAGGTGCTGGGAGCATAAATTTTAATGCCATAAGTGATGGACAGGGTGGAGCCTATGTGACAAGAGGAATACCAGATGTCCTTTGTGAACGTTTAGATGCCGAGGGGAATACTCCCTGGAACTCACAATTGTTGGATTATTTAGGTCACGAGGTGTGGTTTCCTTCATTGGCTCTTAGCTCCGATAGTTGCATGTTAGTATCATACAGCGATATAGAATGGGTAGCACCTCCTCCATCTGAATTCGTACGTACTGATATTCGTGTTCAAAAAATTGATAGTACAGGTAATAAACTTTGGGGTAGTGGTATTGTTGTCTCACCTCCAAATGCTTCAGGAGATGATGATCTGGCTCTTATATCAAAAATATTAGGAACCACAGATGGTGGGGCATTCATAGCTTGGGTTGATCTCAGAGATGGTGGACCTCACATCTCATTATATATTCAGAGAATATCCAGTGCTGGTGAAATCATGTGGGACGACTACGGAATCCTTGTAAGCAATTCCTTAGCACGAATCAACTACCTTTTCAAAAATGAGGATAATGATTTCTCAATTATTTTTAGGACCAATGAAACAGATTCAAACAGAGCTCACCACATCCAGACGTTTACTGAAGAGGGACTTGAATACTTCGGTATTGGAGGGCTTGAACTACCAACTGTGGCTGGAGGTTACTATTCAATTGATGGGTTGGGAAATTTATTTTATAGATATACGTTAAACCATATTGCCAAAATAAATACTTACGAACTACCCTCTTTCGAATGGATAGATATTACACTAGAAACCCCTGGCGAAACATATATCAAGTCAATATGTCCTGATGAAAATGGTGGAGCATTTGTTTCGATCTATGACGTTTACGGGGGTACTAATTCTATCTATTTCCAATGGATAGACTCAATAGGCTCGCTTTGCTATGATGAACCTGGACTGTTTGGTGCAACGGTAGAAACAAATTACAGCGTCAGCACAATAAACAGTATTAATGGATTTATCTCTATTCTTAATGGACTTGAGCAAGTGGCTTTCAGAACCAACTCGTTAGGTGTACCTGATTGGGACAATGTACTTCTTTATGACCAAATACTAGATGGGTACCAAGCTCCTGTTACAGTTACCGATAATAGCGGAGGGGCGGTTTACGTATTTGTTGATGAGGAGTGGGGAGGCGTTTGGGCAACAAAAATAAGTGCTGAAGGTGTGCTAGGCGGAACATCACCTATCAGTGTGGGTACAGAGCTTCCTACTGATTTGCTAATAGATAGTTATCCGAATCCCTTTAATCCCAACACAACAATCAAATACGAACTACCAGAACGGTCGAATGTGATTCTGAAGATCTTCGATATCAACGGGCGCAACATACAGACACTCGTTCAACAATCGCAACCAGCAGGCCATTATGAGGCAACGTGGAACGGAACCGATGAAACAGGCAAGCAAGTCGCCGGTGGCATGTATTTCGCGAGGCTGCAGGCAGGCGAGTCCTCAAGTGTTGTTAAGATGGTATACTTACGGTGATGAGGATAGATACATGCGAGTCTGTTTTGGGAAGCAGCTCAAGCCTAAAGCGTTAGCTGTATCAAATGAATAAAATGAGAATAATCGGTATCGCTCTAATAATCTGCATCACTGTCAAGGGTATAGCTCAAACAGATTCCTTACTCATATTCAATCTGGAATCCGGTGGGGTGGAACTTTTTGAGATTCCACCCTATGATGACTTAATAACTTCTGCCAACACCGACTGGCATTTTGATTTGAGTGACTCTTTGGAACCACTCCCAGTGGATATTCCAGAGGAGGATGAAAATGGTTGGTTTTTTTCTCCCCTCACAAAAGCTCAAGACCTGTTTTTGAGCTACAACTATCCATTATCAGCTACGGTTAAACTCAGGACGATCGTAGATGGAGATACACTTGATTTATGTTCGGGAATGATGGTTGAAAGCCAATATGTCCTAACTGCCGCTCATTGCGTTGGATATAGGCAAAATGAACTGTGGACGTTTTATGATTCCGTATTGATTTCACCAGCCTATGATAATGATGCTGAGAACCCGCTACTCGGTTCGACACATTCAGTTGAGTACATTATGCTGAAATCGAATTATGACGCTCCTCTTTCAGATGATATAGCATTTATTAAATGTGCAGTCCCAATCGGTTATGAAACTGGATGGGTTGGAATTGGATATGATTCAGATCCGACCTTTTTCGAATCAAATTTGTTCCATACTTTCAGTTATCCAGGTTGTCGAGGTGATGAGTGCAACACGGTTCCGTATGACGCAGATACCCTATATTATAATAGTGGTTTAGCTATTGGTTTGCTGAATGGTTTTGCGACATTCTCGAGAATAGGATATATGGGAATGAGTGGCAGTTCCTTATTATATGCATCGAATGATCAATATATATCATATGGTCCAATGGTCTGGGCATTCTTTGGCCATCGCCGTTTTACGCAAGAATCGTTTACAGCGTTTCAGTCAGTTCTGAACTCTACATTGCAGGTTGTGACTCACAAAAATCAGACTCCGACCTCAATACGAGTTTCAGGTATTTATCCAAATCCTTTTAATTCTTCAGGTAGGTTAAATTATTCGTTGAGTAACTCAGGGCATGTGAAAATAATTATACTTGATGTATTGGGACGGGAACTTACCACAGTGTTGGATGAGCCACAGATTCAAGGGACTCATTCTGTCCCAATATTTACAGGTAATCTGGCTAGTGGAATTTATTTTTGTGCGATAACTAGTCAATATGTAAATTATACAGTTAAGTTCAGTATTATTAAGTGATAAGGAACAGCTAACATAGGCTTAGAGCTGACTCACACGCAAGGGGAGTGCAATACGAAAATGATGTGGATGGATACAAGCGAGTCAGTAGATGGAAGCAGCTCAAGCTTAAGGCGTTAGGCAGTCGGAGAGATTATACATGAAAAATAAAATTACATTGGCTATAATACTCTGTCTCTTTGTAAATAACCTATTTGGCATAGGCATTTTCAAAATTGGTTTAAAGGGAGGATTAGTTCGAAAATCTCAGAATTGGAATTTTTATGATAACGAGTGGCAAAATGAAAATTTTACGGAAAATCTGAGCTCCAACTTAGGATTGTCATTTGGAGTGCTAGCTCATACGGTGGTTTCAAACAATTATTCTATTCAAATTGAAGCCAAATATTCACAAAAGGGCAATTCCTCACAAGGACGCATACCCTTCGTGGATGGCAAACCACATATTACTATCGAAATTCCTCCAGATTACAATATGTCGTTGGCATATCTAGAATTTCCAATTGTTTGCCGGAGATGGGTGTCGCTGAGTAAACGAAAGATGTATTATGAGCTTGGGCTAAGAACAGACATCTTTTTAGAGGGCGAATCGGCTAGCAGTCATGTTTCTACCTCAATAATGAAATCAATGAATTTTGGTTATCTATTGGGGGTAGGCGTTACCTTAAAATCCCAAATGTTGCCCACATACGCAATTGGATTGCGAGTAAATCCAGATATTACATGGTTTCATGAAACAGATTGGATACGGATGAAAAATTCTACTTTGGAGCTATTTTTAGAAATAAACATACTTGGCTGAAATGAATAAAAATTTGCTGCCTAACAAAGGTACTGTAGTTAAAGCCAAGTGAATTAGGCTGCATAAGCAGGATCATATTCAGGGAGAACAATGATGGTGGATACAAGCGAGTCTGTGGATGGATGTGGAGAGAGGCGGGGCGGTAGCGTGGCGCTTAAAGGATAGATGAGATACCTAGCTCCAATACTACTCCTAATCCTCCTAGTGGCCTGTCCGAAGCCACCAGAGGAAACGATCTGCGGGCAAGGGATGCAGTTATCTTCAGATACTTGTGCTTGTGTTCCCAATTCTCATCCCGTAGAGGATGGGGAGTCGTGTGAGTGTGATACTTCATATCATTGGAATGTAGATGGCACTGAATGCATACTGGACACAACCAGCCATATCTTCACCTTGGAGTTTGATACCCTGGGTATCTATGGAAGCTATTTGAATGATGTTTCAATTCTGGCTGAGAACGATATCTGGGTAGTAGGATATATTGCGACCGATAGCTCAATTTATAATGTCGCTCATTGGGATGGGGTTGGATGGGAGATGATGCAGATTTTACGCCCCGTTGATTTTGAGGGAGTTTTTGCCCTTTCTCAAAATGATATATGGTTTGTCGATGGCTGTAAAATATTCCACTATAATGGACAACAATTTACTGAAATGTGGATGTGTGATTGGGCGCAGTATGGAATCAATCAAGTAACAACCATCTGGGGTAATTCATCTTCAAATATTTATTTTGTTGGTAATCATGGAAGCGTTGTTCACTGTAAGTCTTCAAAGCATTTCGGAACTTAATAGCTA
>JABMQQ010000038.1 GCA_013202495.1 Fidelibacterota bacterium | reverse complement strand
TTCAGCTATTAAGTTCCGAAATGCTTTGAAGACTTACAATGCTGAACACATCGTCAAACTTGCGAAAAACCATCTTTCGCGCGAGATATTCGACCACTGTAAATTCATCGACAAACTTGGCCGACGTTACCGGAGACATGGTATTAGCTCGCCTACTTTTGAACAAATTAGTCCAATCTTCTCAAGCAGGATATATGAATTGTATAAAGTCTTGGACTGGCAGAGTCTCCGAGGGGAAATGGAATATGAATTCGATGACCAAAATGATTATGATAGGCTAAAAGAAGAACAACTTAGATCTTCAATTTCCTTGGAGAACAAGACTGAAATTGAAGAGTTTTATGCTGATTGTGATACTTTACCTATTAACGGCTCAAATCAGTGGAGTTTTCATAAGTCATTATCAAAATTAATGGAATGGTTGAACAAAGATATGGCACATCATCTACTAAAAACGCTAGTAGTGCAGGGGAATAGGATCAATCTGAATCCTCAGGCTCACCTCTTTGAATACATAAAGACAAATGAAGATGCTGATGAATGTTGGGAGTTGTTGAATAGTGGTCATTTCGAAGGAAAAACATATTGGCAGCTGGCGTACTTTGAGATGATTGATGACAGCCTAATCAATGAAACATTCCCAGACAGAATCATGAGCGTTATTGCAGATAATGACCGTTCCCTCACTATTCTATTTGATCGACTAGTAAGATACCTCCAATTCGATCCACAATTATTCAAACATATTCTAATTCAGATTCTTGAGGATCATGCTGCAGGTGGTTTTCATGCAACTGGCGCTTCACACACATTCGAAGAACATTTTGCTAATCTAGGTGACGATCTTGACATCATAAAAAGGGCATATATTCTTCATTGCTCATTGTTTGACCACTTCGACTACAGGAGCAAAGGGCTGCTGAATATTCTGAATGTTCAACCTTCTTTTCTTGTTGAATATGTGGACTCACTTTATGAAAAGGAGGATACGAGACTAACTGGGGGGCATGAAGAACTTGGTATTGTATGGCTTGTGGATGGTATTGAAGAGCAAATACGAGCCGTCTTTGAAATCATTATTAGACATGAAGACTTCCTAGGGATTCTTCCTGACTTCGGTAATTCATTTTATAGAAAATTACCCCCTGAAGTAGAACATCGAGCCAAACGTTTCTTGTTTTCCTACCTTAGGCAAAATATCAGCCACCCAAGGAAGCTGAACATAGTTGTGGACATTGCCAATAATTCGAGGCCTGACATATTCGAAGATTTACTTTTAGAGTACTTACAGTTAAATCATGATGTTGAAATCTTTAGTCAAATTCATTGGAAAAAGGAAGTTGGCGCACAAATGGGAGACACTTCTTTTGGAGATCTTTGGGCTGAAGAATGGATTAGAGTACGGGATGTAGTGATGAAATCAAGTTTAGGGATAGAGCTCGTACCCATCAAGAAATTCCTCGCAGACCAAATTGAAAGCAGCCGTTCCTATGCAAATATCGAACGACAACGAAGATTCATCAGAAGTCGTAGATTCTAAATACTCTCAAATACCAGGATTTATGAGACATTCAAAAAGCCCGTTACTATTGAGACATCCTTTTTGAGACAATGTGCAGAGGTTGCAACTTTTTATCAAGTTTGGCTATATTCAACAGGTCTTTTGGGTATAATTGAATCAGTTCGATATTATGTTTCTTACATAAATTGATTTTAGTTGCTACCCTATTATCATAATCTTTGTCACCACTTAGACCAAAATACTCAATAAAGATATCATCGACTTTGAAGTCTGCTCTAAACTTACCCTCAGGGTATCTAGGTTCTTTCTGGTGTTCTATGCCATTCTGGAATAAATAGTCATCAATCATTTTCTCACCAAGGGAAAGGCATGCGTGACCGTCATTTGCCAAACAGTGAGTGCCTCTATTTGTTTCACGCACATCACTTGATAATATCTTTGACTTGATAAGACAGTTTAACCAAGATCCGAAGACTTTTTTTATCCTTTCTAATGAGGGCTTGTTGTGAATAAATAGTTTAGCTACTCGTTCAATTTGATTTAGATCTAAACCTCTGAAGTGCATAGGGCTTGATCCAAAATTCTGAAAAGGTATTATCTGCAATATCTCACTGAGTTGCTGAAAATGATGAATTATTTCTTCTGCTGTTGAGTTATTATTCCCTTTGTCCAAGAAGGCTTGGAACAAGCACAGCGAGCAAAAATGTACATTATCTTTTTTGTTTAATCGATGCAACAATGGAAACGGCAACGAATCTTCTGTAAATAGATTATTACATAGCCGACAATGTTTCCTCTTCGGCTTGTCAATATTCTTATTGTACTTTAGTTTCAGGTAACGACCAAGTGCAAAAGTTTCAATCGTATGTCGCCAAGCATTTGGATATCTACTGCATAGAGGGTCAGTATTTTTCCAATGTTTAGTTATATCTTCATTGATATCCTTAACAATAATTTCAGGAAAATCATAACACATTGCATCATACCATGCCCAATGCCAATTATGAACATATTTAAGGATTAATTTATCGTATTCTCTTTTCCACCATTTGGAAATGTAGTTATTTTTGAAATGTGATTCGGGAGTATCGCGTATTTCAAAATTATTATACCGCGAGTCTCTATCGTAATATCCCATGGAAATGGAGTTACCTATATTTATTATCAATCAAAACACTATCCGTACGGTGATCTCATTAACCGACGTTTATGAGACGAAATGATTGAACCCTTCCAACCCCTTGCAAACCAAATAAACAGAGTCTCAAAAGCCATCTCAGAATCAAAGTATCATTATGAATTACATTTGAGGTATTTGAGACTGCTCACTCCCTATGTCACATAGACCCCTCGAGAGCCTTCTCATGACTTTTAAGAGTGATTAATAACAGCTCTGCATAGGCGGGAAGAATGCCTATTAGGACCTTGAAGATGTTGGATTCCCAGACAAATCCACCCTGCCTTTTGATGGGTAATTCTAATAGTCGGATCAATCCCTTCATCTCACCTGAATCCATAAAAAGGTCCACGAGACTCTTATGTTCATCGCTGAACTTACCATTATTATATACTCCCGCTTCCTGCATTACTCTGGCGAGAAAATAATCCTTATCAGAAACTATTCCCGCACGATGTACTACTTGATGCCTCATTCTCCCAATCAATACAAGAGCCAGCTTAAGATTGACACCGAAAATATTGTCTGAATCATATTTCTTTACCTCTGGAAAGACTTTGCGAAATTGATTCAATACGTGGTTTGACAACCCCTTCTTATTGGCAATGATCTTACTTAGTTGATCAATGGCTGGGTTGCCCCCGCAGAGTTCTTGAGCTTTAGCATAATCTGCTTTTGGCCAAAGCGTACTATCGATTACTCCAGCCTGGATATATACTTCTTTCAAAAAGAGCGAGAAATGTTCGTAAGCCTCTACGAGTAGCCACAAGTATTGCTTATTCTTATGGTAAAATGCGGCCTTTTTCCTCTCCGCATTACTGAGGATTATCTGCCCAAGAGGTTTCTCTCGTTCATCAATAATTGACTTGTACCAAGTGTTGTAATAAGATTTAGTGAGATCTGTCTGATCAGGGTGCCTCTCATGGAATTCCTCAATTTCATCGAGAATTTTGAGCTGTTCTTTTGTGCTGTTTTTTACTGCAACCTGTGTTACAAGAATTTTCTCAATTTGAACAAGAAAGATATTGAAGCTTTTATCTATCTCACTACTCAATTATCACCTCACCCCAGGGATTGTGAGCTTAGGAAGAGCAATCTTGGATTCATGATATCCTTTAATTTACCCCAAGATATTTCTATCACTTGCGGACCTGCAGCATAGCAATCCACCACATATTCATCAAATGTCAATAATAGGCCACCTGAGACTAGGTTAAATGATGCAAAGTTCTTTTCAAGGGGTTCCGTTCCGCCTCTAACCCAAAACTCATCTCGACCTCCATCTTGAAGCAAAGCTTCCCTGGTAAGCTTTGACAGAATCAGTAGATAATCCTCAGAATTGAAGAGATGCTTAAGATCAAGATGTTGCACTGGATCCCTTAGGTAAGTTCGAGTAATACTTTTTCCATTACCATGCATCGCTCCACTTCCATACTCATAAATCCGATACTTGATGCTAACTAATAATGATGTCAGCCACATTATCTCAAATGAGCCGGTGGTTAGGTTTGGACCCATTGTGAATTCAATGTCAAGAGGTTCAAGTAAATAGTGATAATTTCTGTGTTCATGCAACAGCCTATTCCCTAACGTTCGGAAATAATCCTCAACTACCCGTAAATCTGGATCCACAAATCTTGGAACTTTAAACTCAAACTCATACCCAGGATGCCCTTCCTGTGATTCGTTAATAATATAGTACTCTTGATTAGTTACTACAGCATGTTCGCCAATCGATGCAGATAGTTGTGCTTTGTACATTCTTAAAGACTTCCGGTCAATTTCTCCCCTATCTGCACGTCTATGGCAGTTTGGACATAGAGCTATCAGATTGTCGTAATTATGATCCTTCGTCTTTTCCCACGGTATGATGTGATGTACATCTACGGCTGGGTATTTACATGTTTGAATGGCACATCTATGGCCAGCTTCAATGAGGACTGCCCTCTTAATTTCTCGTGGTATAGCCGGTCTGCTCATCTCAGGTTCCATTCACGTAACAATGTTTGATTATGAAAATCAATGGATGGGCAATCTTTTCATATGCTCTTTTATCTTGGCGGCGTATCTGTCAAATGTGGTAGTCGTTCCAGGAAAAAGCTTTGATTTGAACCCTATCCAGTCCTCATTCACCTTACCCACGTCCTTAATGAAATTATCGAGAGGATTATGCTCGCTAAAATGCCCATTGTGCTTGTATGCGTATCGTCCGGGAGAAACCCAAATATCGCCAGAAGGATCCTTGGTGTGGTATGCATAGTAGAAGGATGTAAGAACTTCAAACAAATCGAAAAGTTTCTCATAGTCTGACCCTAGGAACAACAGCTCATCTAGTACACTCTGAAGTTGATCAAAAAGCAATTCACTCATGGGGACAAATTGCCTCTCTCGATCTGGCAATCTTTTGAATACTGACTCCCAGATTTCATTCATCTGCTCAAGCTGCTGCACAAATGCAGGTTCTTCCAGATCAGAATAATTGAATACAGGTATTTGAGCTTCTAAAATAGACTTTAGTACCTTAAAATTGTTTACAGAAAGTGCAGAGATGCCCGAAGAATAATAGAAGATTGTAATGGGGTACCACTTTAGAGAACTCCATATAGTATAGCCTCCAGGTGTTGGGTTAATTGCTGGATCAGAGATTCTTTTGATGATTTTCTGAAGTAGATAGAATTGATAGTCTGTGTCCGCCCACTTTGAGATAAGAACCCCAACGGTACACAGGGGCTTCACGATTGCATGACAACGAGATACCCGCAGATTAATTAAATCATCATTTGGCTCTATGGAGGGGTCAAATTGCGAACTTTCAATTTCAAGTATATAATCCCTAAGCATTTTGTCGATGTGACCTTCCAACTCTATGCGATTAACAGGATCAACTATCAACCGATTCAACTTTTCTTGTGATATCAATTGACTTTCTTTGGAGTAGTCCTGATCTATAGGATATTGGATTAGGCTCTGTTGTCCCTCCACTTGCGGCTCATCTTGTCCCTCTGCATTTTGAGATGGGTTGAATATGAAATCACCATCACCTTCAAGATGACCATAATGAGGTGTCTGATCCGAAAAAGCGTCTGCGCCAACCTTGGAATACATGTAGGACATTAATGATTGAGCCGTCATGACATTAGAATTAGTCAATGTTGCTCGCCCTTCTAACCCATCAAGCAGGTGCCCCATAAATAACGAATGGCCATCTCTTGGACCATTCCCGTCACTTACTGATTCATCTGCCTTCCCAGAAGTAAGGATTTGGTAGGATAACCTACTGATCATGTCACCCATCAACCTATGACTTCCAGAGGATACACTTCTAGAAAGAGCTGTACCTCCATAGCAGGCATCTATGATGAACAACATGTGCTTTGCCCGGATTAGGGTGGAGCTACGAGTAAAGTAATCCCACCTTATCATTGATGCTCGTTTAGAGATATCTGCATCAACAGGCATCAGAAAACCTGTGTCACCCCCCCTGCCCGAAAGAGTATGCCCGTGTCCAGCGAAGAAGAACAGGATTCTATCATCCAGGTCAATACTCACCTTAGAAAAGTCCATGAAAGATGCTTCTATCTTCTCTTTGGTTGCATCACCGTCAAGGAGGAGACATACATCCTCTTCATCAAAGAGGAAATTTTGAACCAGAATGTCCTTGAGTGCTTTTGCATCATTTACAGCATTATCAAGTTTCTTTGTATGCTGATAATCATCAATTCCTATTATCAATGCCTTACTAGAGTGGTAATTGGATGAATAGAATGTTTTAGTCACAGTTTCCCCCTTGGATAGTCTTGAAGTCAAAATAAGGCAAATTTATGCACCCTACAATAACTACCCTAAACCATCATCACCACAAAAACTCCAACCGCTTAATTCCACGTTATACCTCTTGGCGTGGGCAGTTGAGCACCAAAGTGTGGAAAAATCCTGCCTAGCCGACACCCAACGACGCCCTTTATCAGCAACTAGTGTTGGATTTCATTCCATAATCTGCGCATAGACAAAACAAATGGAAGGATCAATCATGGAAACAAGATCACAATAAGACGAGCAGGTTTTATCCAGAACGGGGGAAGCAGTATCCTCCTTTGGTGTGATAGTTTCAAATAGTTATTTATCCCCGCAATCGTAGTTTCCCTAGAGAGTTTATAGTTATGGAGGGAAACTATGCAACATTCTGACAAGTGCCCAATTTGCTCATCACCCGCAACGATTTGGGAAGATTCATCGGACATCGTTCAATGCAAATGCATCCGCTGTGGAAATTTTGACTTTGAACATCATTTAAACGTTGATGGACAATATCTAGGAGGTGACTTATCTGAACGACAACTGTCCGTTTTATCATCTCAAATTTACCACAACCCTAAAACACTACTTGATGACAAAAAAATCGAATATTTGATCAGAGTACCTACTCCATCTGTTGGCACCCGTGCGGACGCCTTATTGTATGAGCTTTCGTTGCGACATCCTGAAATTGGCGGAAGAATCACAAACATCATTCCCCACTTGACTTCTGTTCTGGGAGATATTGAAGCTGGAAGTACGGCTACAGATCTTTTCAAAAAAGGTAGAGCCCAATCATTACTGCGACTCTTACCGGTAACATGGTCCGCAAACATACAAGAGTTTGCATACCTATTCTCTGAATACTTGGAGAAAAATCTAAAAGCCATTGAGCACGTTTCTGGTCAAGCTTACCGCATCACACCAAAGGGATGGGCAATAGTCCATGAGCTTGAAAGTAATTCTATCAACTCTAAACAGGGATTTGTTGCAATGGATTTCACCGAAGAGTTGAAGCCAATATTTTTTAATGGCATCAGACCAGGGATTGAAGGTGCGGGGTATGGGGCTAAGATCCTACACGACCACCCGCACAACAATTGGATAGCAGATGAAATCATGACCCAGATTCGCAGATCCCGATTTATGGTGGCAGATGTATCAACCCACAATCAAGGGGTGTACTTTGAAGCTGGTTTTGCTTTAGGACTCGGAATCCCAGTAATCTGGATTTGCACCAAAGACGAGTTCAAGAAGAGGCATTTTGATACTGCCCAGATAAATACTATCAAGTATACCGAAGATAACCTCTCTGGTCTTATAAAAGAATTGAAGCATCGAATAGAAAATACGATCACTAAAAAATAGCATCCCTGGGAGAGGAAATGATATGAGTTTAATATTGCATTGCGCAGTGCCGAATGTGAACGACAGATACACCACTGATGAATTACTGCAGTTCCTTCAATCAGAGACAAATGAACTCGATTTTTATAGGCCAATACCAAGACCAGGGGTCATCCAATCAGCGGCCTTTGACTGGTCCGCAGTCATTAACCTAACCGCATCTTCTATTACAATTGCCAGCATCTTGTGGATTGCCTACTTAAAATTCATTAAGCCAGCATTAACTGCGGGGAATGACCAGGCCGAATTATTTATTGCTCTTGATAATGATAACGACAATTCAACTTCATTTGTCCTTAGTGGGGCTCCTATTGATAAGGATAGCTTCATCATAGAATTCTCTGAAACAATAGAAACAATGCGAAAGGATCAGTCTGTAGAGGAGTCTGAGAGAATCGAAAGAAAATTTAGACTCTCTGGCCACTACAAAAAATTGTAGGAGTTGAGCATGGGAATTCTCGAAAAGAACATTGAAAACCTTGAATGGCCATCCCCAGACCAGGATCTGTTCAATGGTGGGGATCCCCACAAATGGATAAATGCTAGATTAGATATTCTTGGACAAGAGGAAAAGACCTATCTATATGCTTCTGGATACAAGGAAGCAGCTGAACTCGTGTTTATGAATCTTGACTCTATGGCAAGACACCATGATATCCTGGTCTATCCTATCGTATTCTTGATGAGACAAAGCTTAGAACTTTTGCTTAAGGACATTATAGGTACTTGCTATCAGATTTTAGAAGTCAAGGAAGGGATCCCAAATGTACATCCCCTTTTAGATTTATGGAGTGAGGTCAAATCAAAATTGAAAGAGGTTGGTGTAGCTATTGAAAAGAAAGACCGGTCATCATTCCAAAAACTTGTAACCCAATTTGATCATTTCGATCGTGGCTCCTATGCCTTTAGATATCCTCATGACAAAAAAGGGAAAGAATCACTACCTGATGTTCAGAAGATAAACCTAGAAAACTTCATGAAAGTGTCTGCAGGGATGTACAATCTACTTTATGGAATTGATGTCGAGGTGGCAGAGTATTTATCAAACATCCGAGGATCAGTATAGATTACATTTCCGGATATGACCATTGTTCCCACCAGCCTTGTCCCCATCTGTCGCAAATACCACAATTGTCGTTAATTATTATACTTTGATTATAAGACGGGTTTTAAGACACTGTTTGCTAGCTTTGCTAGGGGTTGAACGTGTTTATGAATTTAGTCTCATAAACGGCGGTTATTGCTACCTACCATTGTGGAAAAAGAGAGCCCCAGACTGGTGTCCAGGGCTCTCAAGCTTACCAGTGAGGCTATTCTCCAATAGCCGCCAAGGCTTTAGCACGGACGAAAGCAAAATTGTAACTATCCTCGTTCCAGTTGCCTGCTTTGGTGAGCAGATCCGTAGCCTCTTCTTTGTTACCAGCCTTAGATTGTGTTAAGCCATGGTAATA
>JABMQQ010000037.1 GCA_013202495.1 Fidelibacterota bacterium | reverse complement strand
TCGGCGAGAGCTTTATCAACAGTCTGAAGCCCCTGAATTCAGGGGCTTCTCTGTATATGGACAGGTCTATTGAAAAATGCTCTATTTCAACAGCAGAAGTTTTCTCGTATCTCGACCACCATCATGGGCTAGTGTGGCCATGTACACACCGCTGGGCAATTCAGAACCTGAATCATCCCTTGTGTTCCAGGTTATCTGGTGTGAGCCAGCGGACAGATCCACATTGAGCAATCGTCGGACTGCTCTACCTTGACTGTCATAAATGGAAAGTGTTACCTGCCCTGAACGAGGGAGCTCAAATTGGATTTGAGTTTCGGCATTAAATGGGTTGGGAAAGACTGAGAGCAACTTGTGTTGCTCGGGTGTCTCCTTTTCATCATCCACACCGGTGACTAAGAGCAATTCATCCAGGATACCAGTAACAGCTGATTCATTATATCCAATTGAGTTGTAGCGTACGACGCCATTCATATCAATGATAGCGTTACGAGGGATAGCCCCAGTACCAAAATCACTCCAAATACCTGAACTACGATCGTCTGCAACAGGATAGGTTGCCCCCAGGTTTGCCCAGGCCGAACAGCTCAATGAGTTAAAATCATTGCCTAAGGAGACAATCAGCAGACCCTCATCGGCTCTTGATTGGTGAAACGTTTCCAGGTGCGGAACCTCCGCACGGCAGCTGCCTCACCAGGACTCAAAAAAATTGAGCCAGACGACGCGATTAGCATCCCCCTGCTCTGGCACTAATAAACTCCCCAGAGTAACATTGCCAGCATCGTTGGCGCAGAAACTCACCACTTTGTCCCTGGTAGTTTGACTAATTGTCTGCCCCACGCTATATTGACCATATGCCATCGTGCCGAGCATGAATATGCTGAGGACCATAGCAAGTATGGAAAGCCTGGCCCCTTTTCTATAATTCATAAAATCTCCATTAAAATTTATGTCTATCTGTACTGATGATTCTTCTTAAACCAATTTAGAATACAATACAGGAACAAGTGTCACAACAGCGACACTTGTTCAAAAGGTCTAGATGAAAATAATATAGCGGATTGTCACTCATATTCCCTTATTTCATTAATATTTTAAGATATATTGCCTCGCACTTAAAATATTTCAGGAGAGAAAGATGATAGATGATCGCGATATCCAGATATTGGAATTACTTCAGGAAAACGGACGCGCCACTGCCAGCGAAATTGCCAGGGTTGTGCAACTCTCAATACCAGCAGTGGGTGAAAGAATGAAAAAACTCACTGAAAATGGCCTGATTAAAGGCTATTCAACTGTGGTGGATCACAAAAAAGCGGGCTTAGATCTCACTGCCTTTGTATTTATCGTCAGCGAACACTCAGACCACTATGACAAGTTTGTCGAAAAAGCAGCTGAATCGAGCTCCATTCTGGAATGTCATTCCATCATCGGTGGGGGTTCTCATATCCTTAAGGTCAGAGCCAGGAATTCACATGCTCTGGAAGACCTGCTATACGAAATTCAGAATTGGCCTGGAGTGAACAGAACTCAATCCAATCTGGTTTTATCCACCTACAAGGAAAGCATGTCAATTGATTTACAAGCTCTACTGCCTGCAATCAAATAGAAAAACCTAAATATTTCGCTAATTATATTATAACTGCCTTATATATTTAAATAAATCTCAATTATTACTTAATTTTTTATTGACAAGTGATTATATCGCTTGTTAATTGTATGTTATGATAATTAAGCGAATAGTCATTTAACAATTCGACTGAGGAGTTCTCCCCATGGCAAAAATTAAAGCTGAATATATCTGGATTGATGGACACCTACCCACATCCAAGCTTCGTTCAAAAACAAAAATTATTGATGGGCCCGTCACCTCGCTGGATCAGATACCTGAATGGGGTTTTGATGGCTCCAGTACCAATCAGGCTGTGGGGCATGATAGCGACCGCTCTTTACACCCCGTATCTTTTTATCCAGACCCCATTCGTGGCGGAGATAATATCCTGGTAATGAATGCCGTTTGTTATCCTGATGGTAAGTCTCACGAATCAAATAAACGGGATCGTCTCGTTGAAGTTTCCAAAAAATTCGAAGCTGAAGAATCCTGGTTCGGGATCGAACAGGAATACACCTTTTTCCAGGGTCGCGCTCCACTGGGTTGGCCTGATGGTGGATATCCAGCTCCTCAGGGTCCCTTTTACTGCGGTGTAGGTGCTGATGAGGTCTTTGGTCGCGATATTGTAGAAGATCACATGGAGGCTTGTTTACGGGCTGGTATTGGCATCTCCGGCGTGAATGCTGAAGTCATGCCTGGTCAATGGGAATTTCAGATTGGACCTCTTGGACCCCTGGAAAGTGGTGATCAGTTGTGGATGGCACGCTGGCTACTGTATAGAATTGCTGAAGAATATGGCGTCAATGCCAGTATTCACCCCAAACCTGTTAAAGGTGATTGGAATGGCGCAGGAGCTCACACCAATTTCAGCACCAAAGCTATGCGTGAGGCAGGTGGATATGATGTGGTTGAAGCTGCCTGTAAACAATTGGGTGAGAAACATGAGGAGCATATTGCTGTCTATGGTGCTCATAACGAAGAACGCCTCACAGGTCTCCACGAGACCTGTTCTATTCATGAATTCCGCTATGGTGTCAGTGACCGTGGTGCTTCTGTTCGCATTCCGCTTCAAACTGTGAAAGAGGGCAAAGGTTATCTGGAGGATCGTCGTCCTGCAGCCAATATGGATCCCTATGAAGTTTGTGCCATTTTGTTGGAGACGGTCTGCTCCTAAAGACTTCTCCCCTTCATGAGGATTTACAAAGCCACCTCCGTCAATAGGGGTGGCTTTTTTTTACCAGTTTCACTAAACCGTCTTCATGAGGCTCTCGAAGGAGACAGTGTCCATTAAAAACAGCCTTCGAGGACCTCAGGCAGACGAGACTGAGGATTTTCAGTTAATCGTGGGCAAACAGGGAGCGATATTCTGGGTGGAGACGCAGCAAATCAGCATGCTGACCTTCATGGTGAATCTGACCATTCTTGATCCAGATGACCCTATCCATTTCAGCGGCAGTTGCTTCACGATGTGTTGCAACCAAAAAAAGTGCCCCTGAATAATCAGCATTGATATTTCGCCATAAAATCTTCTCTGTATTGAGGTCTAGAGCTGAAGTTACATCATCAAAGATATAGATTGATGTATCACCATAAAAAGCCCGTGCCAGAGCCACTCGAGCTCTCTGACCGCCGCTGAGACCAACCCCACCCTGCTCCAGCATCTTGTCCAGATCCAACTCATCCCCAATCACAGTAGTCTTTGTGATGGATTCCAAACTTTTTGACCCCTCGCGCCCCATACTGATATTGTCAGTCACGGTACCACTGAACAACTCAATATCCTGAGGCACATATCCAATACTCTGGGCTCTGGAAGCATCACTAAGCTCACTGAGCCGTGCATCGTTGAGTTCAACCGAGCCACTATTTGGTACAAACCAGCCGGAGATCAATTTTAACAGGATTGTCTTTCCTGAACCAACCTCTCCCACAACCCCAATTTTCTCACCTGGCCGAGCTTGAAAGTTAATTGAATTGATGACATCGTCAGCTTCCCCGGGAAAGCGATAATGTAAATCCCGTACATTGAGAATATGAATGGGCGGTTTGACCACCGTATCGTGAACAGGCTTGTTCTCAAATTTTTCGATTGCTTCTAAACGGTCTACTGAGGACTCAGCCATTTTTAAAGAAACAAAGAACCAGGATATGGTCCAGATCGGCTCCGTGATGCCAGTCATATAGGCAATGAAGGCATAGAAGTCACCCAGGCTGATTTCACTATGAATCACATAGTATCCACCGACAAAAAGGATAACTACCAACCCGACCTGATTAATGACACTTCCCAGACTCTCCAGGAAGGAACGGATATAGACCACGCGCTCTTCAGCATCTTTGCGCTCTACCATATTTTTTTTGAAAAGATTTTCCTGGGCTTGTTCCATAACAAAGCCAATGACGATTCGAATTCCTGAAAATGCACTTTCCAGAATATTGTTGGTCTGAGAAATAGTTTCCTGTCTTCTCTTGTAGGCTTTGTGTTGTGAATGTTCAGTCTTGCTCATGACCCAGACGATGAGGGGTAGAGGTGCAACAGCCATAAGAGTCAATTTCCAGTGCAGGGTCATCATGACAGCGATTGAGAATAATAGGGTAAATCCGGCTTCAATGGGTCGCATAATACCTGAATTTCCAAACCAGGCCAGTTTCACATCACCATCGATATCATCAGAGAACCTTGTAATAATATCCCCAGAGCGATACTCATTGAAAAAAGCCGGGTCCTTCCTGAGCAGGTTTTCAAAATGGAAAAGTTTGATATCCAGACCCAGGATCAGATTCATGATATAACGAGAAGAGGGTAGGATCCAACGCGTGAGGGTTCGAGCCAACCCTACCGCCAGGATGAGCCAGACATAGAACTGCACATCTCTGGTGGCACTGCCTGCAGACAAGGAATCAATGACATACTTGAAGATGATGGGATAGGTTGTACTGAGGGCAATACTCACTACAGTAATCACCATTACCCAGCTAATGCCTTTCCAGCGCTGCTTCCAGTAAGGAGCAAACCAACCCAGCACATGTTTGGTGGCGCCAAGCAGAGCCATTATAGCATCTCCTTCTCAGGATCTACATGAGACAACAGCTCGAAATATGCGCCTCGATGTCGTATCAGCTCATCATGACTTCCAGACTCAGTAATCTCTCCGTCTTTCACAAAAATGATCGATGTGGCACGTCGAATGGTGCTTAATCGGTGGGCTACGATAAAGGAAGTTCGACCTTCTGTGAGTTTTTTCATGGTGGCCTGGATGCGCAGTTCCGTCCCTGGATCAACAGACGATGTTGCTTCATCCAGAACCAGCACCTGGGGTTTAACTGCCAGGGCTCGGGCAAAGGCAATCAGTTGTCTCTGGCCATATGAGAAGCCCTCACCGCTTTCCTTGAGCACCGTTGCATAACCATCTGATCTGTTGAGAATACTGGCGTGGATGTCGGTGAGGTTAGCAGCTTCCTCCAGATCTTTTTGGGTCACTTCAGAGCGGAAAGCTCTCAAATTTTCATCAATGGGAGCTGGAAAGAGGAAAAGATCCTGGAGTACCAGGCCAAAACGGCGTCTATAATCCGCCACATCAAATTCACGGATATCTATTCCATTAAGTAGAATGCGACCTGTTTGGGGATCCCTGAAACGACAGATCAAATTGATAATCGTAGACTTACCACCACCGGTTGGACCTACAAAAGCAACTTGATCGCCACCATTTATCTCAAAGCTCATATTTTTGATAATCATTTTATCATCGGAGTATCCGAAGCTGACATTCTCAAAAATGATGTTTTCGACGTCCTGGGGTAAATCAACTGGCCTGGCCTGCGTTTCGATATAGGGCTTGTCTTCCAGAGTAGAAAAAATTCTATCTGCAGCACCACCAGCGGACTGGAGTTGAGAAATCTGCTCAGTGAACATAAAAATGGGCCAGTAAATCTGGGCAATATATTGAGCAAATAAAACCAGAGCACCAATGGTCAGACTGCCATCATTCACCCATGTCACACCCAGCATCAGCACAATCACGGTGGCACCAACTTCCATAAATCCAAGTCCCTGAAAAATACCATAATTGATAAAATTCATCTTGATGCTAAAGCGATTAAAGTCTTCTGTCGATTTGCGGACCCGGCCGATGGCCCAATCGGTTCGATCAAAAACCTGGAGAATACTGGCTGACCGCACAAATTCGCTGAGGACACCAATCATTTTTGAAAAATTTGCCCTGTCCTTACGGAAGAAGGGTCGGAAATATCGAAAGGAAAACCAGGCAATAAAGATCACCAGTGGGAAAATGGCCAGCGTGATGAGCATAAACCGCATATCAACTGATGCCAGGATGATGAAGGCCCCGATGATCATCCCAAATGACATGAGCAGTCGCTGGGCCATAGTAGAGGTCACAGCGATAATGCGTTGTGGATCGGATTCTATGCGGCTCACCAATTGTCCTGTTGAAGTTGATTCAGCAAAGGGCAGACCTAGCCTCAGCGCGTGTGAGAAAAGAGATACCTTGAGATCATTGACGGCGAAAATCCCAGCTTTTTGGGCCATCCAATTGCTATAAAATCCTACGACGGCCGAAAGCACCATGGTGAGGAGGTAGAGACCTGCCGACCAGGCCAGAGCAGTAAAATTTTTGCTAGGGATATCCGAATCAATAATATGCTTTAGGATAATAGGTTGAAACAAAACCAGGATGACACCGACAAAGGCCCAAACCAGGGCAAAAAAGAAGGTCCGGTTATAAGGTTTTACAAAAGGATAGACACCCAGAACCATCTCCTTAAAGGAGTAGGTTTTGGCATTATCATCATCCAGGCTAAAGTCTTCGTCCCACCACATCCTGCTAGGTAAAGCAAAATATACTGATTTGGAAGGGAAGAATTGCTTTCCTCTACCCCTCCCCAGCTGCAAATTGTGATCTAAAAGTTTAATACTGGGAAAGATGATGAAAACTTTACTCACAGGAGGATCTGGGGATCTAGGGCAAACTTTAATTCCACTGCTGACTGCCAGCAGTCACACCTATCGTATTTTCGATATTCTAGAACCCTCGATAGGGACAGAATATCATCGCCAGGGATCACTCCTGGATATTTCCCAGACTGAAGATGCTTTAGTGGGCTGTGACCTGGTGATCCACATTGCCGCCTGGCACGGGATTCATGAAACAAGAGGTTTAAAGACTCCCCAGGAATTCTGGGATCTCAATGTGAATGGCACCTATAACCTTCTCCAAGGCTGCATGAATCAGCAAGTCACGAAACTGATTCATATCTCCAGCAGCAGTATCACAAAACTCTCAGGGTATTATGGGTTTACGAAACGGTTGTCTGAAGATGCTATGAAGCACTTTCATCAGGAACATGACCTACAGACAGTCACCCTCAGACCCCGTGCCTTCATCCCCCCTTGGAATGAAGATGTATACACCGATTTTATTGAGTGGGCAAAACGATTTTGGTCTGGCGCTGTCCACATTGATGATGTCGCCCAGGCTGTCATGCTCAGCATTGAGCTTCTGAGCAATGATGTTACAAAGCAACATCCCATTCTTAATGTGGACCGTGAACCCGATTACTCAAATGAGGAATTATCAAATTGGGACGCCGACGGACCTGGCACAAGCTTTCAAAAGCATTATGGGAAATACAGTGAGATGATGTCCAGGTTTGAGATCGACACTTCTGTAAAGCCTGTTTCCAACGACATTCAGGAGACCAAAAAGGTACTTGGCTACCAGCCACAGTATGGCCTACCAGACTTGCTAAAGGAACTATCTAATTTACCCTGATGGTTTTCCTGCTCTATTCATATGCTTCACTGTGAACTGTCTTCACCGCACGGCCAGAGGGATCATTCAAGTTCTGAAATGATGCATCCCAGGCCACGGCTTCTGGCGTACTGCAGGCTACGGATGGGACTGAGGGCACACACCTTGCTGCTGAATCTGAAGGGAAATGCTCGGAAAATATACTGCGATAGTAGTACTCTTCTTTGCTCTGGGGTGTATTGATGGGGAATTTGAATTTGGCTTTGGCCATTTTTTGATCGCTTACTTCCTTCTCAACCAAGGCTTTTAAGCTATCAATCCAGCTGTATCCCACACCATCAGAGAACTGTTCTTTCTGTCTCCAGGCCACACTTGCAGGCAGATAATCCTCGAATGCTTTTCTCAATATCCATTTTTCCATGCGCTCCCCATTAATCATTTTATCTTCAGGGTTTAAGCGCATTGCCACATCCATGAATTCCTTATCAAGGAAGGGAACTCGTCCTTCAATGCCCCAGGCTGCCAGTGATTTATTGGCTCTAAGACAATCGTATAGATGGAGTTTCCCCAGTTTCCGAATAGTCTCTTCATGGAAAGCCTCAGCACTTGGCGCTTTGTGGAAATAGAGATATCCACCAAAAATTTCATCAGCACCTTCTCCAGATAGCACCATCTTGATCCCCATGGCCTTAATCGCTCTGGCCAGGAGATACATTGGGGTTGATGCTCTCACCGTGGTGACATCATAGGTTTCGAGATGATAAATCACATCATGGAGGGCATCTATGCCTTCCTGGATGGTGAAAAAGATTTCGTGGTGAACCGTATCAATGTGCTTTGCCACCTCTCTGGCTGCGGCCAGATCGGGCGATCCTTCCAAACCTATAGCAAAGGAATGTAGGCGTGGCCACCAGGCTTTCTCCTTATCATGCTCCTCGACTCTGAATGCAGCATATTTTTTAGCAACAGCAGATATAATGGAAGAATCAAGACCCCCTGATAGCAGTACACCATAAGGTACATCAGACATCAGTTGTCTATGTACCGCCGCTTCCAGAGCATCTCTTAAGTCAGAAACATTACTTTTTTCGTTCTCAACGCTCTCAAAATCTGACCACTCTCGCTGATACCATTGCCTCAACTCGCCATCTGTACTTGAAAAATAATGTCCTGGAGGGAATACTTCGATTTTGTTACAGACCCCTTCCAGAGATTTCAATTCTGAAGCGACATAAAAGTTACCTGATTCATCCCAACCCATATACAAGGGGATGATACCCATGTGATCACGGGCAACCAGATAGCTGTTGTTTTTTGTATCATGCAAGGCAAAGGCGAAGATCCCATTTAGCTCATCCAGAAAATCCACTCCCTTTTTCTCATAGAGAGCAAGAATGACTTCACAATCCGAATGGGTCTGGAATTGAAAATCCGGAAATTGCTCTCGCAAATCTTCATGGTTATAAATTTCACCATTGACCGCCAGGATAAGTGATTTTTCTTCATTATACAGAGGTTGCCCACCTGAAATCGGGTCCACAATAGCCAGACGCTCGTGGCTCATCACAGCATGATCCCCGCAATAAATGCCCGACCAGTCCGGGCCACGATGTCGAACTTTTTTAGACATCTTTAACACTTTTGGGCGCAGCTTTTGGGCATCCACTTGCAAATCAAAAACGCAAACAATTCCACACATAATCAATACTTTCTTATTTTGTCAGGTCGTTGGATTCTGTATCAGTCGTGTCTCGCTTTTAAAACGCTGACAACATCATTCAGAGTTAAGCCTTTGGAGTTAATGAGTACCAGGAGGTGATAGATTAAATCTGCACTTTCATCCAGGAATTCCTGATCATCCCCTGCTACAGCTGCCAGGGCTGTTTCGACTGCCTCCTCGCCTACCTTCTGCGCAATATATTTCGGGCCACGTTTAAGGAGCTTCGCCGTGTAGGAGCTTTCAGAAGAGGCAACTTGACGAAAGGCAATGACACCCTCCAGCTCTGATAGAAATGATAATCCAGGTTGCGGACCTTCTTCCCAGCAAGTGGCAGCCCCTGTATGGCATACCGGACCGGTGGGTGAGGCCAGAACCATCAAACTATCTCCATCGCAATCAGATACTATTTCCTTGCAATGCAGGGTATTGCCGGAGGTTTCTCCTTTTTCCCAGAGACAGTGACGGGTTCTGCTAAAGAAGGTGACTCGATCTGTTTTGAGTGTCTGGATCAGGGCTTCCTTATTCATATATGCCTGCATCAACAAGACGCCTGTAATGGCATCCTGTATAATGGCTGGAATGAGACCCTGCTGTTTTTCCCATGCTAATTGATCGAGATTTTCTCGAGAAACTTTCATTTACGTACCTCCACACCTGATTCTGATAAATATTTCTTCAATTCCTGAATATCCAGCACACGCATATGAAATACGCTGGCAGCCAGGGCTCCATCCACATCACTTTTTTCAAAGACCTCTTTGAAATGCTCTCGGGTTCCTGCGCCACCAGATGCAATGAGGGGGATATCACAACTCAATCGTGCTTGAGTCAACTGGATGGTATCATACCCCTGACGTACTCCATCCTGATTCATGCAATTCAGGACAATTTCACCTGCACCCAACTGCTGAACCTCATGGATCCAATCGAAGGTCTTCCATGGTGTGAGTTGTGTGCGTTCCACGTCCCCAGTATACTGATAGACCTGATATTCCCCACTGGTCTCATTCTGATAGCTATCAATCCCAACCACGACACACTGTTGACCAAAGCGTTCATTCATGTCACAAATGAGACTGGGGTCATTCAGGGCTGGAGAATTAATACTGATTTTGTCTGCACCCATTTCCAGAACTTCTGCAGCCAGATCCAGGGTTGAGATGCCCCCAGCTACACAAAAAGGAATGTCTATGACCCTGGCAACACGTTCGATCCAGCTACGGTCCACGCTTCGACCATCACTACTGGCCGTAATATCATAGAACACCAGTTCATCTGCGCCCATTTGCGAATAGAACTCAGCGAGTGGGACAATATCGCCGACAACTTCATGATCTCGAAAACGGACCCCCTTGACGACCTTCCCATCCCGAACATCCAGACAGGGTATTATTCGGCGAGCCAGCATGACTGAGCCTCCTTAAGGCTGAATTTTCTATCTAAAAGTGCCTTGCCCACAATGATTCCAGCTACCCCTGCCTGAGCAACCCTGGAAATATCATTGAGGCTTCCAATCCCACCTGATGCCTGCCAGGTTAATTGTGGATATTTTTCCTGGAGTTCTGTATAGAGTTGATGGTTTGAACCCTGAAGTGTCCCATCCCGGCTGATATCTGTACATAGAATATGTTGAACATTGGCTTCAAGATATTGATCAAGGACATCCTCAAGCAACACCTGGCCCCCTGTCTGCCAGGCCTGGGTAGGGAGCCATTTCTGTCCCTGCTCATCCAGAGCTACATCCAGGGCGAGAACGACCCTTTCAGGACCAAAGTTTTGTACCCAGGTAGACACCAATTCTGCCTCCTTGATTGCCAGGCTGCCGATAACGACACGACCGGCACCCGCCTCAAGTAATTCAGCTACATCCTGTTCGGAGCGGATACCTCCGCCAGTTTGAATGAGTACATCAGTTGAGGTGCTGAGTTCTCCGATGAGTGAGAGCTGTCTCTGATCTACATCTCTGGCACCCTGCAAATCCACAATATGAATGAGTTTAGCTCCACCGTTTGCGTATCGTTCTACCAAGGAGGTAGGCGTTTGATCATAATAGGTAATCTGGCTGTAATCGCCCTTGAACAGGCGAACGGTTTGACCGTCAATGATATCAATGGCTGGAATAATCATATCTGGAGCTCCAGGAAATTTTTCAGAAGTTGAGAGCCAGCTGCGCTCGATCTTTCCGGATGAAATTGAACACCCATGAAATTTTGGTGAGCAATGGCAGCAGAAAAGCGACTACCATATTCACATTGGGCAATTGAAGTATCTGTCACTCCCACCCCATAGCTGTGAACAAAATAAAAATACATGTCCGAACTTATTCTGTGCAGAAGTGGATGATCCGTACACTCAGCAAGTGTATTCCAGCCCATATGGGGCAATCGTAGGTCCTGGGTCTGCAAACCCTTAACCTCACCTGGAACCAGGTCTAAACAGGCGATATCCCCTTCTGATGAGCTTGAGGTGAGCATCTGCATACCCAGACAGATTCCAAGTACCGGCTGGATCAGATTCTGAATCACCGGGATGAGACCTCTTTCCTCTAAAACACCCATTGCATATTGAGCGCTTCCTACACCTGGTAGAAAGACTCGAGCTGCTGAATTGATGGTCTCAGGATCACTACTAATGAGCACATTCCTTGTCAAACGCTCAAGGGCAAATTTTAATGACGTGAGATTTGCGCACCCAGTATCTATGATGACACTCACAAAATCCCCTTGGAGCTGGGAATTTTCTCTCCCGTTTTTTTAACAGCTTGTCCCAGGGCTCTACCAAAGACCTTAAAAAGAGATTCAACCTGGTGATGACCGTTGCCTTCCGTGGTAGAGAGATGGAGAGTCACACCCATACTCATTGATAGTGATCTGAAAAAGTGCTGGACCATTTGTGTACTCATTTCCCCAACGCTTTCAGAGCTAAAATTTGCCTGAAACTCCAGGTGGGGGCGCCCTGATATATCCAGGAGGCATTCAGCCCGACACTCATCCATGGGCAGGGCAAAGCCAAAGCGACCAATTCCCTGTTTACGACCCAGTGCTTTTGATAATGCTTCTCCCAGAGCCAGAGCTGTGTCCTCAATACTGTGATGATCGTCGATTTCGAGATCTCCGCCCACCTGGCATTTCAGATAGAATCCTGCATGGACAGCAATCTGATCCAACATGTGGTCGAAAAATCCTATCCCTGTGGATATTTCTGATTGCTTGCCACTATCCAGATTTACTTCAATTTTGATTTGGGTTTCTGAGGTCGACCTTTCGACGCTTGCAACTCGACTAGATTGGGTCAGCAAGGATACGATTGATTCCCAGCCCATTTTTCCAGGTTCAAAGAGAATACTTTCAATGCCCATGTTGGCAGCTAATTCAACATCGCTTTGTCGGTCTCCAATGACCCAGGAGTCTTGGAAGTCAACCTTGCCAGCCTTCAACAGGGGTTGCACCAGACCCAATTTTGGTTTTCTGCAGGAACAAGCATCTGCTTCGAAGTGAGGGCAGAACAAGGTCTCTTCAAACTGAATTCCCTGTGATGTGAAAATCTCCATGAGTTTGGTCTGGGGAGCCAGGAAGTCTGCTTCTGGGAAGGACTCTGTTCCACGACCATCTTGATTTGATATCATGATCAGAGCATATCCAGCTTGCTGTAGTTTTAGAAGCGCAGG
This sequence comes from Fidelibacterota bacterium, assembly GCA_013202495.1. Taxonomy (GTDB): domain Bacteria; phylum Fidelibacterota; class UBA8477; order UBA8477; family JABMPR01; genus JABMPR01. The sequence goes on along the minus strand of JABMQQ010000037.1, from coordinate 17,005 downwards.
GATGACATTGGATTCAAGCTCCAGTTTCTCAAGTGAGTCTACCTGGAAATCTATAGCAGGCTCCTTGATCAGGGTTCCATCCCTATCAATGAACAAGGTTGGTCTGGCGCTCATAGGCTGGCCTCATATGCTTTCATATTCTGATAAAATTTTTCAATTTCATTTTCTGTTCCCACGCTGACCCGCATGGTGTTATCCAGACCAGGCTGACTGGATTGATTTCTTATGACCACATCCTTGTCCAGGAGGAAAGTCATAACAGCTGTAGCATCCTTAACCTGAAACAGAATGAAATTGGCTGAACTTGGATAGATTTTTCGTATGAATGAGAATTCTCTGAGCATATCACTGAGCTTATCACGATCTTTGGTCAGGGTCTCCACATCGCGCATCATGGCGTCAATACCTTTTTCACTCAGTGCCTCACTGGCAACATCTACCACAGGTATTGGAATGGGATAGGGTGCACTGACTTTCTGCAGAACCTCAATGATCTCAGGAGATGCCAGGAGGAAACCGCATCTCAATCCTGCGAGACCAAAAGCTTTGGACAGGGTTCGCATGACCACCAGATTGGGATATTTTGACAGCATTGAGACCATACTGAATTCAGGTCTAAACTCCACGTAGGCTTCATCCACAACGACTAGGGCTTTACCCGCAGCAGCTTCAATAATTTTACAGATATCTCCCTTGTCCAGGAGGCTTCCTGTGGGATTGTTGGGAGAACAGAGATAGATCAATTTACTCTGGGGTAGCTGCTGAAGAATCCCTTGAACATCCAGAAACCAGTCTGCTTCAAGGGGAACTGACAGTGCACCAATGTTATTGGTCTCTGCGGAGATTTTGTACATCCCATAGGTCGGGGGTGTATAAATGATATTATCTTCCCCAGACCTGCAAAATGCTCGGGTTAGCAGATCAATACCTTCGTCAATACCGCGGGTCACCAGCACTTCTTCCTGCTTCATACCAGCATATCGGGCAAATCCCTGGGTGAGTTGTTCGGGCTGAAACTCCGGATATCTATTAAGCTGAGACAGGCCCGCTAGTTTGGGACTGGCGTATGGATTCTCGTTGGCATTTAACCATACCTCACCAGAGGATGCCTCGCGACGTGCAGAAGCATAGGGAACCAACTCCTGGATATGTCTTGGTGTTATCTCATCCAGCCAGGTCATGGCGTTTCCTCCTGTAAACGTATTGCTACTGAGTTTGCATGGGCATCCAACCCTTCGCCCTGGGCGATTGTAATAATGGTATCACTGAGCGATTCCAGGCCTGCCTTGCTTAGTATCTGGACAGTGGATCGTTTCTGGAAATCCTTCAAAGAGAGGGCATCTGTGAATCGGGTATAGCCATAGGTTGGGAGCACATGGTTGGTACCTGAAGCATAATCCCCTGCGCTTTCAGGTGTCCAGGGACCCAAAAATATTGATCCTGCATGGATAATTTTATCCAGGGTCTCCTCAGCATCCCTGACATTCACTATCAAGTGCTCAGGGGCATAGAGGTTGCTGATTTCAAGGGCCTGCTCAACATCTTTGGCCAGTATATATCTGGCGTGCTTCAAAGATTCTCTGGCAATTTTCCAGCGACTCAAGGCCTTCAACTGTTCCTGTATGGCGCTTTCTACATTTTGGATCAGCGAGGCATCATCTGAAACAAGAATCACCTGGGAATCAGGTCCGTGCTCAGCCTGGCTGAGGAGATCAGCCGCCACAAAGCGAGCATTAGCTGTTTCGTCGGCAATAACAAGCACCTCAGATGGTCCAGCTGGCATGTCTATTCCAACCTGTCCCTGAAGTATACTAACCTGTCTTTTTGCTTCCGTAACATAGCGGTTTCCCGGGCCAAAAATTTTGTCAACCTTGGGAACTGATTCTGTACCAAAGGCCAGGGCCGCAATAGCCTGGGCGCCGCCTACTTTGTATAGGGAGTCTATGCCACACTTTGATGCAGCATAGATGATTTCCGGCGCCATTTGACCATCACGTCCCGGAGGGCTAACAATTATTGAGGAAGGACATTCTGCCAATTGGGCTGGTACGCCGAGCATGAGCGCTGTTGATATCAGTGGCGTGCTTCCACCTGGTACATATAAACCCACAGACTGCAGGGGTCTGATTCTTAGGGTGCAGCTTACCCCTGGCGTGGTTTCAACTTCAATATCATCCTGGAGCTGAGCCTGGTGAAAAGTCTTGATCATTTCATAGGCTTTATCGATTGCAGTGGTCATTTCCAGGTCAAGACTGGCGGTTGCCTGTTTGATTTCCCCGTCTGAAACCTTGAAATTTTCCAGCTCTACCCCGTCAAAGCGAGCAGTCAGTACTCGTAGGGCATCATCTCCTGAGTCTTTGACAACCCCTAATATTTTTTCCACAGAACCTTGAAGCTTCTCATTGTCAGCCATGAGGGGTCGCTCAAGTAAATTCTCTCGCTGAGCCACATCAAGTGTTTGCCAATCAATCATACCTACTCCATCATTTTTTCAATGGGAAGGACCAGAATCGAGCTTCCACCAAGCTGTTTCAATGATTCCATGGTTTCCCAAAACACGGTCTCCGTACTCACAGCATGTATGGCAACCTGGTCATCTGATCCAGCAAGTGGTAGCACCGTGGGTTTCTCAGCGCCTGGCAAGAGACCAATAATGGCATCGACCTGGTTTTTTGGAGCGTGTAGCATGATGTACTTGCTCTCCTTGGCCTGCATGACCCCGTTGACTCGCACAATGAGGCGATCAACCAATTGTTTTAGGGCTTCATTTTCAATGGTGGGGCGTCGTACCAGGGTGGCAGAGGATCGGAGAATGACTTCATCCTCTCTCAGCCCATTGGCTTCCAGAGTCACGCCTGTAGAAACCAGATCGCAAATGGCATCAGCCAGACCTGCACGGGGTGCGACTTCAACGGATCCGGTGAGGTGGACAATTTTTGCAGAGACTCCCTGTTGCTCCAGGTATCGACCCAGTGTATACGGATAACTTGTGGCTATGCGGCAGCCGGACAGGTCCTTTATGCTGGTATAATTTTGTTCTTCCGTGGTTGCGATAGAAAGTCGGCAGTGGCCATAATCCAGGGAGATAAGCTTGATAAATTCAGCCTGTTCACCAAACTTTGCCCGCTGTAAACTTACCTCCTGCATGATATTATCTCCGACAAAACCGAGATCAACCACCCCTGCCATGACCAGTCCAGGGATATCATCATCACGGACAAACAGGATATCAATGGGCATGTTTTTCACATGCGTGATAAGCTTATTTTTTGAAGGATTTATTCTCAATCCACAGCGCTTGAGAATCTCCAATGTGGAGTCGCTGAGTCTGCCTGATTTCTGCACTGCAATTTTTAATCTTTTTTCGCTCATCTCGTTTTCTCTATCCTATCCTTTTCTTTACCATCTTCAATTCCACCCAAAAACAAAAAACCCCCGGAGCTGGCTCCGAGGGTTCTAATTTTTTGTCCCGGGGTGGCCAACCTTGTGCTAGCCATCCGGTATATGTAGTCCGAACAACTAAATCATATGATGATTATTAATATGATGATGATTCATCATTGTGTTCGGGGCACTATTGATCGCGGTCATTTTCATTCTGGAGAAAGTCTAATCAATTAATATTCTAAATACAACCTTTAATAATCCTTAAAATATTTTCGTTACAAATGCTTCCCTTACAGGTTCTTTAAAGACATATTTAGCCTTTGCTTAATTGAGACCATAAGAAAAAGGTTAGCACCATGAACAACAAGCAACTCACAATTCTCGGCACCGGCAATATCGGTATGGCAATAGCAGATGGACTCTTGGATTCAAAAGCCTTCCAGGCAGAACAACTTACTCTTACTCGTCGCAAGGTTCAGCGTCTGGACCGCTTCAAACAAATGGGTGTTGCCATTACCTCTGACAACCTGCTGGCGGTGAAAAATACAGATATCCTGATAATTGCTGTTGAGCCTCAACAAATTGATGACCTTCTCACAGAAATTGGTCCCGCTTTAGTGGTAGGTCAGCACACCCTGGTCTCTGTGGTAACAGGTGTTACCATTGAGCAGATACGTTTAAAAATTGAAGCGGATATTGCCATTGTTCGCGCCATGCCCAATACAGCTATCTCGCTCAGGGAATCAATTACTTGCATGGCCTCTACTGATAGTGGTGATGCATTGGAAATTGGTCAATCCATTTTCAATACTGTGGGTGAAACTGTGGTTATCGAAGAAGAGCTCATGGGAGCAGCAACAGCCCTGGGTGCCTGCGGAATCGCCTTTTTCCTGAGAGCCATTCGGGCTGCCTCGCAGGGTGGAATAGAAATTGGCTTCCATTCCAACAAATCACTTCTCATCGCTGCACAAGTGGCCAAGGGCGCAGCTGAGCTTATCCTGAAAAAGGGTGAGCATCCTGAGTCTGAAATAGATAAAGTTACCACACCTCGCGGTGTAACCATAGCAGGACTCAATCAAATGGAGCACGAGGGCTTTAGTTCAGCTATGATCAAAGGGATTGTTACTTCAGCGAATATGGCGCAGGGAGTGTATAAGAAGGATTAACTTCGGATGTCATTGCGAGCCAGAGCGATGCGAAGGTGTGGCAATCCCCAAAATCGTGCACAAATGATGAGCGGAGATCGCGTCGTCAGCAGCTGCTTCCTCGCGAAGACTCTCAAGGATAAAAAGGGGGCGATTACCCCAAGGTATCAGTCAGGAACTGTCTGAAGTCCTCATAATCTATTGACATGTGTGTCGCCTGCTTTTCTCTTTCCAGGTACTGGGCTAGTTGTGGTGGAACTGGAATTGATTCTCCAATAATAGGCTCAACGCTCTCAGGAAATTTCGCCGGATGAGCAGTTGAAATAACCACACCTTCAACTTCCTTTTTAGCAGTCTCTAAATATTGATTCAACCCAAGAAAACCCACTGATGTATGAGGATCTATGATGTAATTAAACCTCTCGAATATTACTGCGATCTTCTCTCTGGTTTGCTCATCATCAAAACTCCAACTACTGATCTCAGTCCTAATAGCCTGAATATCATCCTTAAACAAATATCTGATACGAGCCAGGTTGCTGGGGTCTCCTACATCCATGGCATTTGACAGGGTCTGGTCTGAAGGTCTCGGGAAAAACTCACCTGATTGAAGGAATTTTGGGAACACATCATTTCTGTTTGTAGAAGCAATAAAATGATCAAGGGGAATGCCCATTCGTTTAGCCATAAGGCCTGCAGTAAGGTTCCCGAAATTTCCGGATGGCACTGAGACCACCAGATCACCCTTCTTGCTCATCAATTTGCCGGCTATGTATGCATAGTAAAATGATTGAGGTAATAAACGGGCAAAATTGATGGAATTTGCAGATGATAAGCGGTGCACTTGTCGCAACTCGGAGTCTGCGAAGGCCCTCTTTACCTGACGCTGACAATCATCGAAATTTCCGGCGACCTCTAGAGCTGTAATATTCTGTCCCTGGGTCGTAAGTTGTTTTTCCTGAGATGGACTCACTTTGCCCTCAGGATAAAGAATGATAACCCTGATGCCAGGAATGCCAAGAAATCCACTGGCAACAGCGCTCCCGGTGTCCCCTGACGTAGCAACCAAAATAGTGAGTTCTCTATCCTCACCGCGGATCAAGAACGACATTAATTGGGCCATAAAACGAGCACCAAAGTCCTTGAAGGCCATGGTGGGACCATGGAATGTTTCCAGAACTGATAACTGATCATCCAGTTTCTTCAGTTTCACGTCAAAATTCATGGAGCGTGTCACAATCTCCTGCAACTGGGTCACAGGAATATCATCAGCAAGAAAAGCTGCTGATATGCCCAGGGCTATTTCCTGTAAACTCAAGGATTCTAATGATTGAATAAAGTGCTTATCAAGTTGCGGGATAGTTTCAGGAAGATAAAGTCCGCCATCATCAGGTATGCCTGATAGCACAGCTTCTTTTAAGCTGGTTGGTAAAGAAACCTGCCCGGTGCTGATATATCTCACAGTAGGCGGGCGCCCTGAGAGCTGATCTTGGATATAAACAATTCACTCATAAGCCCAACCGCATGAAAAGCTCCAACCATTGCCTCCCCGGCCTTTTGAGCCAGCTCCTGATTTGCACAAAGAGCGAACATTGAGGGACCTGAGCCGGAGATTCCACACCCCAGTGCTCCCAGAGAGATGGCAGCACTCTTTACAGCATCATAACCGGGGATCAGCTTGCTACGATGGGGTTCGGCAATCTCATCAATAAATGATCTACGGATTATTTCCATGTCTTCAGTGTAAAGCCCGGAAACGAAACTGGCAATATGACCCATCTGTTTGGTTGCTGTGCTTAGCGATACTGATTTGGGTAGAATTTCCCGGGCATCTTTGGTTTTGATGTGCAGATCCGGATGGACAATGGCGCAACAGAAACTCTCTGGGGTAGGCAGGGAGATTACATCTATTGGATTCAGACTATGAATCAGAGTGAAACCACCCAGAAGAGATGGGGCAGCATTATCAGCATGAGGAACACCAGTCGCGGCCTTCTCACTCTCCAGAATAAAGGGAAGCAGATCTAAGGTTGAAATCCCTAATTCAAAAAGGTCATTGACAGCGACAACTGCGGCCACTGCGCTTGATGCACTCGAGCCCATGCCACCAACGATGGGTACACCCTTTATGATTACCAGATCCACTCCCACTGAAAGGTTCTGTGAATCCAACAATGCCTGAACGGCAACACCTGCTGTATTTAGTCTGGGGTCAGTGGGCAAATTCCTATATGAATCCTGGAGCGGTGCAATTTGAATACCGGGTATTTCCGAGGGTTTTGCGATCACCGTATCACCAGGTTCCTGTAAGGCAAACCCAAGGACATCGAATCCGCTGACCGCATTGGCAACGGTTGCAGGAGCAAAAGCGCGGACTAAATTTTTCATTTGATCACTCCTGTCTTATTTGTCGGCATAGTGCCCACTCGCCTCAATCCTGGATGTCATTAAAAAATCGTTTATGAAGCTCTCGCTTGACCCTAACCTCATCATCTCTGGAAATAACAATAGAAATATTCCTTTCAGATGATCCCTGGGCAATGGCTACAACGTTAACTCCCAGGTCTCCCAAAGCATTGAATACTTTTCCAGAAATGCCTGGAGTATGGCGCATGTTTTCGCCAACTACAGCAACTATGCACAAATTTTCCTCAATAAGTATTTTAGCAATACCGTGTACCTGGATCTCCAGTTGAAATTCTTTCTCAAGAGCAGCTTTGGCAGTCTCAGCGCTATGCGGATCAACGGCGAAACATATGGAGTGTTCACTGGACGCCAATGAAATGAGCATCACGCCTACATCGCTATTGGCCATGGCCATAAATATTCTTCCCGTTAAACCGGTTTTTCCTATCATCCCACTGCCCTGAATACGTATGAGAGAGATTGAATCCATACTGGTTATTCCCGTAATCCGGCTCTTCATATCCTGCCCCTCTTTGCCAATAAGGGTTCCGGGAAAGTCAGGGTTAAACGTGTTCTTGATTCGGATTGGAATACCTGCTTGCATGGCAGGTTGTATGGTTGGTGGAAAAATTACCTTCGCTCCAAAATGAGACATTTCCATAGCATCTTCATAGGTCATCAAGGGAATAGAATGCGCTTCCTGCACTTCTCGTGGATTGGCGGTCAGGATACCATCAACATCAGTCCAAATTTCTATTTCTGTGGCAGCTACTGCCCTTCCAAATATGGCTGCTGTATAGTCAGACCCACTACGTCCCAGGGTAGTAGTTTCATGCTGAGTATTTGCCGCGATAAATCCCGTGATGATCTGAGTACATTTATGCTGTTGGAAATATTCTTGGATGTTCGATGTGGTGAGTTCAAAATCAACCACACCCGCAGCATAATTGTCATCCGTTCTTACAAAGTGCCGGGCATCAATAAATTCTGCTTCGCCACCCCGCTCCTGAAGACAAGCCGTAATTATCCTGGCTGAGAGACGTTCTCCATAACTCAATATTTGATTATATGTTTTGGGTGCCACATGTCTCACCAGATACACACCTCTGAGGATCTCACTGAGTCGAGAAGTGTATCTTTTGATACTCTGACGCAGGATCTCCTGTCGAGGTCCCGTAGTTAATGATTGTATCATTAACTCATGTCTATTTACAAAGGCACTAAATTCCAGAGAGTAGCCATCTTCGCCCCCGCCTGCTTGTTCTATCATACGAATGAGTTGATCTGTTACACCTCCAAAAGCGGAGACGACTACAGCAATTTGCCCGTCATTTTCCGCCTCATTTATTAAATTCAGAACGGCAGTTAGTCGCTCAGGAGTGGCTATGGATGTTCCACCAAATTTTAATATTTTCATCTTTTAAGTATCTTCCCCATTTGGATTTTGAACCACTTATCTAATTCAAAATTATTCTTTGACGTAGGTTAGCCAGGAGTTGTACGTAGGATTCCTCCCATGCACTACATCCATATAGGCAGTCTGCAACCTCTCAGTTATGGGTCCACGCCCACCTGATCCAACAACCCGATGATCAAGTTCCCTGATAGGAGTCACTTCACTAGCTGTACCCGTAAAGAAGGCCTCATCAGCAGAGAGCAGTTGACCCACTGACAAGCGGCCAACTTTTACTCGGTATCCCAGATCACGTGCCAGATGTATCACTGTCTCCCTCGTGATACCCATAAGGATGGAAGAATCTTCCGCATTGGTATAAAGTTTTCCGTTCTTTATCAGGAATATATTTTGACCAGCACCTTCAGCAATCGTGCCCTCTTGATTTAAGAGCAGACCCTCATCAAATCCTTTGGATTTAGCATCCTGAACTGCCAGTAAAGAGTTCAGATACTGACCATTAGCTTTCGCTGTGGTCGGAAACGAACTGGAATGGAATTTCCTCCAGGGTGAGACCGTAACTCGAACACCCTTTACCAACGCATCCTGTCCCAGATAAGCACCCCAATCAAACGCTCCAATCGAGACTTCTATTGGGCAATCTTTAGGATGAACTCCCAGGCTATCATAACCATAATAGGCTACTGGGCGTAAATAGCCATTTTCAATCCCATTCTCCTTGATGATATCCAGACAACCCTGGAACATTTCATCCTTTGAGAAGGGCAGATCCATCCGATAAATCTTAGCTGATGTATAGAGGCGATCGATATGATCCTGAGCTTTGAATATTGCAGGACCATCATCCGTGGTATAGCACTTCATTCCCTCAAAGATGCCACTTCCATAATGCAAACCATGGGACATGACATGGGTGGTGGCATGATCCCAGTTTACAATCTTTCCGTTAAACCAAATTTTCTCACAATGATTCGGCATAATTACGCTTCCTGTTCCTTAATATTTTTATTCTTAATTTTTGATTTCATCAATTTGTAATTCAGACTATCAACCAGAGCCTGCCAGCTTGCTTCAATGATATTTTCAGAGACCCCTACAGTTGACCAGCTATTTTCTCCATCATGACTTTCAATGAGTACCCGCACCACTGCTTTGGTTCCATGGTTCCCATCAAGAACGCGCACTTTGTAGTCAGTGAGGTGGACAGTTGATAGTTGTGGATAAAAACGTACCAGGGCTTTCTGAAGCGCTTTATTCAGAGCATTCACCGGGCCCACACCATCAGCGGCTGTATGTTCTACTTCTCCATTGACCCTGACTTTGAGCATGGCATCTGCCAGATTGTGACCTTCACGCTCATAGCTGACGATGACTCGAGAATCCTCTACTTCAAAAAAGGGTGAAAAACTACCCATCTGTTCATTAAGAATTAGCTCAAAGGAGGCCTCCGCGGCTTCATATTGATACCCACCATGCTCCAATTCCTTGATGTGTTGAACCACCTTACGGGGAAGCTCACCGTGGGAGTCCTGAAGATTGATCTCTAACTCTTCTGCCTTGTATCGAATATTACTCTGTCCAGATAGATCTGAAACCAGAACACGTCGCTTGGCACCCACCTCTGTAGGGATGATGTGTTCATACATGCGACTGTCCTTCATCACTGCACTCACATGAATACCACCTTTATGAGCAAAGGCTGATTTTCCAACAAAGGGTGCCCTGTCATCAGGATGCAAATTCATAATTTCAAAGACGTAGTTGGCCATTTTAGTGAGTTGGGAAAGATCTACAGCATGTTTGAGCTCCAAACCCAGCTTTAATACCAGGTTGGGTATAACAGTACTCAGGTTGGCATTTCCACAACGTTCTCCAACTCCATTCATGGTTCCCTGGACATGGCTGGCTCCAGTCCTTACCGCCGTGATGGTATTGGCTGCCGCCATACCTCCATCATTATGGGCATGTATGCCCACAGGAATATCAAAAGTATCCAGAACATGTTGTGTAGCCTGCGCTACTTCATGTGGTAAGGCGCCCCCATTGGTGTCACACAAGACCAGGGTATCAGCACCTCCCGCCTGGGCTGCTCTCAGCATTTCCATAGCGAATTCTGGTGAATCTTTATAGCCATCAAAAAAGTGCTCAGCATCAAATATCACACGACGTCCTTTTTGAACCAGATAGGCTACAGACTGTTCAATGAGCGCAGAATTTTGCTCAGCATTAATACCTAATCCCCTTGCAGCATGGAGACTCCAGGTTTTTCCAAAAATGGATACCACTTCCGTCTCTGCCATGAGTAAAGCATTCAAATTCGAATCTGTAGCCACACCATCAATGCTTCTGGCTGTGGATCCAAAGGCACAAATTTTTGCCTGTTTAAACGTGAGTGTTTTAGCCCGGGCGAAGAATTCTTGATCTCTTGGATTGGATCCTGGCCAACCACCCTCAATAATACTTACACCGAATTCATCCAGCCTTTGGGCAATACGTAATTTGTCATCGACAGAGAGATTGACACCCTCACCCTGGGTACCATCACGCAGGGTTGAATCGAATAATTCGATGTTTCTAAGTTTGGACACTTCAACGTACCTCTTGATTTAACCAGCTGTGTTTTTCGAGATGGTTTCTCTCGAAAGCTGCAATTTCTTTTTGGTGGGATAGTGTCTGGCCGATTTCATCAAGACCATTGAGCAGACAGAATTTTCGATAACTATCTAAGTCGAAAGATATTTTCTCCCCTGATGGGGTTAAAATTTGTTGGAACTCCAGGTCTACACTTAAGGTGAAACCAGGATTATCCTCCGTAGCCTGGAACAACTCCTCAATCTTGTGTGCGTCCAAAACAATAGGTAGCATCCCATTCTTAAAACAGTTGGAATAAAAAATGTCTGCAAAGCTTTCTGCCAGGATGACCTGGAAGCCATAGTCATGTAAAGCCCAGGGTGCATGCTCACGGCTTGAGCCACAACCAAAATTTGCCCTCGTTAACAAGATAGAAGCACCCTTAAAACGATCATTGTTCAAAACAAAGTCGTTATTGAGTGGTCGATTACTACAATCCTGACCTGGTTCGCCATGATCCAGATAGCGCCATTCATCAAACAGATAGGGTCCAAAACCGGTTCTGCTGATGGACTTGAGGAATTGTTTCGGAATGATGGCATCTGTATCCACGTTAGATCGATCTAATGGAGCTACCAGTCCGTTAAGTGATATAAATTTCTGCATATTAGTTCTCGTAATATTTTGTCACGTCTACAATGTGACCTTCTACTGCCACTGCTGCAGCCATGGCTGGACTCATAAGGTGGGTTCGTCCCCCTTGCCCCTGTCGACCCTCAAAATTTCTATTCGATGTTGAAGCACAACGTTCACCAGGCTCCAGGCGGTCGGCATTCATGGCCAGACACATGGAGCAACCTGGTTCACGCCATTCAAATCCAGCATCCAGAAAGATCCTGTCCAAGCCTTCTGACTCAGCCTGTGCTTTAACAGGTCCTGAACCAGGTACCACCATAGCCAGGGAGATATTTAAGGCAACTTTCTGTCCCTTGACCACTCTGGCGGCTTCACGTAGATCTTCGATTCTTGAGTTGGTGCAGGAGCCAATAAACACCTTATCAAAGGAGATGTCCCCCATGGGCGTCTCTGGCTTCAGATCCATGTATTTCAAGGCATTGTTGGTCTGTTCTGCTTTGGCTGGATCAGAGGCATCTGGAACCTTTCCATCTACCGGCGCGACCATTTCTGGAGAGGTTCCCCAGGATACCATGGGCTTGATGCTGGCAGCTTCGAATACAATGGTTTCATCATAGACTGCCCTATCATCTGATTGAAGGGTTGACCAATACTTGACGGCCTTATCCCAGGTTGGTCCAGATGGAGTGAAATTGCGTCCCTTGACATAGTCTATCGTCGTTTGATCCACAGCAATCATCCCAGCGCGAGCACCTGCCTCGATGGTCATGTTGCAGACCGTCATACGACCTTCCATGGACATGGAACGAATGGCTCCGCCGCCAAACTCTATGGCATAACCGGTTCCCCCGGCAGTACCAATTCGACCGATTATCGCTAGTATAAGGTCTTTAGCAGTCACACCAGTCTTTAGTTGTCCATCTACACGGACCAGCATGTTTTTGGATTTTTCCTGAACCAGACACTGAGTTGCCATAACATGCTCAACTTCTGATGTCCCTATCCCAAAAGCCAGAGCACCAAGGGCTCCGTGAGTTGATGTATGAGAATCACCACAAACGATGGTCATTCCAGGCAAAGTAATACCCTGCTCAGGGCCAATGACATGTACAATTCCCTGGCGAGGATCCGACATATCAAAATTGGTGATACCCAATTCAGCAGTATTACTTGCCAGCGTGTCTATTTGAAGTTTTGAGACGGGATCTTCAACGCCCTTATCCCGATTTTTGGTTGGGATGTTGTGATCAGGAACAGCCACATTGGCATCTTTTCGCCACGGGCCTCTCTTGTTTATTCTGAGACCCTCAAAGGCTTGAGGTGAAGTGACCTCGTGTATCAATTGTCTATCGATATACAGCAGACTGGTTCCATTATCATTCTTTCGAACTTCATGACTTTCCCAGAGCTTATCGAATAATGTTTTTCCTGCCATTAGACGTATTCTTTCACCGTTTCAGTAGTTAGATTCAATTCCTGTTTCTTTTTGTGCTGATTCAAGGCTTCCAAATAAGCTTTTGCACTGGCTTCGATGGTATCTGTAGAGATTCCGCGACCGGCATAGATATCCCCATCATGATGCAGTCTCAAGGTCACCTCACCCAGAGCGCTTTTTCCACGGGTAATGGAACGAACCTGATAGTATTCAAGATTGAACTGCTGCTGTATCCCCAGGGCTCGTGCAATGGCTCGGAAACATGCAGCAACTGGACCATCTCCAGTGGCAGAATCTTGATATTCCCCATCCGGTGTTGTGATACGTACGATGGCCACAGGAATGGTAGTGGTTCCAAGATTAACATGCAAATAGTCCAATTTGTAGAAAGCATCTTCCTGCTCGAGGACTTCACCCATGATGGCGCGAAGATCTTCATCAAAGACTTCCTTTTTCTTGTCGGCCAGTTCCACAAATTCTTTATAGATGATTTTGAGGTGTTCTTTATCCAGATGATAACCCAATGCCTCCAGACGAGATTTCAAACCAGCCCTTCCTGAATGTCGACCCAGGACAATTTTACTCTCTCTAATTCCAATGGAGTCTGGATTCATGATCTCATAGGTATTTCGGTTTTTAAGCATACCATCCTGATGGATTCCAGCCTCGTGGGCAAAGGCATTTTCACCAACAATGGCCTTGTTGGGCTGGACCAACATGCCGGTGTACATGGAGACCATGCGGCTGGTGTTCATTATTTCTTTGGTCTGGATGTCCGTATGGCAATCCCATAATTCAGATCTGATCTTCAAGGCCATGACAATCTCTTCAAGAGACGCGTTACCTGCTCGCTCACCAATCCCATTGATTGTGCATTCAACCTGTCGTGCTCCATTAGAAATTGCTGTCAATGAATTGGCAACAGCCAGACCAAGATCGTTGTGACAATGCACGCTGATAACTGCCCCATCGATATTGGGAACTCTGTCCTTCAGGGCTGCAATCTTTTGACCGAACTCAACAGGGAAGGTATACCCAGTGGTATCAGGGATGTTTACTGTGGTTGCACCAGCTGCAATTACCGCTTCAGTGATTTTAACCAGATAGTCAATATCGGTACGTCCCGCATCTTCTGGTGAGAACTCCACATCTGGCGTAAAAGTCTTGGCATAAGCCACAGCATCACAAGCCATCTGGATGACTTTCTGGCGTTTTTCAGTAAGATTTTTGCCATAACGATGGCTACCAAATTTCTGTGTAATATGGATATCTGAGGTACCCATAAAGGTGTGAATTCGGTATTTCTCAGTTTGCTCCAGGGCCCGTCTGACAGCATCAATATCGGGCTCAAGGGCTCTGGCCAATCCAGCAACCACGGCTGATACTTCGCCACCAATACGCTGAACTGCATCAAATTGGGTTGGTGATGAAATTGGGAATCCTGCTTCAATCACATCTACACCGAGCTTATCAAGCTGGCGGGCTATTTCTACTTTTTCAAGCAGGGTCAGTGAAGCACCTGGTGATTGTTCACCATCCCGCAGGGTAGTGTCAAATACGATTACCTTATCACTCATGGGAAGGTCCCTTTTCCAGCTTAGCTTCTGATTCGATCATGCAACCCTCTCACTGATCTGCATCAGTTGTTTAATGACCAGATCGCTCATTTCCGTGGTTGTAACCAAGTTGTCTCCATCCTGGTAAATCTCACCTGTTCGGTATCCAGCTTCCAAAACTTCAGAAACGGCGGTCTGAAGGGCTGTTCCGGCTTTACCCATATCAAGTGTGTAGCTCAGCATCATGGCTGCTGACATGATCATGGCCAGCGGATTGGCTTTATTTTGTCCAGCAATATCTGGAGCTGATCCATGAACGGGTTCATAGAGGGCATATTTTTGACCAAGACTGGCTGAGGGGAGCATACCCAGGCTTCCTGTGACCATGGCTGCAATATCACTGAGGATATCTCCAAACATGTTTGAAGTGACTATCACGTCAAATTGCTTGGGAGTACGTACCAGCTGCATTGCTGCATTGTCCACATACATATGATCCAGCTCAACATCAGGATAATCTTTATGGATCTCGATGACAATGTCCCGCCAGAATTGGGACACATCCAGGACATTGGCCTTGTCCACTGATGTGACTCGACCATTGCGCTTCCGGGCAAGATCGAAGGCGACTCTGGCAATTCGCTCAACTTCATGACGCTCATACACCATGGTGTTCCAGCCCTTGTTTTCATCAGCACCCTTGGGGGTCCCAAAGTAAATACCTCCAGTAAGCTCACGTACTACCATGACATCTACACCGCTTACGACTTCCTTGCGTAATGAAGAAGCATCTGCGAGAGCTGGAAAAACTACTGCAGGTCGTAGGTTTGAATAAAGTCCCAGGCCGCCCCGGAGTTGAAGAAGGGCTTGCTCCGGTTTTTGGTCTTGAGGTAAGGATTCCCATTTGGGTCCACCAACAGCGCCGAGGAGGACGGCGTCGCATTGCTGGCACATTTCCAACGTTTCCTTTGAGAGGGGCTTACCCGTCTCATCAATGGCACAACCACCGACCTGGGCATATTCATATTCGAACTTGACTGTCTCCATTTCTCCCACAGTATCCAGAACTTTCAAGGCTGCTTCCATAACCTCGGGACCGATACCATCTCCAGGAAGAACGGCAATTTTATAGGATTGCATCGAATTCATTAGCCTCTTTTTCCAATAAAGCTCATCATACCGCGCAATTTGGCTCCTACCTCTTCAATGGGGTGTTCCTGGTTTTTCTGACGCAGCCTCTCAAAATTCTTTCCACCTGAATTGGATTCTGCGAGCCATTCCTGTGCAAAGGATCCATCCTGGACCTCTTTTAAAATCGCTTTCATGCGCTCTTTTGTCCCGGCATCAACAACACGAGGACCTCGGGTCATCCCGCCATATTCAGCAGTCTCACTCACGGAATAATTCATCCGCGTCAGACCGCCTTCATAAAAGAGATCTACAATTAATTTTAATTCATGCATGCACTCGAAATAAGCCAGGTCAGCTGGATAACCAGCTTCGGTGAGGGTTTCGAAACCAGTTTTCACCAGGTCAGCAACACCACCACAGAGAACGGCTTGTTCACCGAAGAGATCGGTCTCTGTTTCATCTTTAAAATTGGTTTCAAGAGCACCGGCACGGGTACATCCGATTCCTTTAGCCCAGGCTAAAGCCAGGTCTTTGGCATTTCCACTGGCGTCCTGCTCCACGGCAACAAGACAGGGAACACCTTGCCCATCCTGATAGGTGCGACGGACAAAGTGTCCCGGACTCTTGGGAGCGATCATGATGACATTCACATGAACCGGCGGCACTATCTGCTTGTAATGGATGTTAAACCCATGCCCGAAGGCCAGGGTCATCACACCATCCAGATTGGGAGCGACTTCAGCATCATAAATAGCCTTCATGGTTTGATCCGGCAGCAACATCATGACGATATCGGCTGAGGCAGTTGCTTCAGCAATGGTCATGACCTTTAAGCCTGCAGCTTCAGCCTTTTGCCATGAGGCACTATCTTTACGAAGTCCCACGCAGACATCCACACCAGATTCCATGAGATTCAATGAATGTGCATGACCCTGACTTCCATAGCCCAGAACAGCACACTTCTTTCCGTTTAATAGTGACAGATCAGCATCACTGTCATAATACGCATTTACCATGATATAAT
Source organism: Fidelibacterota bacterium (assembly GCA_013202495.1). Lineage (GTDB taxonomy): Bacteria > Fidelibacterota > UBA8477 > UBA8477 > JABMPR01 > JABMPR01. Next base: position 300 of record JABMQQ010000037.1, on the reverse strand, counting down.
TTTCCTCTTCCGTTAGCTAATTGCTGATTGAATTTGTTTGGTGGTCCACTGCTGGTCCGTGGTCATCATCTCGATCTTGGCCTTCAATTCCAGATGGCTGCCTCGGCGCATGGCCATTTTTCCTGTACGCATGAGTTCAACGATATCGTATTCCTTCAATTTTTGAAGAAAGGACTCGATCTCCATGTCATATCCAGTGGCTTCAATAATGACCGCACCCTCTTCTGAATCAATGATCTTGGCACCGTATTCACGCGTGAGTAGATCGAGCTTAACCCTATCCCCATTGGTGACAGACAC
>JABMQQ010000252.1 GCA_013202495.1 Fidelibacterota bacterium | reverse complement strand
GATCGAGTTGTGATCGAGGTGCTCGAAGCGGAGTCGAAGACCGCGGGCGGAATCGTGTTGCCGGACACCGCGAAGGAGAAGCCCCAGAAGGGCAAGGTCGTGGCCGTCGGCCCCGGCCGCGTGCTCGATTCGGGCGACCGCGCGAAGCTTGAAGTCAAGAAGGGCGACATCGTCCTCTTCTCCAAGTACGGCGGCGACGAGGTCGAGATCAAAGGAAAAGACTGTCGCATCATGCACGAAACCGATATACTGGCAATCGTTGAGTAGAGGAGGCGATTCTAAATGGCGAACGCGAAGCAACTGATGTACGACGACGACGCCCGGCGCAAGATCCTGGCCGGCGTCGAGAAGCTCGCCGGGGCCGTCAAGGTCACGCTCGGACCCGCCGGCGGCAATGTCATACTGGACAAGAGTTGGGGCTCGCCCAAGGTCACCAAAGACGGCGTGACCGTGGCCAAGGACATCGAACTCGAAGATCCCTTCGAGAACATGGGCGCCAAGCTGCTGCACGAAGCGGCGAACAAGACGAGCGATGACGCCGGCGACGGCACCACCACGGCCACCGTCCTCGCCGAGGCCATCTTCAAGGAAGGCCTCAAGATGGTCGCCGCCGGGGCCGATCCCATGGCCGTGAAGCGCGGCATCGACGCGAGCGCCGAGGCCGCCTGCAATGCCATCGGCGACATGGCCAAGCCCGTCAAGGGCAAGGACATCGCCGACGTCGCGACCATCTCGGCCAACAACGACCCCGACATCGGCAAGATCCTCGCCGAAGCGATGGGCAAGGTCGGCAAGGACGGCGTCGTCACCATCGAAGAAGGCAAGACGATCGACACGACCCTCGATGTGGTCGAGGGCATGCGGTTCGACAAGGGCTACATCTCGCCCTACTTCATCACGAACGTCGAGAGCCTCGAAGCCGTGCTCGAGGAGCCGCTGATCCTGCTCCACGAGAAGAAGATCGGCAACCTGCGCGAGTTCATCCCGCTGCTCGAGAAGGTCGTCGGCATGGGCAAGGCGCTGCTCATCGTGGCTGAAGACCTCGAGGGCGAGGCGCTCGCCGGCTTGGTCGTCAACAAGCTCCGCGGCGTGTGCAAGTGCTGCGCGATCAAGGCACCCGGCTTCGGCGACCGCCGCAAGGCGATGCTGGAAGACCTGGCCATCCTG
>JABMQQ010000036.1 GCA_013202495.1 Fidelibacterota bacterium | reverse complement strand
CGGGAGCCCAGCAATAGCACCATTTACCAACCAAATTTCAAAACTTTTTCAAAATAGTCATTTTTTAGTCACTGACTCCCCGTAAACCCTTATATAGCTTAAAAGGCAACGGATTTCTAATACATTGCCCCAAGATTTAAGCCCTCTTAGAGGTGTAGCTAACAATCCATATAATACACCATGTTGTCGGGACAATTTCAATCTGCCCAATTCCTCGAGTTTTTGCGTTGTATGGCCAGCGAAGGACATTTTGGGACGTCTAATAGTCATTCTTTAGTCACTGCAATAAACAGATTGTTTATAAATTAGTAAGTAGTAGATAGAGGAAATTGAAATCCACGGGTAGAATCTGACTCTTTAATAATCATACAAACTCTTTTGTGGTTTTATAAGAAGAGCTAGATCTGACACCTTTAACCTAATATTTGATCCAACACGGTAGGTAGGGATATTATCAGATAGAAGTAACCTACGCAGTGTCTTTGTTGATATATCAAGTAAATTTGCAGCCCGAGTTAAGCACAGCAATTGGGAAATCTCAGCTGAACCACTAGCAGACAGGATTACTAACGATTTCAAACCTATCGCTTTGATTTTTGTGCTATCACCGACTGTATAAAGACTAACACCAGATCTACGACATAAGCTCATCAATTCACGAACAGGTATATCTAGAAGTAAAGCTGCTGATTTTAAACTGTACATTTGTTCCATGGATTTATCCTCCAGTCATGGTTAAGCACTGATCATTTTTTACCTAAATATAGGTAGCAGTATACAATAGACTGCTCTATCAGGGGAAAATAAAATATTCATTGATCTCGTAAATCCAGGTTTATGAGACTCTTTCACAACCCAGTTTGATTCCGATACATATTTGAGACGATTTCCTTATATGGGAATGGAAAATCCAGTTTTCATGCAGGGGGAGTAGGTAGTATAGATCATTCCTGTGCTTGGGTTTCGTGCCCGGGGGGTCTTTATACCGACCGTTTATGAGACTATTTCCATTAGCCCCATCAATGCTCCGCTATCCCAATAAACAGAGTCCCAAAACTGGTTTCGGAATCAAAGCATCATTTATGCTGATTTACGACCTTTTTATGACTGATATTTTATGTTATTCCCTGAATGATAATGTTCGTTAGATTATTTAAATTTAAAAGTCAACCCCTGGGTGTATTCCAGGTCCCGAGCCTTTACCCCTCCTGGAGCTTCACTGTCGTAGCGTATATTCAATTCCGAAGTGAGTGCCAGCCGTTTACCCAACCCCACCTCAATCAGGCTTTGCGATAAAAGCCGATAGTCCTGAATTCTTTTGGTATCCACCTGATAGTATGTGGTAAATTGAATATTTACGTTTTCACGTAGAGCATAAGCCAGCACGAAGTAGTTGCTGGAACGGAGCAACTCTGCCAGGTCCCCGTGTACCGGGTCTCCTGCCGATGCATCAGAGCCGACATCAATACTTTCTCGTTCCAGCATCAACCCGAGACCGAACACCATGGATAGGGGGGCTTTGCTGCTGTGGTGCCTTCCAATCAAACTTGAATGATTGAAGCGTAGACCTGCACCTACCAGGGTTCTCTGGCTTAAACGTATAAACTCATTAAACTCCAGTTGAGAAAAAACTTCCCCGGAGTAGCCAGGCGTGAGTTTCTTCATGAAGCGCAGATGGGCAAAACCCTGGTTCACAAAGATCGTTTCATCTTTGCTGCTCATTTTATAATTGGAGACTAAAAACAGATGCCCCCAGGGTTGGACCTGGTCAAAACGGGTTTTGATCTGGGTCTGGAACAGATTGCGGTTGCCATCCATGAGGTTGAGGGTGGCACCTAGATTAAAATGGAAACCAGGCTCTTGAATTGTTTTTCGAAGTGACTCGGTATTTACCTGGGCGTTTATGGGTCCCGTTCCCAGCATCATCATACTAATGATGAACATCAAAAAATATTGTCTGCTATCCTGCATCGATTGTCCCATTCCCGACTCCATTCACTATTGGTTGCACCTGTTCACCGATTAATTCAATTGCTCGCAAAAGATCTGTGTGTGATAAACCAGCATTGTCCATCTGAAAAGTGAATCTTGAAATGCCGCCAAGAGCTTCGGAGTGTCTCAATATTTTTTCGGCCACATCTGTTGGGCTCCCGATAACCAACGCACCACTTGGTCCAGTTTGGGCATCAAAGCTGGCACGCGTCACTGGTGGCCAACCGCGCTCTTTCCCAATGCTGGTAAAAGTCTCTGCATACCCGGGATAATACTTATCAAGTGCTTCCTCTGTGGACTCACCCACATATCCAAGAGAGTGCAGACCAACCTTTAGCTGTTCCGGTGGGTGACCAACACTTTCACCTGCACGTCTGTAAAGATCGATTAGGGGGCGGAAGCGATGTGTCTCACCTCCAATGACGGCTACCATGAGGGGTAAACCCAAAAGACCGGCGCGTCTGAAAGAATCTGGGGTTCCACCAACGCCTAACCAGATTGGCAATTTTTCTTGTAAGGGTCTGGGATAGATGGCCTGGTCATTGAGCTCTGGTCTAAATTTTCCAGACCAGGTGATCCGCTCATTTTCCCTAATTTTAAGTAGTAGATCTAATTTTTCAGAAAAAAGAGCATCATACTCCTGCAGGTTTAAACCGAAGAGTGGAAACGAATCCGTAAAGGAGCCCCTGCCTGCAGTTATTTCAGCTCGTCCCCCTGAAATCAGATCCAGGGTGGCAAAATTTTGAAATACTCTCACAGGATCTGCGGCACTTATAACGGTCACTGCGCTGGTCAGCCTAATTTTTTGTGTACGGGCTGCAGCAGCTGATAGGATGGCTATATTGGCTGAATCGAGAAATTCTTTGCGATAATGTTCTCCGATACCGAACACATCGAGACCGACTTTATCGGCATATTCTATCCTGTCAAGCAGCTCAGCTAAAGAGTTGGCAGCCTGATTAGCTTGATACTGATCGCCATTGAATTTACTAGCAGCAAAACTATCAATGCCTATTTCCATTGATTCACTGCCTACTTGTTTTCATTCATGTAATAGGACAATGCGCCAGAGGGACATAGTGCGATTTGTGACTTTAGAGCTTCAGTTGATGCTCCAGCTGGTCTCACCCAGGGTCTCGCTTTTGGGTCATAAACCTCTGGTAATGCTTTGAAGCATTCACCAGCGTGCGTACATAATTTTGGTTTCCATACTATGGTCAATTCTCCGTTGGAATATTCTTTCATGACGTCCTCATTTTTCTTCAATTAGCACACCCATTTTGCCCATTTGATAGTCCCGCATGGCTTCTAATATCTCCGAAGTTGTATTCATTACAAAAGGTCCTTGATGAACAATACTCTCATCAATAGGAGAACCGGCAAGGAGCAAGTATTGGGTGCTTGAATCCGTTGATATCTCAATTTCAGTCGAGAGTTCGTCAAATATCACCAAACTTTCTGCCAGTACTTTTCCAAATCCAGTGACTCTCAACTCACCGCGTAAAACGTATAACATGGAATTGAATTTTTCAGGGATAGTAAGAACTTGTGAGGCGTTTGCTTCGGCATAGCTCCATAGGATGAGCAAGTCACTTTGCGTCTTTATCTTACCCTGATGCTGATTGTACTGCCCGGCTATCACTTTGTTTTTGAATTTGCAATCTGTTGAGAGGAACACAGGAATTTCCTCATCAGGAATGTATTGATAGTCAGGGGGAACCATTTTTTTGTTCGCTGGTGAATTGATCCACAGCTGAACCACTTCCTGGGTCCCATTCCGTTCTGCCAGTGCTTCTGAGGGACGTTCACTATGAATTATTCCGGCTCCAGCGTGCATCCATTGGACTTCCCCCTGGCAGGCGATTTGGTTATTCTCACGGCTATCCCGGTGATGAACCTCCCCATCAATGACAAAGGTGACAGGGGTAAAACCTCGGTGAGGATGAGGTCCCAACCCCTGGTGCAGGGCTGGTGCATCTTCCCTGGCTTTAAATCGACCATGATGCAATAGCAGGAAGGGATCCACCTGATCCACTTGCTGGGTTGGCAGCGCTTGCTTCACTATCACGCCGCCCATATCAATATCATAAGCGGGAATGACGTATTTCACATTTTTGAACATTATTATATCCTAGTTATACGATAATTAAGCCTGGCGGTACCAGAATATTGATAGATTAGGCCACTAACCTAGAATGGGCAGGTCGGCCAGAACGATCTCGGCGTCAGCCCGGGAAGTGATGACAATTTCATCCTCATCTATAATATGCACACCATCACGTTCGTTGACTTCATGTCCGTTGATAAGAACGCTTCCTTCTGAAACAACCATATAGGCATGTCGCCCTGGTTCAACCAACTGAGCGAAGGAATGACCCTTGTTGATGACGCCAGCAAAGATGGCGGCATCCTGATATATGTGGAGTGGGTCTTGATCCTTATGGATTTCCCGTCCACTCACCAACGGAATAAGGGTATTGCTGGTTTTTTTAGGGAAGGACCTGGCCTCCCAACGTGGAGCAACATCTCTTTTTGCCGTATGAATCCAAATCTGGAACAGAACTGTGTCTTCTGACTCTTCATTGTGTTCACTGTGAAATACACCAGTACCTGCAGACATAACCTGGACATCGCCAGCTTCTGTTCGGCCCTCATTACCCATGTTATCTCGATGGGTGATGGCTCCCTGGCGCACATAGGTAATGATTTCCATATTGTCATGGGGGTGCATATCGAAACCAGTCCCCGCCTTTATTTCATCATCATTCCAGACCAGTAGTGGGGGATAACCCTGACGAGCTGGATTGTAGTATCTGGCAAAGCTGAAATGGTGTCTGGCAGTGAGCCAGCCGTGTTTTGCAAGTCCCAGGGACTGGTATGGAATGACATCAATCATTTATAAACGTCCTGTACTAATCCTGCTTGTAATTTGAAGCAAGCATCAAAGCGCCGCCAGCTAGTCCAATATCCTTGAGCAGTCCACTCATGGCCATCATATCGCCACCGATCATGGCTGGCAAATGAATGGTGAAAACGAAGACCATCATCAATGCGGCTGTCAACAAACCAGCAAGATGGGTATGTTTTTGGATCACAAAGCTTACAGCTGCAGCGATAAGGGCCAGACCCATTAAGTATACCCAGAAAACGCCTCCTGGAAGCCAACCGGGAACCAGACCAGCCATATCATTGGCCATCATCAGGTGCATGAGACCAAACAGAGCAAATGGAACGGTAAACAGGTAACGACCTATAGAGTTTAAATTTTTCATTTTTTGTTAATTCCTTCTTGTTTTGTGTTTTGATGTAAACCTAATTTTTTGCACACATCACCCAGGCTTTGAATCTCATCTTTGTTTAAGCAATCAAAGGCTTGAACCATCTCACTGAGATGACTTTTGAAAACGGGTTTGATAATCCGATGACCCAGTTCAGTAAGACTCACTATAATGGATCGTCGATCTTTGGGATTCTTTTTACGAACGACATAGCCGTCCCTCTCGAGGTTGTCAATTACCAGGACCAGGTTGGAAGGGCTCAGGAGAATCTTCTCCCCAATGACCTTTAATGGCATTGGACCAAGGTGCTCCAGAATTTCCATGACACCAAACTGTGTACCGGTAAAACCATGAGTGTCCATGTTGGATTTTAAGACATGCCCTACAGAAACGTAAGCTCGATTGAATTTAATCCAGCAGTTGAGGACCTCTTGTTCGATTGGGGTACCTTTATAATGTGTGCTCATAGCAATAATTAAATGTCAAATAAATGGATATCAAAGAGAAATATTGTCACAATTAAAATATTTTTCACGTTTTGGTGAAATAGTGGGAGGGAAGTTTTGAATGGGGGCATTGGATTCTATATTCAGCGGTATGAGTGTGAACACAATTCCCATAGATCGTTTCAGTAGAGACAGTCACGTCGTCTTTTTTACCGGCGCAGGTATCTCCGCAGAAAGTGGTATATCCACCTTTCGTGATCCCGACGGTCATTGGTCAAAATATGATCCCATGAAGCTAGCCAGTCAGGCTGGTTTTCAGGAGGATCCCGAGCTGGTACTTAACTGGTATGCAGATAGACGTGAGACAATTTGTCAAGCCCAACCCAATGCAGCACACACAAGTATTAGCAATTTTCAGAAACTATTCAGGCATTCCGTTGTAATAACTCAGAATGTTGACGGACTTCATGAACGGGCTGGCAACAGATCCATTTATGAGTTGCATGGGAATATCCACCGTCATAAATGCAATAGCTGTGCAAAAATTATTGATCTGACTGAAAAGAACATGAGAACTTTAAACACATGTGACTGTGGGGGAAAAATTAGACCTGATGTGGTCTGGTTTGGTGAATCATTGCCCTTAGAAACCATTAATGCAGCATTTGAGGCTGCACAAAGTTGTGATCTGATGTTTAGCATTGGAACATCAGCTCAGATTTATCCCGCTGCACAGCTACCCATTGAGGCTCAATCACGGGGTGCCTATGTTGTTGAAATTAACCCAGAACCGACACCCTTTAGTCCACAGGCTGACATGAGTGTTCGCGATGATGCTGGTTCTGCACTACCAAAATTTTATGAGGATTTTCATGCTCAGTTCAAGTGATATCATAAAGTATTTGAAACCCATTATCTTGCTCGTGTTTATCGGTGTGCAATCATGCGCCTACTATAACACATTCTACAATGCCGAAGAGTATTTCGCTGAGGCTCAGAAACTTACCCGTGAAAATCAGACTGAAATCGTAAGTCGCGATGAGATTAATCTTTATTCGAAAGCCATTGAGAAATCTAAAAAACTGCTTACAAAATTTCCCGAGAGTAAATATCGTGATGATGCCCAGTTCATCATTGCCAAGGCCTACTATTTCAAAGGTGACTTTCTACTGGCGAAGCGCCATTTCGAAGAACTGAGTTCAGTTTATTCAAATTCTCCCCACACCAATGAGGTTCCGCTTTGGATTGGTAGATGTCTTATGAAGACTGGAGATCTGGAAATGGCCAGATACGAAGCCTCGCGGGTGCTGAAAGGTGATAAAGATCGTGGACTGCAGGCCGATGCACTGTTGCTTATGGGAGAAATTGCCGTACAGCAGGATAGTCTGGGTCTGGCAGAAAATTATCTAGAGCAGGTCATTGACCGTTCGCCAGATGGATTCACCAAAGCGCAAGCACAATTCCAGGTTGGGAAAATGCGCGAGAATGAAAAGGATTATGAAGGTGCCCTTGCGGCTTATCAAACCGTCTCAAAGTATAAACCTTCCGAATCCCTGAAAGTGGAAGCCATTATCAGACAAACCAGTATGCTCAAAGCCTTGAACCGTGATGAGGATGCCGTGGAAATGATTCAAGACATGCTCCTCAGTGACAAGTTTGTTGAAATTCGAGGGCAATTGGAGGTTGAGCTGGGGAAACTATTTCTGGTTATGGATGAAATTGATCGAGCAGAAGCAAAACTGACAAGTATTGTCGAAGATTATAACCGGACAGAGGTTGCAGCTGAGGCCAGTTTTTATCTGGGAGAATTGTATCTGACAAAGCGTTTTAATTATACTGAGGCGAAGACAGCATTTGCCAATGTAAAAACTCAATCTGCCCGGTCACCCCTCGTGAGCAAGGCTACTCTGAAGAATAAACAGATAGGGCGTTATGAAAAAATTCAACTCGATTATAAAAACTATCAAAGAGAGTTAGCAGGACTCCCACCTCTGGAGAAAGCGAAGAAGAATACTTCAAAGGGCAGAAATAATCGTAGTACGAATCAACGGGGACGCTCCCGATCTGGAAAACCAGCCAACCAGGACCCACAAGCATCTGTCAGTAAGTTTGATGGCAATAAGAGAGTTGTGATAGAGACGGTAGAAGTAACAGCCAAAGACACTATCAGAGTAAACAAATTGATTGATGAGAATCGATATTCACTGGCTGAATACATGCTTTTCGAATTCACCCGGGTAGATACCACCCTTGAAATATTGACCGATCTTGAGATCAGCACATCAGATACTTCTCTGAAGCATCAGTGTGCCTATATGCAATATTATGCCATTGAGTCCATTCGAAGGGACTATGAGGGGGGACGTTTTGCTCTGGAACAGATTGAAAAAAAATATCCAATTTATTATAACACTATCATAAGCAAGCCTGAAGAGATTGAGCTTGAATCTGATCCCAATGAAGAAAGATATATTCAAATTGCTTCTCTATTTGAATCTGGTCAACACAAGGCCGCCAGCTCGGAGTACTATTCCCTGAAAGAAGATTCAACTATTTCAGTGTCTATCAGGGGTAAGTCTTGTTTTAACCATGCCTGGCTAAACGATCACTATCTCTTCGATAAGACCTCAGCGGTTGAGTCCTACAGCTATATGGTGGCTCATTTTCCAGAAGATCCTCTTGCTAAGACAGCCAGGAATCGTTTAAATGCCTTGACTCAAGAACCCAGTCAGCAAAAAGAACAAGAAGCACCAAAGGAAGAAGTTGAGGTGGACGACCAGGATGCGGGTCGAAAATCGGATAAACCTAAAGATCCCAAAGAAGGTGAGAATGAAAAATAAAACCCTCACATTTCCTGGTCTTAGCGGATAATATTACCACTTGCCGAAAACATGTTGGTGTTTGGGGGGGCGCCCAATAATTTCAGCGCTCTAATATGTCATTGACAAATATTATAAAACGCGCCCCTGTAGTCATAATTGGTATCCCTGCTCTCATAGGGATCACCCTTTATACTCACGATATATTTATGGTATTCTTTACCATCGCCGGATTACTCATTCTAGGTGAAGTTCATCGAATGTCACGTCCAAACGGTACTGAGCCGAATGTCTGGGTTGGGTACCTGATGTATCTTTGCCTTGTGGGAGATCAACTCCTGGGGGATGGTAAAAATCTAGGTGCCATTTTAATTGTCTCCATTCTCATACTTCTGACCTGGGAAATGTTTCGCAAAAAATCCCACGTGATGGAAAACGTCGCCTCCACCTTTTTTGCCGCTACTTTTATCGCTCTGGCGATGTCATACTTTATTTCGCTTCAACAATTGGGTTTTGAGGGGCAGGGGGGACACCTGGGAGGATATGCGGTTTTGACCGTTTTTATTGGTGTCTGGACCTGTGATACCATGGCTTATTTTGTGGGTTCAGCCATTGGAAAACACAAAATATTTCCACGGGTAAGCCCTAACAAAAGCTGGGAAGGATCTATTTCTGGATTGATTGGCTCCTTAATAGCTCTCATGCTCATTGTGCGTGCGGGTTGGTTACCTGGACTGGATTACACTGACGCCCTCATACTGGGTCTGATTGCTGGGGTCGCAGGTCAACTTGGTGATTTTGCTGAATCCCTGGTAAAACGTGATGTAGGCGTCAAAGACTCGTCCAATCTTTTACCTGGACACGGGGGAGCCTGGGATCGTTTCGATTCCATATTGTTTGCGGCTCCGTTGAGCTACTTGTATTTAACCCTTGTTGTCGGACTATAGATGAAAAAATCTTTTCTTATTCAATTTTTTACACTGATCCTACTTATCATATTTGCCAATCTCGGTTTGAGAAGCCTTGAGAGTTTTGATGATGATGAATTGGGTAGTGCAGGTGGAATCCGTATTGATCTGACGGGAAACGAGACTGTATTTGAAAGCAGTCCCAAAGATATGTCTCCTCGAGAGGGAGGGACACTCGTCCTTGCCGAATCCGCTGAACCTGAACACTTGAATACCTATACATCGACCTCTGCCGCTGCTACAAGAGTACTGGATTATATATACGAAACCTTACTTGATTATGATTATGAGACATGGCGTTTTGATCGTCCCGTATTGGCAGAAAGTTTTTCCATAAGTGAGGATGGATATACCTTTACTTTTAAAATTAGAGAAAACGTGTACTGGCATGATGGTCAGCAACTTACGGCAGATGATGTTTTGTTTTCCATCAAAGCTGTCCTCAATCCATTTGTTGATAGTGCTCCCATGCGCAGCTCATTTTCAAAGGTTGTAAGCGCCAGAACCAATGGACCTTACGAATTCGTGATCAGCAGCTCGGAAACCTATTTTAGGAATCAAGAAATCCTGGGTGGATTTCATATCATACCTAAACATATCTGGGATCCCAGTGGGCTATTGGATCGCTATTCTGTGGAGGACCTTCTAAATTCATCTGTGACCCGTGAAGAAGCGGCTATTAAGCAGTTTGCTGATGCCTTCAACACACATCCACAGGGGAGGCCCGTTGGTGATGATGCTACACCTATCATCGGTTCGGGTCCATGGGTCTTTGATAAATGGATTACGGGTGACCATATCTCCTTTGCCCGAAATGAAAATTACTGGAATGATGATTCAACTTACATCAATGGATATTCAGAAGAAGGAGCATATCTGGACAGGGTGATTGTAAAGGTAATCACTGACGCCACGGCCCGTTTAACTGCTCTTAAGGCTGGTGAGATAGATTTTATCCCTCGCATGCGTGCTGTTCAGTACTTTACCCAGACCAATACACCTGACTTTCTAGAGAAATTTCAAAAAGTTAGCTATGTAGTCCCTGCATACAGTTATATCGGATGGAACAACGATAAGCCCTATTTTAGTGATAAACGGGTACGTCAAGCTATGACGATGCTCATTGACCGGGACTCATATAATAAATTTGTGGCCTATGGACTGGGAATTCCAACCATTGGACCATTCTATATTTATGGTGAACAGTACAATCACAATATTGAGCGGTGGCCTTACGATCCTATCAGGGCGGTAGAACTGATTGAGGAAGCGGGTTGGATCGATCATGATGGTGATGGCATTCGCGATAAAGATGGCGTCCCCTTTAATTTTACCTTCTCTGTATCGGCAGGCTCTACCAGTTCCAAATACATGGCCCTCATGCTAAAAGAAGATTTACGTAAAGTTGGTATCATTGTGAATATCAGGCAGTTAGAGTGGTCGGTTTATGTGGAAAATTTAAGAGATAGGCAGTTTGATGTCGTGTCATTGCTATGGATTGGTGGTCTGGAATCTGATCCGTATCAGATCTGGCATTCCGATAACATTGGAGACCGAGGATCAAATTATATGGGGTTTCGTCATGCTGAAGCTGATTCTATTATTGAAACAGCTCGCTTTGAGTTGGACAAGGAAAAGAGAAACGCCATGTATTTCCGCTTACAGGAAATTTTTCATGAAGAACAACCCTATACATTTATGTTCTATCAGCGTGACCCTGGTGCCTATTTGAAAGAGTTTCATGGCGTGAAATGGATTCCTATCCGTCCTGGCTACAAATTGTATAGCTGGTGGCGCAACACGTCAATGGCAGGAGAAGCTTCATAATGTGGCGCTACTTCCTAAAACGTATCCTGTTGATTTTCCCAACCCTGTTTGGGATATCCATCATCACCTTTATCATTATCAAGCTTGCACCAGGAGATCCCACCGCCTTTAAGATGGGAAATCAGCAATCTGGAATGTCTTCAGATCAGAATCTGGCCAAACAGGTGATTGAGCAAACCCGGGAAATCTATGGTTTGGATAAACCATTATTGCTCAACTTTGTCATTTTTAATGTTGAGGACAATTGGGAAGCGGTTCAAGACTATCTCGCTGAAGGCCGAGAACTTAGCGGAAGAGCTTATGATGACATTGTAGAGCCGCTTAAGCAGGCTGATGAAGTTGCAGTCCCATATTTAGTCGGTTTATTAGAATCTGATAATCTCACAACAGATGAGACAACGGTAGTCCTTGAAATCCTGACCATTAAGCAGAAGCTAAGTATCACAGCTGAGATGAGTCGGGAAAAACAATTGGAATATATTCAGAACTGGTGGTATGGTGGCACTGACTCCACAGGTGTCGTCCGGAGCGCAGCAAAAGACACCTATCAATTCACCGGTTTCCAAAAATTTAAAAAGATTTTTACCGAAGCTCAGTATCCACGCTGGTTAGTAAATATGATGACTCTTGATTTTGGCACTTCCATCAAGGACAATCGGCCAGTTTGGGATCACATCAAAGAAAGTGTACCAGTCTCTCTCATTTTCACGCTAACCTCATTTATTCTGGCATATTTGATTGCAATACCCCTGGGTATTTATTCTGCGACACATCAATATTCAACGGGGGATAAGGTCACCACGGTTATTCTATTCATTCTGTATTCTCTACCAAATTTCTGGGTAGCCACCATGGCCATTGTATTTTTTGGTGGTGGTGATTTCTTGGACATCTTTCCCGTGACAGGGCTCCACAGTCTTGGCGCCGAGGACATGAGTACCTGGGAATATCTCCTGGATCTGGGACATCATGTTGCCCTGCCACTGATAATTTGGACATATGGCTCCTTTTCAGCACTTTCTCGCTATATGCGTGGATCCATGTTGGAAGTTATCCGTCAGGACTACATAAGAACTGCCCGGGCCAAAGGTCTCAGTGAGCGTGTAGTGACGTATAAGCATGCTTTGAGAAACTCATTGATCCCCATTATTACTATGCTGGCGAATCTATTGCCACTGGCCATATCTGGTTCAATTATCATAGAATCGATTTTCTCTATCCCGGGGATGGGACAATTGAGTTTTAATGCAGTATTATTCAGGGATTATCCTGTTATCATGGCTGTAACAACCATTAGTGCAATGCTTACCCTATCGGGGATATTGCTTTCAGATTTACTATATGCCATAGTCGATCCACGAATAACGTTTGAGGAGAAGCGCTAATGTCAGAGATGGCACCAGCTCGCACCTATTCACAGATTGTCGGTTCTCAGTTTCGCAAGAACAAGCTGGCGGTATTATCTCTGCATGTCATTTATGTGCTCCTATTCGTCTTTATCTTTGCAGATTTCCTGGCAAATGACAAACCGATTGTGATGAGATATCAGGGAAGCACATACTTTCCAGTTTTTCGGGAATATGGTGTGCGGTGGTTTGGCTTGAATTGGCAGGATGCCTTCAAGAGTCAGCAGTTTAAAATTTTAGAAGAAAAGTATGGAGAAGGGGATTGGGCTATTTATCCGGTGATTCCCTACTCCTCAACTGAGTACAATCTTGAGGTGAAACTACAACCACCCAGCCGAGCACATGTATTTGGAACTGACGAATTAGGTCGAGACGTATTGTCCCAGATGATTCATGGTGCCCGGGTGAGTTTATTGGTGGGCTTTGTTGCAGTGGCTATTTATGTTTTTATTGGAGTCATTCTGGGAGCTCTGGCTGGCTTCTATGGTGGTGTCATTGATATTGTTATTCAAAGAATGATTGAAATAATGATTACCTTTCCTCGAATGT
>JABMQQ010000035.1 GCA_013202495.1 Fidelibacterota bacterium | reverse complement strand
CCTTGCCGAAGCTGATAAGCTAAGGCCGGTTCTTAAATCAAAATAAGACTGCTCTTTTGGGACAACATCTTTATGTAACTACTTTGAATGTCGAACAAGGATTAACGATTTTTGAATACTGAAGTTTACTCAATTTCTTAAATCTTCAATCAGTGTTCCTTGCCTGCCATGCCGAAGCTGATAAGCGAAGGCCGGTTCTTAAATCAAAATGAGACTGCTCTTCTGGGACAGCCTCTTTTTTTTGAATATGAGAAGCAGGAAAAAGCATATCAAAGTTAATTTAATATACCAGTATTTCTGGGTCAGGACTCGAGATAATCCTTTGCCTCATTGTGCTTGGGTATCATATTTAGATTAACACACAATAAATTGAGAAAAGAGTAATGAAGAAAATATTAAAATTTGGTGGTTCATCCATAGCAAATGGAGAGCGAATAAAGAACGTAGTCTCGATAATTGAAAACGCCCTCAACTCCACTCATGAGATATATGTTGTCATTTCTGCCCTTCAAGGTGTTACTGATGCTCTCATCAAAATTGGTATTGAAGTACGAGACGGAAGGTATACAGAAACTTCACTACAGTCGATCCTGGATACGCATGCGGACGTCATCATGCAGTTGGGTCTTGACACAGATATGGATCTAGGGACAATTTTTAAGCAACTCTCATCCGAATTGGCTAAACACATACCACGGTGCCCTGGAGCCAGCGTTGATTTTAATATGTGGAATGATGAACTACTCAGTTTTGGTGAACTTCTTTCAGTTAGAATATTGAGTGCCTTTCTAAGAAGCAAACAAATTGATGCTGAACTTCTTGATGCACGAAAGGTTGTTATCACCGATAGCAACTATGGCAATGCTTATGTTCACTATCAAAAATCCTACGATCGCATTCGATCCTACATTATGAACCGTAGCAGGCTCCAGATTATAACGGGTTTCCTGGGCGCGAATGAATATGGAAAAGGTACCACATTGGGAAGAAGTGGTTCTGATTATTCGGCCAGCATTTTTGGGGCAGCCCTCAATGTAGATGAAATCGAAATCTGGACAGACGTGGATGGGATTCTCACTGCCAACCCCAAATTTGTTACTGGACCAAGTTCAATATCAGAGCTAACCTACGAAGAGGCCATGGAATTAGCCCACGCTGGAGCGACAGTCATTTTTCCTCCTACTATGATTCCTGCCCTTTATAAACATATCCCCATTGTCGTCAAAAATGTCTTTCGTCCGGAACTGCCGGGAACGCGTATATCAGAAGATAGGAGTTTGCAGGGCGATATTGCGGTAGGGCTATCTTCTGTCTCCCATGTTTCACTAATACGCATGCAAGGAGCTGGAATGGTAGGAGTTAAGGGCATTAATGCCCGTTTGTTCACCTGTCTGGCGGACAAGGGAATTAGCGTGATGCTTGTTTCTCAAGCGTTTAGTGAGCACTCCACTTGTTTTGCTCTGAAACCGGAGGAAACAGATCTTGCTCAGATGGTCATTGATGATGAATTTGCTGAGGAATTAAAGGCAAAATATATTGATTCTATCCTTGTCAAACATGACTTGTCATTGGTCGCCGTAGTCGGTGAAGGCATGCAAACCACCCCGGGGATCGCTGGTGTCATATTTGAAGTGTTGGGGCGAGAGCGCATCAATGTTGAAGCTATTGCCCAAGGGTCCACTATGCGGAATATCTCGTTTATAGTAGGTGATATGGACGTTAAAAGGGCAATTCAAGCCCTACATAGAAGATTGTTCGAGACTGTTTATCGATGAGAAAGAAAATTGCTGTTGGAATCTTGGGGGCCACAGGAGTCGTTGGCCAAAATTATTTGCGCTTACTGGCGACACATCCCTGGTTTGAAATAGTAGATCTGGCAGCCTCATCCCGTTCTGCAGGTAAAACATATGAACAAGCAGTGGGAGAGCGCTGGTTGATGGATTCGTCTATGCCAGATGAGTTCAAGAACATGAAGGTGCGTGATGTCACTGACTATGCAGCGATTCCAGCCGATGTAAAATTATTTTTCTCGGCTACAGAACTTGGGGACAAACAGGCCACCAGGGATTTCGAGTTCGCCTATGCTGAACAGGGATATCCTGTTGTAAGCAATAGCTCAGCCAACCGGTGGACACCGGATGTTCCTATGGTCATTCCCGAAATTAATGGGGATCATCTTGAGATTCTTCCTATCCAGCAAAAGAATAGGAATTTTCCCGACAGTGGATTTGTCGCGGTAAAGCCAAACTGTTCTGTTCAATCATATCTAGTAGCGATTCACGCACTTAATGAGGCTGGCTATCCCGTTGAAGAAATCCTGGTCAACACGCTTCAAGCGCTTTCGGGGGCAGGATACAAAGGTCTTACGGAGCCCGAGCGTAGAATCACTGTCAACCCCTTCATACCAGGGGAGGAAGAGAAGACTGAGAACGAGCCTTCAAAGATTCTGGGATTGTTGGAAGACAATAAAATTATACCAGATTACTCCATGGAAATTTCTGCTTTATGCACTCGTGTCCCTGTAATTGATGGGCACACCGCGCTTGTTTATCTGAATTTTGCTGAAGAAGTGCCTGAATTGGATACAATTAAGAAAATTTGGTCAGAGTTCACGGCGGAACCTCAGTCACTAAAATTACCCTCAGCTCCTGTGCCTCCTATTCTGGTTATGGAAGAAGATGATCGTCCTCAAGTACATTTGGATGTAGATAATGGGGAAGGGATGGCTGTTACCATAGGTCGTCTGGCTGAAGATAAATTTTTCGATATCCGATTTGTAGCTCTCTCACACAACACAGTCCGTGGCGCTGCAGGTGGGGCCATTCTTACTGCTGAGTTGTTGGTGGAGAAGGGATATATCAAGGTCTGATTTAGCGAGTCTTTATTAACACCTGACTAAAGTCAGGTGTTAAAAGGAAAAGCGGAGAGGGAGGGATTCTATCAAATACATCCACCTTAAATACTATAATAACAAATAGATAAGACTATCTCTAATATAACAAAATCTTCAGTTACTTCCATTATATTCCTGTTTCTTCCATCAATAGACATGTATTTCCGACTCATTTGTGACCCACCGACACATTTTTGGCACAAATAAAACCCCTAATTAGTTGATATGCTTACCTTATAGAAAATCACATTCCACTGCCTATGACATTCGGATAATTATCCAATATTTGTTGAATTCAATTTTCACTATTCTTAGATCTCGATTTGGAAAAGTATATAATGTTAATTAAATCCATAAGTGGCTTGAATATTATAAATATTCCTAATCCTTTGGGTTATGAGCCCCATGAACATTCATAAATAACAAGTAGTTACATGGTTAGTGTGGCATATATGTGTCACGACTCGCACCCACTTAGCTTGACAGATAGTAATCAGATTTATCTGTTTTCATAGTTATGCTTTCCTTCACCACTGACTGAATGCTCACACCTATCCTAACTCATAGTTGAAAACGACAGAAATCTGACATTTTAGGCCATTTTACATGTGAAAGACATGTAAATAGTTATGTTAGCTACCATGGTCACTCAAAGAACAAAAACCCAAATTATGTCATGCTGATGACATCAAGCATGGTAGGATATTGTCAGCTTATTACTCAATTTAGCATCGCAACTTAATTGATTTAACAAAAGATCTGAAGCTGCCTCAGTTGATAGACCTGGTGGAAGCTGATTAGCGTACCCACAATCATCGAACTACATAAAATAATATGTACACCGGACACCATCGGGTTCTGACACCTCATGATATTTTACATGATCACCAACGACTTAACTGCCATCAAAGCTTTCTCTGATTGCTTAATACATCGATTCTTCTATCTTCCATACGAATATGCAAAGGCATAATGATAAGCAACATTTCTCCACCTATGGGAATGGGCAGCGAGGTACATTTCTCATGGAGGAAATTAGTAGCCACCATTAATATTCCTTAGGATGTCCAGTGCTTGCAAACACCAAAACCAGTGAATACTTCGCTCAGGTAAAGCGACATCAGCGAGTTGGTGATTTCATTGTCGCTCATTCCACCAATTCAAGCAACATTTATGAAGAGGCATCATCCCTGCTTTCTTTTCACGAGCCTATCACCCTTCTTGATATTGGATGCGGATATGGGAATTTCACGAAGGCACTGATTCCCAAACTTAAGCCAGGCTCAACGTGTCACGGACTTGATTGCAGAATCAATTTTATCGAACCCTTTACGGAGATAGTGAAAGCTGCAGGTCTTAGAGGGAAATTCTTTGCTATCGAAGCTGAAAGGATGAACCTTCTGGCCAGTCATAGTTATGATCTGGTGGCTGCGGCCTTTTCACTTTACTTCTTTCCTCATCAATTGAATGAAATAAAGCGGATTCTCAAACCAAATGGCATCCTCTTGGCTATTACACACTCAAACCAAGGTTTAAATGAATTTTTCGATGACCTTCGCGGGGTTATAAAGAGTATTGCCGGAAGAGAAAACATCATTTTTGATATCGAGAGAAAAGTTGCCTCTTTTTGTGAAGAGAATTGCCTGGAATTTCTTCGACCGCATTTTGAGATTGTACGAATGAATGAACATCCAAACCAGCTCGTTTTCAACAGGGATGATATGGAGGATTTGCTGTACTACCTGGATTTTCGTCTTGATGTTATGTCCGAAGAGGAATTCCTTGGAGATGATCTGGAACTTAATATTCTTAAACACGAATTCTTTAATCATATCCGTAAAAGGTTAAGGACTAAAGGCATATATACTCTCAATAAAGAAGATGCTATTTTCATCGGCAAACATCCAAAGTAGATCAAAATGAAAAATTCCCGCAAGTATTGTGAAAAATGTGCTACGCTCCTTGAAAGTCGCATTATTGAGAAACGTGTACGGGACTATTGTCCGAGCTGCAAACTGGTGTACTATGATAATCCTCTTCCTGTGGCTTCAGCCATTGTAGTTAACCAGAAACGGGAGATACTCCTGGTTCTTCGTGATCGCGAACCCCAGGCAGGTAAATGGGGTTTACCTTCTGGGTTTGCAGAACTGAATGAGACAATTGAAGCCGCAGCAATCAGAGAACTACAAGAAGAAACAGGGATAAACGGGGAAGTCATGAGACTAATTGACACACGTTCCCTGGTGGACGCATTTTATGGTGATCTTATCTGGGTGACCTACGAAGTGAATATCATCGGTGGAGAACTTCAAGCTGGGGATGATGCTCGAGAAGCTGCATTTTTCAATTTCGAAAATCTACCACCACTAGCCTTCCCAACAAATGAACATGCCGTTAAAAATTACTTATCCCAGTACCAACAGATTTGGATGCTGGAGGATTCTATGGACACCTTTGATGGTGACCGCTTACAGTCAGAGAATGAGCTACCTTCTGATACACTTTTTGAAATTATGGTGCGTGATGCCAACATCATTGCAGAGAACTGGGTAATTGAAGTAGTCTCGCACGCTACAACGCCTCATTACGCAAGCCGTCCCAGAAAGGAGATATTTGACATCGCCCACCGCATAATTTCTGAATTGGGTCGTTGGATTACCCAATACGAGATCGATCAACATGAGATTTGGAGCTCGTACCAGAACGTAGGCGGGGATCGCTTTTCTGAGGGGTATAAGCTGTCAGAGGTGATCAGCGCACTAAGCTTAACAAGAAAGCATATCTTCGCGCATGTTCTGGCTCGAAGTAAAAGCTGGCGGGAGCCTCTACAGATTTACCGGGTCATAGAATTCATGTCACGTGTTAACCTGTTCTACGATAAAGCGAATTATCATCTCAGCTGTGGCTATGAAAAAAGGCGGAAGGACTTCTAAACGAAAATTGGGGCATAGCTTGATTATAATCTTGAATAAAAACAAGTATTTTGCTATATTTCACCGTGTCGCAGTTTGGCTCTGAAGATTCGATCCACGACTGAATAACACCCCACTTTCGATTTCTCCCTGTAATGACATACTGACCAAAACCAGGTGACTGATGCTTGCTGCAGATCAAATTTTTGACAAGTACTGATCTGCTTCTCTGACTGACGACAAACTGACTCGGAATTGCTTCAGGTAATTTCTGACTTCTGCGACCCCCCATTTAGGATTGTTAGTCCGATGTGGACTAGATATTTAATAGTTCTATTCCTGAAAGGGGGAAAGATGAGTACAATTCAAGAAGTACTATCGAAGAAGGTTCCCGAGTGGCGGTACCAAGCTAAAGAGCTTGTGGAAAACCATGGGAACAAAGTTATCAGTGAGGTCACCCTAGCCCAGGCTTACGGAGGAGCGCGAGGTGTCAAAGCACTTGTGTGTGACACATCCTCGGTTTCAGCGGACACGGGTCTGATTATCAGAGGAAGACCACTTCTCGATATCATTAACATTTTACCAGAAGAGGTATTTTATCTCTTACTAACCGGTGAATTGCCAGACAGTAAAGCACTGGAAGATTTCCAGGCAGAGATGAATGAGCATACCGAAGTTCCGGAATATGTTTGGGATGTTTTGCGTGCCATGCCTGCTGATTCTCACCCAATGACCATGTTTGACACCGCGATCCTGGCAATGCAGCGGGATTCCGTTTTCCGGAGGAAGTATGATGAAGGAATCCAAAAACGTCATTTTTGGAGTGCCATACTTGAGGATGCAATTCGTCTGGTTGCTAAACTTCCAGCTATTGGAGCAGGAGTTTATAGAATTCGCTTTGACAAGGGACCTATAATCCCCGGAGATAATACATTGGACTGGGGCGCAAATTTCGCTCATATGCTCGGGCTGGAGGATCTGGATGGTTCATTAAAAACCTTGATGCGTCTATACTTAATGCAGCATTGTGACCATGAGGGGGGCAATGCCAGTGCTTACACCTCCATTGTCATTTCATCCACACTATCAGATCCATACTATGCGGTATCGGGAGGTTTGAACGCCCTGGCTGGTCCTTTGCATGGCCTCGCTAATCAGGAATGTCTGAAATTTGTCCTGGAAGTAAGAGACAAGTTCGGCGGTCGGCCTACGCAGGCGGACCTTGCTGAGTATGTTTGGAGTCGACTAAACAGTGGACGTGTGATTCCTGGATATGGTCATGCAGTTTTACGCTGTCCAGACCCAAGATTTACAGCCTTTATCAACTTTAGCAAGGAGCATATCAAAGGTGATGAAGTTGTGGGTATTGTTGAAGATCTGTTTGACGTAGTGCCACCGATCCTCAAGGAGCAGGGAAAGGCTAAAAGCCCCTGGCCGAATGTAGATGCAGCCTCCGGAGCCGTTCTATATCACTATGGGTTGACAGAATTCTCTTTTTATACCGTTCTATTCAGCATCTCCCGGGCAATGGGGATGGTCTCACAGATGGTGGTAAATCGGGCTCTAGCCATTCCCATCACCAGACCCAAATCAGTAACTGCTGAATGGCTAAAGGACTTCGTGGGTACCTAGAAGATCACCGCTGATTCGCTCTTTCTTAACACAGATCAAGTACTGGGCAGGTGTAGTCTAGTCTGACACCTGCCCAAAAATTATTGTAAAGGAGACGCTTATGAAGCGACCAAAGATAGCACTTATCGGGGGAGGAAATGTCGGAGGTACCCTGGCTTTGCTGATAGCAAATCAGAAGCTGGGAGACATCTGTATTCTGGATATCCCTGATGTAGAAAATATTATGAAAGGTAAAGCGCTGGATGTTATGCAATTACGTCCACATGTGGGTTCTGACGTGAATCTTATGGGCACCAGTGATTACGAAGACCTAAAAAATACGGATGTAGCCATTATTACAGCAGGTATAGCACGGAAGCCGGGAATGGACCGTGAAGATTTATTGAATATCAATATCGGGATCATTACAGAAGTTGCCAACAACCTGAAGCAAGTCGCCCCAAATGCTTTTGTCATTGTTTTGTCCAATCCACTGGATGCTATTGTTTATTCTTTCTATAAAATTTCAGGTTTTCCTAAAAACCAGGTAGTTGGAATGGCCGGAGCCCTGGACAGTGGTCGCTTCCGCACTTTCGTTTCCATGGAAACGGGATTCTCTGTGGAGGATATACAGTGTCTGGTACTCGGTGGTCATGGTGATACCATGGTTCCTATTACTCGTCTTTCTAGCGTCGCAGGAGTACCATTGGAAGAAGTAATTCCAAAAGATCGAATTGATGAGATCGTTAAGCGTGTACGATTTGCTGGTGGAGAAATCGTTAAGCTGTATGGTACTGGTTCGGCATACTTCGCACCTGCACAGTGTGCTATCGAGATGGCAGAAGCCTATCTGATGGACAAGAAGAGGGTGATCCCTTGCGCGTCGTTATGCGAGGGAGAGTTTGGCATCAATGGCTATTTCATTGGTGTGCCGACAGTCATCGGATCCGGTGGAGTTGAACGAATCCTTGAATTCAAACTTACCACAGATGAGCAAGCTGCACTGGACAAAACCTTAGAGGTAATCAAGAAAACAGTGGCAGAGACGGGTGTTTAGCAAGACATGATATTTTGAGGGTAAATCAGGGAGACTTTGGCAGATGTGCTAACACAATCGGACAATCAAGGAAAATGACTAGGTCATCATATTGGAATAAAATCAAGTACTGTAAGCTGAGTGCACTTTCCTCGGAAGTGTCATCCCTGTTTCATATTGTTCGTGGAGCTGTTATTGTCATCCTAGTTCCAATCCTAATTCTTGGTTCATCGCTACTGGGAAACTCAAATCAAGAAAAAGGTGATAGTATCAATGTCATGCCATCCCCTGCTGAGCTGATTGAAGAAAAACCTATAGTACACCTTATTACAATTAATGGGGTAATCGGTACAATTCTATCAGATTATCTTGCAAAATCCATTCAAAGTGCTGAAGAAAAGGAAGTTGCCTGCATCATTATCCAGCTGGATACACCCGGAGGCTTGATGGAATCCATGCGTGATATTGTGAAATTGGAACTGCGCGCAGATATTCCCATTATTGTATATGTTGGACCAGCAGGAGCGCGAGCTGCTTCTGCAGGGGTATTTATCACCATGGCAGCTCATTTTGCCATAATGAATCCAAGTTCAAATATTGGAGCTGCCCATCCCGTAGCACTTCCAGGAATCTCTGGGAATGCTCCAGATACAAGCTCGGTGATGATGGATAAGGTCATTAATGATGCTGTGGCGTATTTGCAATCTATAGGTGAAAAAAGGGGACGAAATACTGATTGGGCCAAATCAGCCATCCTTGAAAGTGCTTCAATCACTGCCATGGAGGCGCTTGAGTTAGGTGTGATCGATACAGTTGCTAGTAGCATCCAAGAGATTCTACTCTATCTGGATGGCAAGGAAACTGAGGTTTTATCAGGATCACGAACCCTGTCCTTGAAAAATGCTGAGGTAGTTCCCATTGAGATGGGACTTAGATATCGTATTCTGGAGGTCCTCACTAATCCAAATATAGCTTACCTCTTATTGCTGCTAGGCTTTTACGGTGTATTCTTTGAGTTATCCAATCCTGGTGGCTTCTTTCCAGGAATTCTGGGTGTACTATCACTCATTCTCGCCTTCCTTGCCTTTCAGTTACTGCCCATCAATTATGCTGGTCTGGCTTTATTGGTATTGGGGATAATCATGTTCATACTTGAATTAAAGGTTACAAGTTTCGGACTACTGAGTATTGGCGGTGCTATTTCAATGTCATTGGGATCTCTGATGCTGTTTGAAAGTCCGGATCCAATTATGAGGGTTTCCCTGGAGGTGATGATTCCCGCCATTTTGTTCACCGTTTTCTTCTTCGTTTTTGCTATTGGATTTGCAATAAAAGCTCAGAAACGGAAAGCTGTTACAGGTTCCGAAAGCATGTTGGATTTATTGGGTGAAGCGAAAACCAATATTTCACCATCAGGCCAAGTTCTGATAAATGGTGAGATTTGGCGTGCAGAAAGTACCCAAAAGATTAAGGCGGGTGAATTGATACAAGTAATCGGCGTAAATGGCCTTGTTCTTCAAATAAAAAGGAGTTCTCCCAAAGCCAAACAAGAAGGCTAAATAAAATTTTATACAAACACAGGGAGGTAAATCGACTATGGACGGCTTAATAATTTTCAGTGCAATTATGATTTTGTTTATCATGCTGGTGGCGGCTGCCATCCGAGTCCTGCGTGAGTATGAAAGAGGGGTAGTTTTCCGTTTAGGACGGCTTGCCCACGGTTTTGGTAATCGGGATGGGGACGCCTCTGGTCCAGGATTAATTTTCATCATTCCCATTATTGATCGCATGGTCAAAGTAAATCTGCGAACGGTTGTCCTGGATGTTCCGCCACAAGACATCATTACCAAGGACAACGTTTCCCTACAGGTGAACGCAGTCATCTTTTTCAGGGTAATGGATGCCAGTAAAGCCATTGTAGCTGTTGATGACTATCAATTTGCCATCACTCAGATCGCACAGACAACCCTACGAAGTATCTTGGGTCAAGCGGAGCTAGATGAGTTGCTTGCCCAGCGTGATACAATTAACCAGAAACTCCAGAGCATCATCGATGAACAAACAGATCCGTGGGGGATAAAGGTGTCAAGTGTGGAAGTTAAACATGTTGACTTACCTATAGAAATGCAGCGAGCTATAGCCAAGCAGGCTGAAGCCGAACGAGAGAGACGTGCCAAGGTTATTCATTCCGAAGGTGAATATCAAGCGGCAGATAAACTCGCTCAGGCGGCAGCAGTGCTTTCAAAGGATCCTACGGCGATACAGCTACGCTTTTTACAGACTTTGACCGAAGTGGCCACTGAGAAGAACTCCACGCTCGTTTTTCCGGTTCCCATCGATCTGATTCAACCATTTATTAGAAAGGATACAAAGGAGTCAGACTCGTAAAAAAGGTAAATAAACAGCTACTTGATAGGAGTTATTCAGTAGCAGAAAGTATGGAGGTTAGCTATGCCATCACAGAAACTCAAAAACTATCTGGATGATAATGGCACGATGTATATCACTTTGAAGCATTCACCGGCATATACAGCTCAACAGATTGCAGCCGCTAGCCATATTTCCGGAAAGGAACTGGCAAAAACAGTTATTGTTAAACTGGATGGCCATATAGCCATGGCTGTATTACCAGCTTCATCTCAGATCAATATGAAGCTCCTCAAGAATGCGGCTGGGGCTGAGAGGATAGAATTAGCTATTGAACAAGAGTTTGTGAATTTATTCCCTGAATGTGAAGTAGGAGCTATGCCACCTTTTGGGAATCTCTATAAAATGGCAGTTTATTTAGCATCAAGTTTAGCAGAGGATACAGAAATTACCTTTAATGCAGGCACTCACTCAGAATTGATCAAGATGTTGTATAAGGACTATGAAAAATTGGTTAATCCCGTAGTTGTCGAATTTACGATACGCTAAGAAATTCCCAGTCTGGTTCCTGTTAACTTTCTGTCAGGTTTATGGTATCGATTATATAAACCAGAACACGTAGACTAAAGGGGGGCTGTATGTCAAAGGAAGAGACACTATTAGTAGATTTGTTTAAGTCCGCAGGCGTAGAAATAAATGGCAACAAACCATACGATCCCCAGGTTCACGATAAAAAATTCTATAAACAGGTCTTTCGCAAATCAGCATTGGGGCTGGGTGAATCATATATGGATGGATGGTGGGATTGTTCAGCGCTGGATCAATTCTTTGATATGTTACTACGCGCGAGATTAGATAAAAAAGTAAAAGGGGATTGGAAGATTACTCTGCACGCCCTGAAAGCTCGGATTTATAACTTGCAAAAACCCAGTCGTGCTTATGAAGTTGGTGAAAAGCACTATGACTTAGGTAACAATCTCTTTACTGCCATGCTAGATAAAAGGATGAATTATTCATGCGCTTATTGGAAAAATACCACCAATCTTGATGATGCCCAGGAAGCCAAATTAGAGCTAGTTTGTAAAAAGATAGATCTACAACCAGGGATGAAGGTTTTAGATCTGGGATGTGGGTTCGGAGCCTTTGCAGGTTATGCTGCTGAAAAATATGAAGCAGAAGTTACAGGAGTAACTGTTTCTAAACGACAGGTTGAACTTGCAAGCGAGAGATACAAAGACTTGCCGGTTAAATTCTTGTTAGAAGATTATCGTAATGTGGATGGAAAATATGACCGCGTGATATCCCTTGGTTTCATGGAGCACATTGGGTATAAAAACCATCGCAGCTATATGGAGGTCGTAAACCGTACGCTTAACGAGAAGGGTATCAGCTTTATACAAACTATCGGAAACAATATAAGTAACCAGACTACAAATGCCTGGACTTCAAAGTACATCTTCCCCAATAGTTTGATTCCATCTATCGCCCAAATTGGTAAAACTATGGAGGGCATATTCGTGATGGAAGATTGGCATAATTTCGGACCGGATTATGATAAAACCTTAATGGCTTGGTACGATAATTTTGAAAAAGCCTGGCCGGAATTAAAAACAAGGTATGATGAACGTTTTTACAGGATGTGGCGTTACTATCTTTTATGTTGCGCAGGTAGTTTTAGAGCTAGAGATAATCAGCTGTGGCAGATTGTCATGAGCAGGGAGGGATCTCAGCAACCGGTTTGCCGCTTCAGCTAGAAGTAATATTAGATGAATGACTCCGAGGTTATTATTGTGAGGGAGGACCAGCAGAATTCAGCTGTGCCTGGAAACTGAAACATAGTAAAAAAGATGTCATCATTCTTGATAAACTGAAATTCCCCAGATCAAAACTATGTGCAGGTAATAATGACATGCCCCCCCAAAGTTGGACCAGAAGTTAAGTTAGTCGCTGGCACAACAAAGGGAGTATACACCTCATGGCACGTAAACGATATACAACAGAACAGATCATTCGTAAACTGAGAGAAGCAGAGGTACGGATAATCCTGTGCCGAACTCTGCATAATCATGGTGTCAATAACCTGGGTTTATAAGACTACTAAAAAGTGCCTGAATAATGAGACACCCTTTTTGAGACTAAATACTCTACGATAAAATCTCATAAACGTGTCGCAAAATAGCATAAATAACGACATGTTTATAGGAATCTTTGTCAGTTATACTTACCTTGACTCCTGTTAGTAATCTATATGGAGTGAGATATGTCTTTCAAATTTGATCCAGACAAGCCTTTCAACAATCTACCAACACTTCCCCCAACGAAGGATATTGAAACACGATCAATCCTGAGAAAAGCAGCAGCATGTGCTAGGGCTGTAGGTGAACTGAAGGGAATCGGGCACTCAATCCCAAACCAGGCAATCTTAATTGATTCACTAATTCTCCAAGAGGCACAGGCAAGTACTGAGATAGAAAACATTGTAACAACGACTGATGCAGTTTATCAAGCCTTCAGTGTGGACTCAAAGCAGATCGATCCTGCAGCAAAAGAAGTTCTGCGCTATCGTGAAGCACTCTGGCATGGCTACAACCTTCTAAAGGAAAGACCAGTTCTCAATACTAACCTATTCATTGAATGCGTACAGATTCTAAAAAAGAATAATTCAGGAGTGAGAAATACCCCTGGTACTAAAGTGGCAAATCAGAGAACTGGTGAAGTTATCTATACCCCTCCGGAAGGTGAGAGCATTATACGGGATATGCTTGGTTCATTAGAAAAATACATCCACTCGGATGATGGTGTTGATCCCCTTGTAAAGGTGGCATTGATTCACTATCAGTTCGAAGCGATTCATCCATTTTCAGATGGGAATGGCAGGACAGGACGAATTATCAATCTTCTCTTCCTTACTCTGCATGAGCTTCTAGAATACCCAGTACTGTATCTCAGTAAATACATAGTCGAGAACAAAAACGACTATTATCGCCTCTTACGTGGTGTAACATCAGATCAATCATGGGAGTCCTGGATTGAATATATTCTCATTGGCATCGAGGAGACGGCGATCTTTACGAAAGACAAGATTCTTGCTATTAAAGTACTGATGGACGAGACAACTGAAAAGGCTCGTGCAGAGCTTCCTGCAACAACTTACTCGAAGGAGCTTATCGAAGTAATCTTTGAACGGCCATATACTAAAGCCCAGCATATAGTTGACAAAGGTATCGTTCAACGGCAAGCTGCAGGTCGGTATCTTAAGGCACTTGAATCGGTAGGAATCCTCAAAAATCACAAGGTTGGTAAAGAAGTACTCTATTTGAATACAAAGCTTTATGATCTTCTCACTCACTAACATGTCGCTATCAACGACATATCAGCAATACGTGTCGCAAATATCTAAAAACAGCGACATGTAATCGAAACATGTCGTTACCAACGACACGTTATTAGTACGTGTCGCAGAAATGCAATAATGACGACATGTATTGATGCAAATACCGATAAATGTGATATATACGACCTGAAGAGAGGTCTATTGCGCAATATAGACCACATGGGGTCACGGTCTCAGATTCCTAGGTTTTTGAGACGCCTAAATTACCCTCTGATATTGAGACACCCTTTTTGAGACCAAACAGGGGAAAGTAAAATCCCTATGGCTATATCCCTGGACCAGTATCGTTTAGTAAACACCTGCGTTCTCTAGGGATATGATAAATCAAAATAACCAAGGGATTTTAAGTCCCGTGGTCAATCTCAGTACTGAGCTGATAATCAGCTTATTAGAGCAGTTTCGGTTTTGGTGTGTGCACTATGTGTGCAGTCAGGATCCCCTCAGGATATGTGTGCTTTGAGTTCTCCTCGTATCCTGCTTTGATGGTGACTCATTTTAGCAGCACAACCTTTTGCTTGGCGCTCTGGAGTTCGGATCGGACTTCAATGATGTACACTCCCGATGCGTAATTAGATCCATTCCAGAGAAGAGAATGGGGACCGGCTTTTAGTAGACCCAATTCCTGATTAAAGACATTTTGACCCAACAGGTTGAAGATGTTGAGTTGTACTTTACTCGGTCTGTCTAATATCCACTCAATCTTTGTATTCGGGTTGAAAGGATTTGGGTAGGTTGTCAAATCCAATCTGGTAGGGAGTATGGGGGTATTGTTCTCTGAAATAGAGATGAAAGAGTCAAATGCTTCAGTGTATTTATTATCAATCGCAACCGTGTTATCAAGGAGGTCTGGCAGGGACTCACCGAAAACGAAGGCCACAAACATCTGGCGGTGCTCATCAGGGTGGAGGGAGAAGAAATCTGAGCCCCAAATCACTAGGTTATCAGCATCTTGAATGAATGTAGATGTGTCAATACTTGCTTGGCTAAATCTCGACCACCACACATCCTCTGAAACCCCCGCGTTGGTGTAGCCCGGCACGCTGAGGGATTTAAAATAATCGTCTTCGTTATGTGAAATGAGGTGAATGCCGAATAAGCCTACTGGATCATCTCCAAATGAATCATCTCCAACACCATCGGTGTCCCAGCAGTAGATTAGGTTGTTTGTCTCATCGTGATGCTGCCCCGTAAAAGGGTCATCACCAAATTGATCGATGTACCCAACATTATCATCTCTGTAATTGGATGCTCCCCCGATGTGAGGATCACCACGCATACCAACCACAATGGAATCCATTACATGATCACTGATGTTTGATACATCATAAGCGACGAGGAGTACGTCTTCGAGGCCTGCAGAACTCCATTGAAATGTCCGGACAGCCACTTCTATTCCCGCTCCATGATATGAAGTATCCTCAGCGATAGCTGTGTATTCTCCAATATGACGAATATTGTGTCGATCATTCATGACGTAATAAGATTCAAGATCGCTTTCAACGTCAACTGTATCGCCGATTTGCGGCCATTCAAACCAGTCTGATGGCCAGTTTGAATCGTCATCACTGCGTGCAATACTATTGTTCGGTAGGGGAGCTGCATATCCACTGACAGGTTGCCACTCATTGATCCCATAGTTCCCCGCTCCATTGAACACGCCACCGACAGCAAGTCCATCATCGATGAAATGAATAACCTGCCCATCATCCCCAATTACTTTCGTTCCGACAAGTAAGCCAAACTCGAAGGCATAGCCCCGACCGCTTCCTGATGGCCAGACGAATGAAGGCTCTATATTTGGACGTCCGATCGATCCATAGTTATAGACCATGGATTCAACTTGATTGCCGTCAAGGATCGTTTGTAGCCTAGCCTGTTCCGTGTATTGCATTACCGAATTACCCAGTGAATCGGTTTTAACCAGCCAGAAATCATCACGACCCGAACCGAACGACTGAGTGCTGCCTGCTAAAAGATATCCTCCGTCTGCTGTAGGGACTATTGTTGAAGGCTCTTCCGGACCATTCCCCCCATATGTGCGAGCCCAGAGGGCATCACCTTGTGAATCAATCTTGATAAGTAGGTAATCGCTGCTTCCTATGCCCCATGACCTGGTGGCTCCGGCGACCATTAAACTCCCGTCAGGTTCCTCGATGATTGAAAACGCATATTCATCGTCACCACTTCCAAAGGTGCGGGTCCAAAGCAAGTCACCTTCTGAATCTGTCTTCACCAAGTAAAGGTCAGCCATGCCGGAGCCGAATGAATATGTATGACCAGAGATTATAATTCCGTCATCGAGCGTTTGGAGAACAGAATAAGCCATTTCCTCATCAGGGCCACCATAAGTCTGAGTCCAGAGAGTATCCCCCTGTGCGTCGATTTTTAGTAACCAGAGGTCATTGCTACCAGCTCCGAATGATGCCGTATATCCACACACAATGTACCCATCATCGTTAGATTGGATAACCTCCATAGCTACATCATTACTGACTCCTCCATAAGTTCGAGTCCAAAGCGTGTCACCTAGTGAATCTATACACACCAGCCATATGTCACGATTACCGTTCCCAAATGATTTAGTGTATCCAGCCATTAAATAGCCACCTTCTGGAGTGTGGATTACTGAATTTGCCTCATCTCCACGAGATCCCCCATACGTGCGAGTCCACAAGGTGTCACCGATAGAATCTGTTTTGATTAACCAAGCATCATAGCTACCGGCACCCCAAGATCGGGTCGTTCCACCGATCATGTACCCATTGTCGACTGTTTGTATAACAGATGTAGCTTCGTCAGTAGAAGGGCCACCAAAGGTTTTAGTCCAAAGGGTGTCTCCAGACAGGTCGGTTTTTACCAACCAGAAATCATCTCCACCGGCCCCAAATGAAGAGGTATAACCCACGACCAGGAAGCCCTCATCCGAGGTTTGGATAACGCTTGCTGCTTCATCCCAATCGCTGCCACCATAGGCTTGAGTCCAGATTGACTGTGCCTGCACTGGAAAAGCACTGGAGATTAGAATGAGTGTGGTAAGAAAAAGTGTTTGAGCTTTGAGTGGAGTAACGCTCTGCTGGGAGCGTTGTGTGCGGTTGCTTAGATGTGATGATTGCATAATCCCCCTCGGATTTCTGGTACTCTACTAAAGTGATATCAATTACAGATTCTACTTGATGAAAAAGCTATTAGTAAAATTACTTGAGTTTGGGCAACTACGGAAGGCATTTCTTCTAATGCACTGATCCAAATTTGCCTTATAGAGGGCTAAAATCCTTGTTGTCATGAAGAGGATGTAGGGATATATATTTTAATCTATTGCTTCGTTTCGAAGCCCCGGGGTGTCTCAATAACCGCCGTTTTTGAGACATTGAATTCAGCACCATCATTTCGAGACACGTTTTTGAGACTATAGAATCAATATTTTGATTACTGTACCCAATAAAGACCACACGATCTTGGATAATGAGTAAAGTATTTTCAGTACTCCGTCCTATGCGGATTTATTGGCACTTACAGCGCTTGGTCAGCAAAATGTCAACAGAATTAAGAAGCCCCAGAATTGAGGCGTCTTGATTGACCCATAGTCTATCTTAAGAAATCAGCTCCTTTTACCCGAAATGATCTGGCTTTCCACACTTTGAAAAGATTTGTTTTATCAAACATTAATTCTATCGATTAAAAATAAATCGATAGAATTAATGATGAAGATGATATTCCAACATTTAGTTCAGTAATATGCCTGCTATCTTCAACTATATTTGAAACAATCTTTTCTTCTCCATATTTATAGAAGCCACCTAAACTATATTGACCTTCAAGGGAGATATAATTATGAATAAAATATTCTACACCAAGATTAAACTGGAAAGTGAAAGACAGAAGTGACGTTTCCACATCATTATTATAATATGACGGATACCATAAGAAATATGTAGACTCACCTCGGGTAACTTTATTATTTATCTTCTCAAAACCTGAACCAAGCGTTAAACCGTAATAAGGTGATATTCTATTGATGAACGCTATATGTTTTTCAATGCCGAAATTCACACCTATAAAGATCTCACTGCTTTCCTCTCCCATGAGCTGTTCTGATTTATCTTTTTCATCCTTAATCACAGAAAGTTTAATATTTCCAGTGTATGCTTTTCGTTTGGAAATCCAATATTTAAATCCAATGCCACCCTGGAATGTATCAAGTCTTAAATTGTTAAACTCAAAAAGTACTGCTTTTTCCCCCGTATAATTACTAGTTTCAAGTGTATCCAGAAATTGTGAAAACAGCGAAGACTCCATTAAGATAATGAGAATAAATATTAACCTTTTCATAGTAAGTCTCCTCCTTATTATTATTCTAAATAAGGGATATAACCACTTTCTCCAACTGTCTGTTGACCGATTTCTGTCTGCAACCATTTCCACAA
Organism: Fidelibacterota bacterium; assembly: GCA_013202495.1. Classification (GTDB taxonomy): domain Bacteria; phylum Fidelibacterota; class UBA8477; order UBA8477; family JABMPR01; genus JABMPR01. The sequence continues at coordinate 4,852 of JABMQQ010000035.1, read as the reverse complement.
GGTAAATGCTGTTCCATCGACGTTTAATGTTGACCGGATAGCAGCATAGACCATTGTCGTGTAAATATAAGAGCCACTGCTTATTGATTGTGGATCGGGAAAGACGCCATTTACAGAACACAGTTTTATTTGATTTCTCTGTGCCATATAATTATTGAAAAAATAGACAGTATAACCAAGACCATATGGATCTTCATTTAGCCTATTAATGGGACCCATCATCGATCCCAAAACAAGTAAATCCGGTGCTTCGACCATAGGAAGTCCAATCATTACTAATGATTCCATCAATTCCTGACTTCCAGAATTCTTATTTCGCTGATATGGATTTATCGCTGCATTATCCCCACTTACACTATTCCAGTTTGTAATAGCACCGGAATAGATACCGCGTATTTGCTCAACCGAAAGATTGTTTACCGAATTTTGTGTGTTCAGAATGAATACGAAAGCGTCAAGTGCGATTGCTTTTGTAGATATATTAATGTTTAAACTATCAGCAAGGATCAGTTCATCTTCCGAGGGAAGTCGTGCTGCTATGATAAGGTCAACGCTATCCTCAATCAGATTAACGTAAGAGCCATGTGTGCCGGCATGCTGAATGTTATAGATATATTCTATGTCACCATCTTTTGTCGAATCATCATCAGATGGCCATATCCGTAGCATGCCATCGAAACCTTCATACCATTGATATTCAACATCTAATATCTCACAGGCAATAACAATTTGCAGGGGGTGACATGAGGTGGAACCGTCTACTTTTGGATAATTTGCAATCGAAAAATGACTGACGTCAACCGGATCTTCATATATTATCTCATCATCCTCATTTTCAGTAAAAAGACTACAACTGTTGAATATAACTGAAATCGCCAGAATACATAAAATGGGTAAGTATTGCTTATTTAACATACTCATTATCCCCCAAAGAGGTGCTATTCAACCACTCCTAAAAACATATAATTCCTTTCGTAAGATAAGAAAAACACTTCCAGAGATACAGGAGATTCTTACTATTTATTATTAACATGATAGATGTCAAACTCAATATTAGCAGATTTACTATTACATTTCCATAGATTCATAGATTGTTCCGATCCTGCTATACCAGCCCCCGAACATTGGGCTACTTCTCACGGTTAAGTGGCGTTGTGTCGAGTAATTCAATAATCCGTTTTTGAGAAACGTCAATTATCCCATTGATGTGAGACAACGTATTTGAGACAATTTAGTTTCTTCGTGAGTAAGAATTCCCACGCTGGTTCTTTATTTAGTGCATTTTTGAGACCTATGTCTTGTATTGGACAAACACCTCACAAACCCAGTAAATAGAGTCTCAAAACCCATCTCAAAATCATGGTATCATGACTATTGTTAATTTACGTATTTGAGCCCTTCTTTATCCCCAGGTAGAATACTATACTTCATTCACAGGGAGGTAGGCAAAACGATTCAGGAGATGTATTGTGCATCGAGATGCACGAAATGGGGGACAGGGGGGAAGGTATTATTTGAACACCCGTCAAATGTAAGTATAACACCAATTTCGTATGGGGAGCTTAGGATATTAATTCCAAAGGTAAAATATGGAACAGTTGGCAGCAAATGCTACGGGGATTAATATCAACTCGACATATAGTAGGTTATCAGCAACTCGAAATAAATGATTCATACAAGGAACCATCAAAATACTGAAAGTGGTTTCAGATTTCTGAAAGTTATTAGTTAATAGGTTTTCACTATAGTGCAGTTGAAAAATAAAATATGGAGTGCAAATCCCAACTCACACGCGTAAAAGGGATATCTAATCAAATTTCAAATTCCCCCCGGCACATCACTTGCACTTATTAAGAATATGCCACTCCAGATAATTGGCGTTACCAAATGAAAATAATGCAGATAGATACAAAGAATTTACAATTGAGTCAGCTTTGGACGGAGCTCAAAGCCTAAAGCGTTAGCAGGATGATCAAATTGAATGGGGGTATAATGAACAAACCAATAAGTCTTTGGGTCACAATTGTGTTTCTGATGATGAATTGCGATGCTACAGATCAAGGAGAAATCCTTTTAGAATTTAGCCAAGTACCTGGTTGTAGTAGCAGCTCAGTCGGGAAGACCACTTTGGTAGACCTGTGCTTTGATTATGAATTTAGCGAAAACCTTAGAACGGAATTATGTCTACCAGCGAATTGTTATCCGGACTCCAGTAGATTCAGTGCATCATATTTAATTAACAATAATACCATCACTTTCACTGTTGTTGATACTGCCCAAAATATGGCAAAGTGTTTCTGCGACTATAAAATAGTGGATAGTTTTACAAACTTAGAGCTGAACACCTATCTATTCCAATGTGTGTACCAGGATAGTATTTTTTATTCTGAGAATGTAGAAAGAGAATCTGACTACTAATAAACCCATAGGGCTGACACACTCAAGGGAGTGCAAAACGATAATTATGTGGATTGACACATTGAATTTACATGGCAGTCTGTTTCGAGATTCGGCGAAAGTCTGGGGCGTTAGGTGGAATATGAAGAAGATGAAAGTAATCAAATCGAACCTGTTAACACTCTGTGCTATCATTTTATTAGGTTGCTCTGAAGTTGAGAATCATCAAGAATACTACTTTGAGCTGGAATATTCAAATTGGGCATGGGGATACCAGCTAACTGGATGGTATATTGATTCCGGGGGCAAAATCTACTCTTACAGTTTTGGCCAAACAGATGAAGAGTGGGAGCCGAACCAAATTGATCAGCAGTCGAGCGACGAGCTTAGAGCAAAATATTCTCATTCAAATTCATACGAAAAATTAGTACCTGTAGATACTCTTGAGCACTACTTCTCACTTGTGAATACTGCTTTAGAAGGCTCTTTTTCGGACACGACTAGCCAAGGCGCTGATATGGGAATTATATCGTATTTGTGCTATAGATATGATGTTGAGAGTGAAACTTATCTGCGAAACGTATTAAAGGTCACTGGTGATATCCACTTTGAGAGAAAAACAGATGATGCTCAACGGTTGATATCGTGGCTAGAGGGACTCTAAGATTGAAACTGAACTCTCAACCCAACAAAGCCTCAGAGTAGCACAAACGGGGGATGATGATGAGTATGATCCAATTAAGAAGATATGCCTGCGCTTTTTGCATAACCTTCCTTTTTATGGTTTCTTGTACAGATGAATATGATTATGAGTATGATGGTGACCTACAGTTTAAGATTCTTAATGACAACACAAGTGGAATAGCAATTGAGGATTCATACATACTGACAATAGTTACTAGGGAGATATTTAATAGTGTACCGAACTACTTGGTTACTGAGTTAGAGCAATCCTCTGATGAGATCAGCATTCACATTCTGAGTGTAGATAGATCAGATGCCCACTATTATGCATTGGGAGAGGCTATTGGCGAAGTACCAATTGAGATTTTTAGTGGAAACGATTATAGCCTGAAGATTCATAATGGTGATCATATAGATGAGTATTCGTTTAGCATTGGAGCGGACTCCATCTCGATGGTTATAATTGATACAAGCTTTACAACTTATTTGAAATATGATGAAGCGTTTGGATCGTAATTACCAGCGGATATTGTCCTAGATCAAATACACATTTCTGCAGTTATGGAGCGAAACCCTAACCACTCGACATATAGTAGGTTATCAGATTCAAATTCTAAGAAACCGTAACACACTCCTGAGGGCTTGATTAGTTGACTCAACTGGCTACATTCTAGTAACATCTCAAGCATCGTGGGGGGATCAATGAAAACGAATATACAATTAACTTACCAAGCGAGTCTATTTCGGGAAGCAGCAAAGCACTCAAAAGTTATACTTTTGAGTTGGACAGCTTAAAGCGTTAGCGAAAGTGGACCTGTTCACGGTGAGTTCAAAAAGTCGCATGAGCAAATCACACATTAATCACAGAATTCGGAGGAATGTTATGGCATCGAATACAGGCGATCAACAGACCGTTCAAACAATGACTCCCTCTCAGTGGCTAGGTTTGATCAGCATCTATCTCCTCATCCCCCTCATTCTCTTAGTGTGCGGAGGGCATCTCGGGTGGTGGCAGGCGTGGGTTTATGCCTTCCTGATCGTGTTCGCCAGTATAGGGGGGCGCATATGGGCGGAACGCCAGCATCCAGGGCTGCTGGCTGAACGAGTCAATTTTGAAAAGGCGCAGGAGGCGAAGCCATGGGATAAGGTGCTGGCTCCACTGATGGTGGTGAGTTTATTTTTCCCCCCGGTCATTGTGGCGGGACTCGATCACCGCTTTGGGTGGTCCCCCGTCTTCCCGACATGGCTTACTCTACTCGGCTTCATCTTGATTGCATGGGGATACGCCTTCGCCATGTGGGCATTGGTAGAGAATCGCTTCTTCTCAAGCGTGGTCAGGATTCAGACAGATCGAGGACATCTGGTGTGTGACACTGGCCCCTATCGCATCGTACGACATCCGGGCTATGCTGGAAACATGTTGGTGCTCCCTGGCATGGTGTTGGCCTTAGGCTCGCTGTGGACGCTCGCTCCGGCTATGGTGGCCTTGATCATCACCGTGGTCAGAACCTCCTTAGAAGACCGAACTCTCCATGAGCAATTGCCGGGGTATCGAGAGTATAAACAGCGCGTACGCTATCGTTTGGTTCCATGGATTTACTAAGGTTCCTCACTTCGATGGTGTGATGTGGAATCGGAATATTAATAATTTCTGGAATAGATTTAGACGCAATTTCATCACTCTATTATTTTGACACAATTTCCCTAACCTACTGACTATCAGAGATATTTTCAGGACTTAAAATCCCTCGGTAGCAATACTGTGACGGTT
>JABMQQ010000034.1 GCA_013202495.1 Fidelibacterota bacterium | reverse complement strand
TCCCAAAACCGTAGGTTTTGGGATAAAAAAAACCCTGGTGATGAGCCAGGGTCTTGTTCGAGGAGAGTTACGGTCTTAACAGTTGCAGCTGCCTCCGCAGTTGCAATTGCCACCGCATCCACAATTTGACTGTGCTTTAGGTTTCAAAATAGTGAAGCCTTCCGCATTATCGTCTTTGTAGTATTCAACACTGGCACCTTCCAGCTGAGCAAAGCTTGCTGGATCAACCAGAACACGGACACCCTGAGAATCGAAGACATTGTCTTCTGGATGTTGCTTATTCTCTAGAGCCATTCCGTAGGAACTATTTGAACAACAGCCTGTGTTAGCATAAATGCGAAGACCACCCTCGGTAGAGAGGTCCTGCTCACTCATGAGAACCTTTATCTTCTCAGCTGCTGTTTCTGTAATTTGAATCATTTTATATTGCCCCATTCAAGTCAAGTTAATGTACAGTTTAAAGATGATTAATATTGTCCCTTATTGCAAGAGAAATTTACAGCCCGTTAGGTCGTTGATTAGGGCTGCAGAGTAAATCTCCAGGCACAATAATAGGTATCAGGGTGGGGATCAGGCGGACAGCTCACGCAGGAGGTGATAATGCGTGGGTCGATGGTTCTGGCAAATTCTGTATACTCGACAATTCCTACTGACTTACAGGGGAAATCCGGGAGACCATGTCTAGAGCGAGCGACCTGAACCCGACACTCCTGCATTTCAAAGAGGAAGCTATCTTGTGTTTCTTCAATGACCCGCTGTTTGTTCAAGCGAGCATACAGCCTGTAATCCAAGGCCTTCTTCAAGCCATCTAACCCCGAGCCTTTCCCGATATTGTGTCGCTTCATGATGCGCTTGGCTTCAATGACAGTAAATCGCCGCCAGGCTTCAGTATCGCATTCAATAGCTGTATCCATGCCATGTTTGGATTCTATCGCCTGAAACCAAAGACCATCATGGGCCAGCCAGTTCTTGGCAAAATCATCCAACATTCCCATGAGCAATTCGCGAGATAAATGAGCCATATCTGACATGCTATCCCCCCGTTTGGTGAAATCAGTTAGTGGACGCACCCCTTTTCAGGGTTATCGACCAGTGTACCTGCAAGATAAGCTGTGATTGCTTCGTCTACACCAGCAGTGTCAGTTATGATTGCTTCTATGTTGGCATCGCGGAGATCATCATAGATGCGTTTGCCCATGCCCCGCGATATGACTACTTCACAATCTTTTAAGGCGGAGAGAACACTGGCATGGGAGTGATTGTGACCACCCTGATGCTCATGATTTCCCTGCTGACTATGATGGGTAAAATTATTTGGTCGATATTCCTTCGATTCAATCTCCCCCTCTACCAACTCTGCTATGATAAATCCCTTCGTCCTACCAAAATGATTCGCAATTGTATGTTCGTCATTTGATGCGATTCCAACTTTCATACTTGCCTCTCTTTCGACAATTAATAATCACTAAAAATTCTATAATAAATATAACTGCCTTTTAGCATGTATTAAACATATTGTTTTACAAAGTGTTATTTTTTTACTAAAATTTGCTATTGTACATGTTTAATATTCACCACTATACATTTATGCAGGCGTTGTTATATACATGCATTATATCGAGCTAAGTATTTATTATTACTGACTGTGAAATTTATGTATATTCTAAGATTCGACTAAGTGTTCGACACTTATATATATGCTGATTGGCACATTATTTGTTATAATTAAGTTTGCGCATAATCATGTATTAAGGTGCGGGGAGAATAATGTTGTATACTCAATCACAACCTAGATCATTAATAAAATCAATAATTTGAGTTTACTGAAAGGACTTTATCATGAAAAAAATGCTTATTGTGCTGTTAATCTTATCTGTGGGGATGGCTTTTTCTCAAACAAAAACCGCAGAATATATCGGTTCAAAAAAATGTAAAATGTGTCACAGCAAACCAGAAGTTGGATCACAATACTCCATATGGGAAAAGGGACCTCACGCAACATCTCTTGAAACATTGAAGACAGATGCTGCCAAAGCCATCGCTAAAAAGATGGGATTGAAGACTGCTCCTGATCAAGCACCAGAATGCCTCACTTGCCATGTATCTGGCTGGGGAACAGAAACTGGTTATCAGCTCGAAGTAGATCCATTAGATAAAAAAGCAGTTAAGAAAAATACTGATCTCAGTCGAGTAGGTTGTGAATCTTGTCATGGTGCAGGTAGTCTTTACAAATCAAAGAAAACCAAGGCAGCTATTACCGCAGGTACAATCACACGTGAATCTGTTAATCTCATTACTATCTCTGAGAAAACTTGTACCGTTTGTCACAATTCAGATTCTCCTACATATAAACCCTTTGATTATGCCGTCCGAATCAAGGAAGTTGCTCATCCAGCACCTGAAAAATAAAAGGATATCCATATGAGAGTCAGAGCGGTTTTTCTTCTTCTTGGAGTCATGGCTGGATTGGTTATTGGCCAAACTGCGACGAAGACAGACAATATCCCTGATAAAATTGAGATCGGAATTCTGGAAAATATTTTTGAGCCAGTGCATTTTGATCACAAACTTCACGCTGATATGACTGCCATGGGAGAAGGTTGCAACACCTGTCATCACCATGGTTCTGAAGGCGTTTATGAACCCTGTGCAGATTGTCATGTGAGTGGAGAAGAAAACGCCTCCATGACCATGCCGACCATAAATGGGGCTTACCATAGAAATTGTCTGAATTGTCACCAGAGTTGGACCGGGGACGAAGTCTGTAAAACCTGCCATATCCAGAAGAAATTTCGTTTCAATCTTCGAAAAAGTCTGGATGCAACCGACATTCTAGCTCATCCTCATGAGGAAATAGTAGTACCTGAAGTTTTCAATTTTGTCTCACCAGAGAGTGATCAAAAACTGGTTTCATTTCGACACAAAGAACATGTGGAATTGTATAGATTCAAATGCGAAAATTGCCACAGGCAGACCGATTGCTCAACCTGTCACAACTATACACCTGCACCTGCAAGCGTTGTGAAATCCCTGGCTGTTCATCATGATCCCTGCAGTAATTGTCATGACACCATTAAGGATGATGGATGTGAAAGCTGTCATAGCTCCACTCCATCTAAGGGTTTTACACATACCAGAACAGGATTCGAGCTAAAACAATTCCATCAACCCCTAACATGTAATACCTGCCACGAGGGCACAGAGCCCATCGCCGCAATTGATCCTACATGCACAAATTGCCATACAAACTTTGAAGTGGGCGAATTTGATCATGCAGCCACTGGCTTGATACTTAATGATGATCATATCGAATTTGATTGCTATGAATGCCATATAGACGATGAGTACGACCTCACTCCATCATGTATGGAATGTCATGATGATGATCTGAGCTTCCCCACGGATCTACCAGGTGAAAGAATTCAACTGAAATAACATGTATTTGACCAACACTTTGAGAGGGTTATAAACCTTATGCCACACACCAAAGTCTATCACTTCATTCTCACTCTACTTTTGCTCATACTGGTTTTCCCCGTCTTGGGGCAGGATGATGATTATGAACCTATAGATAGTGATCAGTGTATTGATTGCCATGATACCAGCGAAATGGAGACCATCATTCAAGATGATCTGGATGGGTCCATCCACGAGGGAATAGAATGTCTTGACTGTCACATTTACCATGATACTGAACCACACACGGAAGAAGCTGAAGAATTTGTAGCGGGTTGTGAAGGCTGTCGCGATTGTCATGAAGATGCTTCAGATCAATATCAAGCGCATGGCCGTTCGATAAAGGGTGAGTGTGCTGATATGCCTACCTGCTCTGACTGCCATGGAACCCATAATGTCTTACCAAGTTCTATGCTTAATTCCATGGTCAATCCCACAAATCTGGCGAATACCTGCGGTAACTGCCATGAAAACATCGATCTGGTAAAACGCTATGACATCCTTTTGGATCACCCTGTAGAAGTATACAATAACTCTGTCCATGGCAAAGCCACCGTAGGTGGAAATGCAAAAGCTGCTTCCTGCGATGATTGTCACTCTACTGCAGGTACATCTCATGAGATTTATCCACCCACCAATCCAGAATCAGCTATCTATCATCTTAATATTCCCCAAACATGTGGCAAATGTCACCCTGATGAAGAGCAAGACTACCGGGAAGGTATCCATGGAAAATTGGCTGCCCGAGGCATGGCCAACGCACCTGTTTGTACGGATTGTCATGGTGAACATGGTATCATCTCTCCTGATGATCCGCTTTCACCGGTTTCATCTCATCGTGTTGCCGCAGCAACTTGTGAGCCCTGTCATGAATCAACCGCGCTCAACGAACGATTGGGGAACCGAGGAGAAGTAAGTAGCTATGTGGATAGTTATCATGGCCTGAAAAGTCAAGCTGGTGATCTTCATGTAGCCAACTGCGAATCCTGCCACGGCGCACACCGGATATTGCCAAGCACGGATACGACCTCATCAATTCATCCCTTAAATCTGGCCACCACTTGTGGTGAATGTCACCCAGGCATGAGTGATGAACTCGCAGCAGTGACAATTCACGGTATTGGGAATGAAGATCCACGGGCACCCCTGGCCGTTCTTATTGAGAAAATTTATATCCTGCTTATTGCTGTTACCATTGGCGGCATGTTCTTGCACACCGTTCTTGACTACTTAAAGCAAGTACGCATGAAAATGAAGGAGCCCTCGGTCAGACGCATGAGAGGTTTGGAGGTGGTACAACATACAGCACTGTTAGTATCCTTCTTTACTCTCGTAGTCTCAGGTTTCTCCCTGCGATTTAACGAATCCTGGATTGCTGAGTTGTTCTTCGGCTGGGAAGGTGGTTTCGAGTTCAGGGGTGTGCTTCACCGATATGCAGCGGTATTCATGATTGTTACATCGGTCTGGCACCTGTTATTCCTGTTCACAAAACGTGGCAAGCAGTTTGTTAAAGACATGGTCCCGGGTATCCGTGATATCCGTGAGTTCTGGGAAATGATTCTGTACTTCTTTGACTTTAAAAACCATGAGCCCCGATTTGGCAGATTTGCTTATGCAGAGAAGCTTGAATACTGGGCTGGAGTATGGGGCAATATCGTTATGATAGCCACGGGGCTGGTGCTCTGGTTTGATAATTTCTTTATTCAGAAATTTTCCAGTGATCTCATCGACGTCTCCCTGGTTATTCATTACTGGGAAGCCTGGTTAGCCACTTTGGCTATTCTTATCTGGCACCTCTATAATACCGTATTCCGACCCAGCGTGGGACCTATGAACACGAGTTGGTTATCAGGTAAGATGCCCAGGCAAATGTTTGAGCATGAGCATGGTGGTGCAGAACCAGACCCAGAGCTCAATCCACCTGAGGAGGATGAGGACTAAGCTGACGCGATCAGTTTTCTGATAATTCAAAAAGCCCTGCTGAAGTGAAATTCAGCAGGGCTTTTTAAATTGTGGCAACGCATGGAAAAGCAGAGCTTTCACTCGTAGCACATTAATACTGGTTTACCCAATTGATTAAGAGTCAAATGGCTGTGTTGCGTAAATGGCTATGGGTCAGAGAGTTACGGAATAGTGAAACAGGCAGTATCCCGAATGAATCCCAATATATGCTGGAAATGCTAGGACAGCTGTACCCCGGATACAGAGAATTTTTAGTAGTATGCAGATCTTTACATAGTATGGGTTAGCGGATTGATTGCTAAAATTAGTTATTACGACACATCATTATAATTAGTATAATGATGTAATAATATTGTATTATCTTGTCAATATATATATTATATTGATACGAACAGCATGTATCCAACACAGTAGAACCCCCTTTGGGGTTGCTACAATACACTCAGAATAAATAGGAGGAGACTATGAGGGGCGAGTCAAAGGAGGATCGATTTGAACGAATTGTACAGAAGCGTGTCCAGAATGTTCTTGATGGTTTACAACGTCTATCGCAATGTTCAAACAAAAGGATATACCAATGGAATGATCTACAGCTGAAGAAAATTTGGACAGCCATTGACAACGATTTAATGAGATGTAAGGAGAGCTTTGAGAACGCTGAAAAAAAGGAATTTAAATTATAGCTTAACAACTGGAGGGTACCATGGAGTTATTCCAAAAAAAACCATTGACAATTGATGATATTAACTACGAAATAAGGATTCTGTATAATGAGTCTACAATTAACGTGGTTGCTTTCCTGAACGATTACCCTGCAAATGGTTATCGTCACCAAATTCAGATCCCCAGGAACTGTAATATCCAAGCAATTTTAAGGTCCAATGTAGTGGGTGGCTTGGTTGAGATTTCGCAAAATGACATTATTGAGAAGAAAGCCGAAATACTATCAAAGCTGATACACGACAGTATGAAAAACAATTAGATCTGTGAAGCTCATCTGCAACAGTACGTGTGTCAGCATAATACAAGTCGGTATCCTGAATGTATCCCCGATTTTGTTTATCCTATTTGAGTAGCACCATTTTAATAGTCTCACTGAAATTATCTGACTGCAATCGACAGAAGTACACACCTGTACTTACTGGATTACCTGAATGATTCTTCCCATTCCATTGCATTTGATAATAGCCTGGAGGTTTTGCTTCATCCTGGAGTGTCACGACCTCCTGACCCCGAATATCATGGATTGTCAGTTTGACCGTGGATTGTGCTGAAAGTTCATAGTTGATAGTTGTCATGGGGTTGAAGGGGTTGGGATAATTTTGGTGTAGTGAATATTGCTTAGGAATATTCACCTCCTTGTCATTATTATTTCTAGTGATTATGTTTTCATACTTGAGGATAGATCCGTTGGCTCCAACACACCATCCAGAGTTAGCACCCTGATCCTTGACAAATGAAAAATACTGCAGGTCTTCACCTGTAGAAGTCTGCCATTCCCAGTTCAAGCCATTGTTTTCGCTCATGTATATAGATTCGTCGATCATAACCCAATAATTATCTTGATGATTTACAATATGACGAATAGTACCAAAAACTGGTGGTAAAATTAATTCCCAATTGTCTCCATTATCGCTTGTTTTTGCTATCGAATTATTGGAGGCTGCTAAACCATTACTGGCTTGACCGAAGGCAATCGAAACAACATTCTGGATGGGGGGAATTTCAACCACCTCCCAGCTGATCCCGCCATCTGTAGTGTGGAAGGCTCTGGATTCACTTGTACCAAACCAGCAAGCAGATTCGTCTACCCAGTCAACACTAGTGAAAAAGGGATGTTCACCTTCATTTGCAACCGGTGCATCAGCAATTTGCACCCAGGTATAGCCACCATCTATTGTTTCCAGGATTGTACAAACACCACCACTTTGACTTCCTATAGCAAAACCTTCAGCTTGATTGAACATCGTAATATCTTGTAGCCAGTTACCGGTTTGTTCAAACACTTTTATCCAGGAAAGCCCGCCATCATCTGTTCGGAACATTTGGGTTGAGATATTTGTCTGGCCACCGACAAAAGCGGTATTGTCGTCCAAAGCCTCGATTGTGTAGAAGTTAATATTCAAGGTATCTGGGAAACCCTCAATTTCTGACCAGGTATTGCCACCATCATTGGTTCTTAAAATCGTATTGTATTCACCCGCCGCCCATGCAACAAGATCTGAGACGGCACTAACACAATTCAAACTCGCCACAGTTCCAGATATTTGGGTGCTCCACAATGATGAGGATGGGGATACCAAAACATACCCACTGATCGGATTTGTCGTGATGGTTTGTGCATCAATATCGCTAAGCATAACGTTTTCTAGTTCAAGAGTTGTATTGCCGTATGCCTGCGTGTTAAAGGTGATTGTCGCTAATACTCCTGACCCATCAGGACCAGGATCCGCTCCCGATGATATACCCCCAAAGGATAATCTTCCAGGTGATGTTCCGTTGTCGATTGCAGGCCCTATAATTGAAATATATCTGCCCGTACTACCTAAGAATGCTCCCATCAACACAGTGTCAACTTGGATTACTTCCGTGTCATAAATAATATCAAATTGGAAATTACCAAGATTCACAACATTATCTACGACAACGTCAACGGTATCGACTTGACCTATATCGGCTAGTGTTTCTCTGGGGCTTAATCGCAGATAGCTATCTGAAATCTCAGCATTTATTTCCCCATAATTCTCACTTTGATTCCCACAATCGTCATATGCATAAATTTTAAAATTATAGCTACGCAGTGTATCCCACAAATGAAAATAGCTTCGTTCTGTAAGCATGAAATCGTTTGAATCATCAACAATTACTCTATAAAAAGATGCAGTATCTCCATCTGATGCAGGTTGAGGGGTGTTCCAGTAGATGAAAATGCTGTCTGACAGTACCTCATAGGACAGATTTTCAACAGTGTTAGACCTGATCGAATCGTTTGTGCTACTGCCATAATGATACCTCTCTCCATAGGCCAAAACGTGATAATCAGATGTCAGTGTACCACCATCCACCCCGTATATATCATGGTAGAGTATGGGTGCGTGGTGAGAGCCCAAATGCCCCAGTTCAAGTATGTGTCCCGGCAGAGTTACAATTGGATTGATTAAATCGATGGCTATGGGGATTGTTTCAATATGTGATTGTTCACCTGAATCATTTATCCATGCATTGAGCATCATTACATCTACATCTGAAATATCAGGTAGATTTTCAGTATCCTGATTATCGCCAGTATGTAAAAACCTTAATCCCTCTTGGGTAATAATTTCAAACTGTCTTACGGGCACACTATGCAGTCCATCATGGGCAATAACAGTTAAATCTGCAATGACCATACTTTCACCAGCATTCATTCCAATGCTTACCTGATTATACTCAGCCGGTCCTACAATTGGTTTATTTAGAAAATTCATCGCACCTATCAAACCAATGGAATGATGATCAGAATGCCTGTGTGATATAAAATAAACATCAATTAGATTTGCTAATTCAAAAAATACATTTGTATCAAAGTAATCATACAAATCCATTCCAAAGGTTACTGAAGGGGTTTTAACAATAAATCCATGATTATAACTCTGCCAGATCGTTGCTCCCTCGGTCACAACTTCGGATTCAATTTCCATAATAGTTTTTTCCATCATGAATGAGAAAAAACCTTCCGTGTCAGGGTGGAGTGGTGGATATGTGTCTAGAATAAGATCATCCAAGCTACTGAAACATGTTTCCCGTAATAATGAATCACCAATTTGAGGTCGTTCTCTAAGAATAATTTCTTTTATCTCTGAGAAGGAATACTCCTGTGCATAAGACTTAGAAGTAGCAAGCTGAGAGATCGTAAGTAGTAGTGAAAATAATATCACTTTGTTAAATATTTGGTTTGACATTTTTATGCCCCCCTTTTACAGAAAAGATTTCTATCAGCCCTGAGAATCAGAAGGAATTAATACTATTCGAGGATAAGTATTGAAGTGATGGCAAGATAGTGTAATTGCTGTCTATTGGCAACTAACCAAAGGTCAAAAGACCAAGCTTGGATGGGTAATTTTTTTCAACCCCTAGTACAAATCCTTTCTCAGGAAGCCATCTCAGTTAAAGTTGAATTTGACGGATATTGTCATTTAAACAGGACACCTGCTCAAGCTGTTTTTTACATAATTTCCTAATCCTTGTTTGGAATCACCAGATACAATCGCATCTATATGCATAATTATCAATGATATAGCAGCGTACATATTACGTGGCTCGTTATTTGGCTATTGTACACCGCAATTCATTCTACTAGAAATAGTTGATAGTAAATTGGAATATTACATCTGCAAGGGGAACAAGTTATTGAGTTACGTAACAAAAAGAAAATTCACTAAAAAGAAACACCTTCACTATACAATTAGTCTGACAGTCTTTCTTTTAATTATTAATCTCAATGCCATGGTCGATAGTTACCTGCACCCTCAAATAGAATATTTCGACCATGAACATTTGATTGTAGGAGGATTCACCGGTCTTGTATTCATTTTTCTGTTTGGAATAATTCTCTATCATTTCAATCATTTAGAATCATTTACACTGAATTTACAAGAGAGTAATGATCATAAACAGACACTATTTGAACTGTCCCCCACTGGTTTAGTCTTGTGCAAAATGAGTGGGGAGATCATTGAAGTGAATACTGCCTTTTCCAAGATAATTGGGCTGTCAGTTGAAGAGATATTAGAGCATAATTTTTGGGATATCACACTAGATGTTAACGATAGACATGACCAACAAATTCATAAAAGTCTCATATCAGCCGGACACTATGGACCCTATGAAAAAGAATTTCTGCACACTGAGGGACACGTAGTGGAGGTTAGCCTAAAAGGAATACGGCTCAAACACCAGAGTGATGAGTTTATCTGGTCTTCGGTTGAGAACATATCGGAATTCTTGCAGACAGAAAAATTACTAAAGAGTAAAATACAAGCTCTTGAAGATGCCAGAAACAATATTAAACAGCTAAAAGGCCTGCTACCCATGTGTGGCAATTGTAAAAAAATACGTAATGAAAAGGGTGAGTGGCTCTCAGTCGAATCTTTTATAGAAAACCATTCCGAGGCTAAGACTACTGGAGGGATATGCAAAGATTGTCAACATGAGCTTTACGGATCGAAACCATGGTTTCAGAAGTCACTTCAGGTGAAGAAGGGGATTTTGTAACATTATCGCCAATTCCAGAATATTTCCAGATTTATGTATATTGAGCTTCGGTGTAAATGAACGAACCGGAGTTTCCTAGTAGACATCCCTCAAATGTTTGCCCTCATGACACTTCAGCGTGCAGGTTCCATGTCCTGGTTCAAGACTTTCAACCTTCTTTACACCGTTAATACTGGTGATGTGGGACTGATTCAAATCAATGAGACCCGGGGAATCAACACTACCATGTGGATTATGACAGGCAGAACAACTATAGCCTGCCCTATTGATATGTAGATTATGGAATTTGAAGCCATCATTACCTGTAATCTTGCGCTGGTCATGACATTTAAAACATAGTTCCTGCTCATCTATGCTGGCATAAGGAAAGTCACTGTAAGGTGCCTTGAGAATGTGGGGTAAACTTGAACCGTGAGGACCCTGGGGACCATAGGGATCGTCATTTCCATGACAATCAGAACAGGTAATCAGGGATTGTTCGCTCCAACCATCTTTCAAACTTGGGACATGTTGTGATAATCCAATGTTTTCGATGGGATGGTAGCTCCGATTTCCCACACTGAGGAGCCGGGCAACGTCATTTCCAGAGTTCACATTCTGATTTTGACCATGGCATTTGTAGCAAACTTCATATTCGTAATCGACTTGATCTTTTTGAAAGCCAATTGCATCTACGCCTTCAACAAAGGCCAGACTTCCATCCAGTACGGGCGAAATATTTTTCTCAGTGACAGCATGTGGATTATGGCAATCACCACAACGCACAAAGCGATCATCAGCCAAACCGAAGTTCCATGGGGAATCACTCTCTGAATCATAGCCAACGTCTGTGACATTGGGATTGATCCGGATGGGGTGAGTAAATGGCTTCTCAAAAACTTCTTCAAGATTTTTTATGCTGGCTATTTCTGTATCTTCATCATTTCTACCATCATGGCAGGTCAGACAGAGTGTGTTTTCATCTGCTTTGAGTAATTTGGCATTGGTAGGTAGAGTATGGATGGAATGGCATTGCAAACAGGCAACTTCCTCAAGATCAGCATGCAGTGGATTCTGGGGATTTCCATGGGTGGACAATTCCCAGTTTTGCATATGATGACATTCCATACAAATTTCTGATCCCTGGTTTGATACCCTCAGAAAATGACCCTTCTCATTGTTATGAGGATCATGACAGGTGATACAACCAACCTGATTTTGGCTGGTGAGCATCAGTTCTGAAGATTCATCGGGACGACTGATCTCTTTCCCTGACTTTGGAAAATTGAAGAGGTGCATGTTGTAATTAGCTGGTGCCTGAACTTCAGGAGCGGTCATGTTGACCTGGGGATGTTTCTGCTCTCCGCGATGAGGAAAACTGCGAGCCATTGATCCATCGTGACAAGAGAGACAATTACGACTCCCTGGATCCAGGGTGTGAACATGCTCATCTCCAGCAACTATTTCTTTATTTATATCAAACCTTGGGACTGAGATCTTCCGATACCACAGGGGTTCAACTGCGGTAGCCTTATTGGGTACATGACATGAACGACAAAGTGAGAAATCGACGAGGACGCTATCCAGCATCAGCGCATCCTTATTCATCATCAGGTTATGGGGAGTATCAGCAATCTTGCTCTTGTTCTGAAGATCCTCGAATCCTTGACCCCATGATGACACTGCGAGTATACAAAATACTGGGATAAGTTTTAGCCTGATCATAGCTGCCTCACAAAACGCATCCATACCGAAAACTTTTCATCAAATATGGTATCGGGTTTGCCCTGAGCTTGAACTTCAAGTGCCCAATTGAAATAGTGCATATTCACTTTAATAAATGAATTCAGCCAGAGATAGTCGGGATAGATTTCTGATTTATAACGATACATACTGATCAAATTCAAGCTGCTACCAGGAGACATGTGATAGGTGAACCGTGTATTCAGGTGAAGGCGTAAATCACTCTCGTCTCCCAGGTCACTTACTGTGAGATGATCCAGGGAGGCTCTTAATTTCCTTTTAACATATTTGAATTGTATGTTGTGTGTGATCGCATTGCGTAAGGTATCTTCTGAAAAATCGAGATCCGTACCAAAATGATTCAATAACCTGAATGTATTGGCAACTTGAACTTTCTGACCGGGCCATAGATCAACAGTTAAGTCTAATCGATGGTCTATATCGTATCTTGGATCTTCGCTAACTTCATCTAATCCAATAAAAATTTCACCCTCGGAGTGATCACTCAAACCCACGCGCAATTTCCGGTTTTGCATCAGAGGAACCCGCTCCTCTAATTCAAAACGCATATCCAAACCAGATCCAAATCGGTAAGATTCTTTATATCCAAACTGCAGGACTCCAAGAGCTGATTTTCTATCGCCAAGACGCCAATGCAATCCAGCGAGATAGGCTCTCCAATGGTATTGTGGATCCTCACTAAGGGGCTTGACCTTACTTCCCTCACCTAGTAGTTGAAAGGCTATTGCATCACTCTTCTTCCAGCGATAGTCCAGATCATATGCTTGTGTATTGAGATAGCTGCCACGATAGGATACCTGCTGATTGTTAAAGTGCGCCCAGACAGTGGAACGGTTGGATAATTGATAGTTTACTCGTTGATAAACTCGCCAATAGACATTTCCGCCATAATTATAAACGGAATTAATTGCTGTCCAATTTAAGCCTTTTGCAGGACTACCGTACCACTGAATGGACATGTTGGATCTGTCGTCGTCCCCGCTTGTAACATCATTATTAATCAAATCTTTTTCACCACGAAAACGGAACTGCAAACCCAGCAGTTTTTGTTCAAGATGAAGTTTCGCAAACTGGTGATCTATTTTATTGGTGTCTCGCTTGGAATTTCTGAATCCATAGGCAACCAGTATTCGTCCGTTATTGGGAAGACTGGAACGAAATTGAAGCCCACTGACCTGCTCTTTATGTTGCAAGCTATCCTGAGCGATCTGCATGGGATTTCTCAATTGCGAATAGCTGAACATCTCAATGGTGGTTTGACGAAAGGGCTGAATGCGTGCTTTGGCCTGAAATTCAGGAATAAATTCCGTCATTTCAAGCTGAGTTGAGCCTCGGAGAAGACCACCACCACTTAAACTATAATTGAAATCCAGATAATTAAACTGCTGTTGAATTCCCCAGTTTATGCGTTCCATGTGGACCAGATTGTTACTATCTCCAGTATCATTTGATATCATTCCGACCCGACTCTCAACTCTACCAATACTTGTCATATCAAGGGCGAATACTTGACTGCTAAGCAGAACAAGGCTGAGAACACCTATCACCAAATATCTCATGGGAGGTGTTATCTGATTTGTATAATTAAGCTTCATATCCCCACTCACTATTGTGCGAAATAACGAAAAATTTGCACCCTGTTATTATATGGATC
>JABMQQ010000033.1 GCA_013202495.1 Fidelibacterota bacterium | reverse complement strand
TGCAGCCTAAATCACTTGACTATAACTACAGTACCTTTGTTAGGGCGGTCCCAGGTATACTTGCACACCGTAGGTTACACATTTTGCTCAGAGCATGGGTTACACTACTAACAGGTTTAGGTTCCTTCAAGGAGGTGCCTATGCCCTGGATGGAGAACAATGCAATGGACTTAAGAAAACAATTCATAACTCTCGCTCTTAATCGTGACCTTACTGTAACTGAACTCTCTAATTTATTCAATATCAGTAGAAAAACAGGTCATAAATGGTTGCGCAGATTCTACTTGGAAGGAGAGGCGGGATTAGCTGATCGTCCTCGAGTTGCCAAGCATATCAGACACAAAGCAGATCCCGCTGCCATACTCTACGCTTTGCATGTCAGGCAGAAACATCCAACCTGGGGAGCACGTAAGGTCAAACAGTATGCAAAGAAGTGGGCTCCTCATCTGGAGCTACCCTGTGAGTCCACCATACATCGATATATGATGCTTCAGGGCATGACTGCCAAAAGACCCAGAAGGTATAAACCTGGTCACCCTGGAAGACCTTTCACCAACCCTAAGAAGCCTAATGATATATGGACTACTGATTTCAAAGGGCACTTTAAGTTACTGAATGGGAACTACTGCTATCCACTCACTGTAATGGACGAGTACTCACGCTTTCTGCTTGATCTAAAAGGGCTGGATAGTACAGGCTACAATGGATCTATTCCTAGGTTTGTGAGACTTTTCAAGGAGTATGGCTTACCCAAAGCCATTAAAAGTGATAATGGGATCCCATTTGCTACAACTGGCCTTACAAGACTCTCAAAACTATCCGTATTGTGGATTAAACTTGGGATCGAACCCATTCTCATACAACCTGCCAGTCCGCAGCAGAACGGGAAACATGAGCGCATGCACAGGACCTTAAAAGCAGAATGCACCATCCCTCCTTCTGCTCAAATGAGTACTCAACAGAAAAGATTTAACTCCTGGAAATCTGAGTACAATGAAGAACGACCTCATGATGCACTTGGAGGATCTACTCCAATGGATATGTATCGGACATCAGAAAAAGTAATGCCATCGAAACTACCTAAACCTGAATACCCCAGTCATTTTGAGGTACGATATGTGAGTCGAAATAACTGTATCAGATGGGAGTCAAAATGGGTGGGGATATGCTCAGCTCTGGCTGAAGAATATATTGGGCTTGAAGAAGTTGATGATGGAACCTGGGCAGTCTACTTTTTCTGGAAAAGAATTGGGTTCATGGATGTCAAAACAAGACGAATCAGAGACCCCTATGGACGCTTGACTCAACGAAATGTGTAACCTATGCTATGACAAAAGTTTGTAACCCATGCTATGAGTCACTCACCATTTTCCATTGAATATTAAACTGCCAACCGGCATATGTTAAGGAACCATGATTCCCAAGTGCCTTGGCTACACCGAGGTGGAGATCATATCCAATTTCTAGATTGTGAAATACAAGTGCCACACTTGGCGTTGAAGTGGCTCCGTATCCAAGTGAACCACCCTCATCGGGTAAAGTCAACCTCATCAAAGGTGAAATTGAAAACGGGAAATCAACCTTGAGCCTCATCCAAGGTAGCAACTCGATATGTCGAGCGAAGTAGTGAAAACTCCCAAGGCTGAAAACTTGCTCTCGGACGTGACTTGAGCTGATCGCAAACACAGAGATTGGGACCCTCACTTTACCGATCCCCAATAGTGACTTTGAGCCTGCAAAAAATATGACGGACGGGTCGAGATTCTCCGAAAAGTCTGATCCGTTGCCTGGTACTACACCAAAACGCATTCTTGCATAGAAATCCGTTCCACTCTCTGGTTCCAAATCTATCGCAATACCAAATAGATCAGTACCTGATGCGTAGTTGTGTACTTGATTATTCACACGAGTGCTTTGTACCCCTTGATGGCTACCAACCGTAAATCCAAGACTACTGATGGTGTTGGAATCTGTCGTGTTACCATGGATCAAGTTGACTGAAAGAATCAGGAAAACACTTAAGGTAAAAGTTTGTCTACTCATCTTCTATTCTCAACATTTTTTACTCCCCATGTGTGAGTCAGCTCTAAGCCCTTGTTATACAAAAGATTAAATCATTCTTTAAGCATTCCATTGGCTTCATACGTCTTGTGCAATGCATGAAACACATTTTCCTTCATTTGTATATTTCCAGAATTATTTGGTAAAATCTGGTCAGACATCAACATTGCACTATTATCCCAAACCGCACTGAGCAGGTTATCAACAAAAGCTACGTTGTGTTTCAGCGCAAGATTACTTAGCATTTGATAGTACTCATATGCTAATTCTAATTTCTGTGCAAAAGGATGCCCTGCAGAGGTGTTTTCAATAAGTGTGGGATTGGTAAAGCTTAGAAGCACTAACGCAACATCATACGAACCGAGTTCTTCTAGCAATGTGTCAATATTGGCACCAGCTTCCTCTGCTGAATGATCTGCTAAGAATTCATAAAGTCCAAACTCCACTAATACCAAAGCAGGATTCATATTTTCTATCATCTGATCGACAAATCCTACTGTGATTTCAGATGACCATCCCACAAATCCACTATTATGGACATCAATGACTAGTTCTTGCCCCAAAAGGTTCGGATATGTTGAGTCCATTGGAATTTGCACAATTGTATCTGAACCTGTGTGTCCGCCCAACGATGGTGTTGCTCCCCACGTGAGTGTTGTACCATAACATACAATCGATCTCTCAGAGTTCCATTCAATTGGAATCGCAGGGAGTGAGTCTTGGTATTCATCAACATCTTCCGGTTTGGGACACCTAACCAAAAACAGTATTATTATTGAGAGAAATAAAGTTGAATATTTATGCACGTATCAATCCTCTTTTTGTATAACGCCTTAGACTTAAGCTGCTTCCTGAAACAGACTCAATTTGTTCGACAATTATATCCATCCACATCATTTCAGTCATCCACATCCCCTGCAAGTGAGTCCGCTCTAAGCCTCGTATAGTGCGTTCAGCTGGTTTTGAGGAGCTTAAATTAGGTAGAATAGCCAGGGAGCGGGAGAGAGATCTAAGCCTCGGTACATCTTGAATGATATCGTAACAAAGAAACATCTCCCCACTCCCCTTCT
>JABMQQ010000032.1 GCA_013202495.1 Fidelibacterota bacterium | reverse complement strand
TAGCTATTAAGTTCCGAAATGCTTTGAAGACTTACAGTGTCTTATACCAGCCACTTCCGTCCTAGCTCATTGCGTGATATTTTGTTAAATTAGTAGTATACTGATGCTGGCAAAACATTCCAAATAATAGGTGCAGAATTGTCCAAATACGTATATTTGTTAATCGTACTATTAGCGCTTTTCGCAGGCATTGGTGCCTACACTTTCAATTATGGGGAAGGTCTATCCTACTTTAGTAAAAACCCTAAGGCATGTATGAACTGCCACATCATGCGAGCTCAGTTTGATTCTTGGCAAAAGGCCAGCCATCATACTGCTGCCACATGTGTCGACTGTCATTTACCCCATGACTTCATCGGGAAGTATATTGCCAAAGCTGAAAATGGATATAACCATTCAAAGGCTTTTACACTTCAAAACTTTCAGGAACCAATCACTATTACGCCTAAGAATAGCCAGATCTTACAGGAGAACTGCATCCAATGTCATGCTGAGATGGTAGCTGATATGGTTGTAGGTCTACACCATGAAGAGACCCAATGCGTGCACTGCCATTCTACAGTGGGTCATGGCGAGAAGGTTGGTCTTGGCGGCCCCTTACTTACACAGGAATACGGAGGAATAGAAAATGAATAGGTTTGCTAAATCCAAACCGGCACTCGGCATTTTGATCGTCGTTATAATTATTACGACTGCATCACTTACATCTCTGTTGGTCAACATGGTTGAACGTAAAACTGAAGCACGTCAAAGCTATGCACGAGTTGTTGAAGTTGGTGAGGATGACACGGATCCAGTGACTTGGAAAGCAAACTGGCCCCGGCAATACGATGGATATATGAAAACTGCTCTATCCACCAGAACACGCTTTGGTGGTCATGGTGGCAGTGAAGCCCTTCCCGAGCAGAAGATCGAAAGGGATCCTTGGTTAAAACGCATGTTTAAGGGTTATGCCTTTTCCATTGATTATCGCGACCGGCGGGGACATGCCTATATGCTTCAAGATCAGGCGGAGACGGAGAGACAAACCAAACCACAATCTGGGTCCTGTCTTCATTGTCATGCATCTCTGATGCCCTTATACCGTGAACTGGGAGACGGAGACCCCATGAAGGGTTTTGAAGGAACAAATAAGTACTCCTATCAGGAACTTTACAAGCTCCTGGAAGAGAGTGGTCACGATCATCCTGTTTCCTGTGTGGATTGCCATTCACCAGAAACAATGGAGATCAGGGTCACGCGACCAGGCTTTATCCTGGGTATCCAGGCACTGGCTGAATCTGATGTTCCAGTTCCACACCTCAAGTCCATTGAGAGATGGCGTGACGGGTCAAAGGATAAACCGTACGATCCAAATCAGGATGCTAGCCGCGGCGAACTCCGTTCCTATGTCTGTGGACAATGTCACGTTGAGTATTATTGTGGTAGCAACATGACTCTTACTTTTCCCTGGGGTGAGGGTTTAAAGGCTGAGCAGGTTGAGAGTTTTTGGGATAATACGATCTTTCCCAATGGAGATCAATTTTATGACTACAAGCATGCTGAATCAGGGGCAAAGATACTAAAAGCCCAACACCCTGAATTTGAGCTATGGAGTCAGGGCCTACATGCGCGGAGTGGCGTTGCTTGTGCAGATTGCCATATGCCATATATGCGCGATGGTGCCAGCAAAATTTCTGATCACTGGGTTCGTAGCCCACTTCTTAATGTGAATCGGGCTTGTCAGACCTGTCATCGATTCTCAGAAGCGGAATTACTGGAACGCGTTGACAATATTCAGGAACGGAATTTTGAGTTGCTCCAGAGGGCGGGTGCCGCACTCATGGGACAACTTGATGCTATTGCTGATGCAAAATCTCGGGGTGCAAGTGAATCAGATTTACAGTCAAGTCTAGATCTTCAACGAAAAGCTCAATGGCGTTTAGACTTTATTGCAGCTGAAAATTCTATGGGATTCCATGCGCCCCAGGAGGCAGCACGAATTCTGGGTGAGGCAATCGACTATGCGCATAGGGGAAATCAGATAGCTATCAGTTGGTCAGCGGAATAAAAGTGCACCTCGCTCGATTAACGGTAGGAGGTTTTTAGCCAAACTATCAATTTGCTATCTCTCAAATAACGAATAAATGCAAGAAACTTAGAACAGCCCTGGACATTCGTCTGGGGCTTTGTCTTTGCAGGCAAAGCGGACTCACTAACCGCCGTTTTTGAGACTGCAAAATAGTGCCTTAATATTGAGACACCCTTTTTGAGACCAAGAGTAATCCTTTTGTGTTAGCGGGTTTCACCAAATTCTAATATTCTTGTGAGGATACAATTGAGAAGTAATTGCTAACAGACAATTAATGCTGTATATTTAATAACTTTCATTATTCG
>JABMQQ010000031.1 GCA_013202495.1 Fidelibacterota bacterium | reverse complement strand
TTGGACGTAGACTGAAGGTGCCCGAAGGGCAGTCTCGCCTGCCTTCGCCGAAGCGGCTAGGCGCAGGAAGGAAGGATGATGGTACACGTGTGACAGGCGCTTCGAGATTCCGGCTTTGGCAAGTGGCAGGATGTCGCCTTTTGCATCGGGCGGATAATCTCGGCGAAGTGTTAATCGTGGGGGCTCCACCTGAAATGCAGGATTTGGGGTAGGTGATCTGAGGCAATCGTAGTCTCAGGATGATTGAACTCACCAGATTTTATTGCACTGATACCCCCGCCAATAAAGATGTAATCAATCCGTCGAGCAGGATTATTTGCTGGAAAAGTTGGGGGAGGTTCCGTAGTGGATTCAGCAAGACCGTCCCTCAACAATTTTGTTAGCATGCCAAAAGTATCAGAAGTTGGCTCAAAGTTAAAATCACCTGCTACAATCAGCCTGTCCTGGTCAGGAAGCACTTCAATGATGCGTTTGACCTGCTCCTGCCTTTCTTCTGGACTTAAACCGAGGTGAGTCCCCATAATGACGAGAGTGTCGCCTTTGACATCGATTCGGCTTAAAAAGACACTCCTGCCCTCCAAAAGACTATCCGTTGATAAATCAATGATTTGAAAATCAAGGATGGGATACCGGGATAAGAGTGCATTTCCGTATTGCCCGCCATCATAATCTATGGATCGACCAAATACGGCGAATAAATCCAACAGTCTCCCCAAGCTATCGGCCTGATGGACCCCATATGATCTTGCAGTGCCTTGATCTACTTCATTCAGAATAATAATATCTGCATTGGCAGCACTGATAACACGAGCCGTGCGCTCCAGATCAAGAACGCCATCCAGGCCTACACCATGCCTGATATTGTAGGTCATAATGCTGTGGCTATCCATTTGTGCTGAACAATTACAGAGGATATTGCTCGTCAGGAGCAACACTAAAATAAAGAAGCTGCGTGTCATGAGTTTTCTATTCAAAAATGCGTTTTGCAAAAACGAATCTTCGTCCCAGACTTTCGGAATAGTCCCCATCTTCTGGATTCATACTCTGAATCTGCACGCCCTTGCCCAGACTATGAATGACCTTGTCATTACCCATATAGATGGCAGTATGGGTGATCATGCGACGACTACCAGCAAAAAATAGGATGTCCCCGGGAAGCATGGCTTCTGTCCAGCCCGGATATCCAATCATGCGACCCACATTAGCTATTTCATCAGAATCTCTTGGCAAGTTGATGTTATTCAAGGCGTAACTCTGCATGACAAACCCTGAGCAGTCCACGCCATCTGAGGATCGTCCTCCCCACACATAGGGGAGACCCAGATATTGCTGAGCCGATGTGACAATCTCCTGACGAAGCGGATTGGTTACTGGATCAATAATTTTGTAGTGCTCCTGTGAAATTGGTATTTCCTCACCGTCAGCCATAAGCAGCCTATCATTTTCGAGATAGGGTAGTCGAGTGCCCATCATGATGACCATTCCATTATCCAGCGTGTCATTTCTGAAAAAGACAGCCTGTTTGCCAATATGATAGCGATTCCACTCCTGGAGATTGACACGACGCAAGGCATCTTTAGGAATGTATCCCAGATAACCAATGGCGGACTGAACTTGTAGATACTCACCTTTTTCACGGATAAGCCGCACCGGTTCACCATACAGCATTTCGGTGCCTTCCTGTTTATGGTCTACAGGTTTATAGCGACCCATTATATATGGTTCGGTAATAATTCCATAGGCCAGATCATCTGTAAATTTTTCGGGGAGATACTGGACGTTATCAACCAGTTCGAAATCATAACCTGATTTTTTCAGTTTACGTCCAATACCGTGAACAGGTATGGAAAAAAAGGCTTCACCAGTGAGAATGATGGTTTGTCCCTCTATTTCAGCCTGGACGTCCTGATACCAGATTCGCTGATCCAGATAGAAGTCGGCATTGGTCTTCTCAATGAGGGCATGAATCTTGGCGTGTTTATTATTTGAGGGGAGATGAATGCAACTGTTCAGTGTGACTATCCCGACCATGAGTATCAGGATAAAATATGTCCGTATTGAAGTGGTGTCCATGTCATTTCCCCTTATCTGGCTGACAGTCAATTAAGCGGTGAAAGTAATTTTATTCAGGGGCGCTCTGCAACCTTTCATCTGCTCATAACAGGTAAAATGAAACTGATTAATTGATGTGAAGAAATTTTAAGGCTGGATATTTGCTTCGCGTGAGATACGTTATGTTAAAGGAAGTTAATCATGCATTATGACAAAGCTTATCTCATCAGTCTTGAACGCAGTCCAATGAGACGGAAAAATTTCTATCGCTATGCCAGAAAGGCAGGTCTGGATGTAGAATGGTTCCCCGCACTTTATGGTCTGGATGTAAATACTGATGATTACCAAAAGCGCGGG
Organism: Fidelibacterota bacterium; assembly: GCA_013202495.1. Classification (GTDB taxonomy): domain Bacteria; phylum Fidelibacterota; class UBA8477; order UBA8477; family JABMPR01; genus JABMPR01. The sequence goes on along the minus strand of JABMQQ010000031.1, from coordinate 2,566 downwards.
TATTTGAGTGAGGACTTCAAATTGAGACTGGCTGGAAGTCTGGGAACCCTTTTAAGCCATGTCCATGTCTGGGAAAAGATTGCTGAAGATCCCCAGTGCGAAGTGGGTCTGGTCTTTGAAGATGATGCGGTTTTTAATGGTCGGTTTTTGACGGATCTCTCCGCTATCAAGAGGAGTGATGTTCCAGAGGATTGGGATATGCTCTGGTTGGGCTGGCATAAGTTGGATTGTGATCCAGTGAACGAGATTATTGGGACACCCCGCAAAACCGAAGGTAAAAGTGTCAATTCAGGTCATTTTGCCTATATGGTCAAATCTTCCAGTGTTGACAAGTTGAAAGCGTTGCTATTACCCTATGACAATAGTCGATCCAAGGATGTGCTCTTAAGGCAAAATTTTGAGGCCTTCAATGCGTGTTTTCTGTTGGAAAAAATTGTTAAAACACCCCTCATTGGTTTTGATTCGGTTCGCAAGAATATAAATGATCCCAACAGAATAGCAGGGCGACCCATCAAAAAGCTGGTTCAGAAGATCAGGAAGTTGTTTCTGGAGTAGTTTTTACAGTTTGGCTGCCAGCTTGTTAAATGCTTGCCCCTGAGCAGAAATATTATCACCAATTTCCTGCATATCAATGAGGATGGAGTGCGAATGCATGCCAGGACCTGACCAGATCATTGGTTCACTCCCTACCTCTTTTTCAAATTTCCTTATCAGGGCATCCAGAGTAGCTTGATCAGTCCTTATGTTGCTCAATATCACTTCCAACTGAGATATTACATTTTTGTCTATCTGGGTATCCTGCCCGCTCTTCACAAGTTCTGCTGACAATAGCTCAATGGACTGATTTAGCTCCATGAGATATTTGTCTATTTGCTGTTTGATCTCAACAACCTTTAGATGTGAAATTCGGTGTTTATTCAACAGATCGATGAATTCGTTGGAAGATTTGTTATAGTCATTGGCCTGGGATTCAAAATTTCCAGATTGGGTATCAAATTCATTTTTAATGACCTGAAATTCATCCCATAGTAATGACCCAGATTCAATTTTCTTCTGCCCCTTGACCAGTCGATTCAATTTTGCTTTCAGCTGTTCCAGTTTTTTCGTGGTTTGCTTCAACTGTTTAAAGGATCGAGTCATTTCTATTAGTTCCACGGATAGGGTTGGGTAGGGAGCGACTGTGGAATCGGGAATTTTACTCATGAGTTGATTGTATATGCCACGCTTCTCACGGTGGTCTTTAGCTATCTTCCCCAGGGTTTTGTTGATCTCTCTCTGGGATTGCGAGAAGGTTTTTTTGATTTCAGAAGTGTTGTAATACACGGTACAGGAACCAAACACCATTGAAAAGGTAAGGCAGCAGGATATCAGGGGTAAAAGGTGTGTCTTCTTCATGGTTGTCCTTAGGACTATTTATTTTTGGAATTGAATGATATCAATGTAAAGGATTCAATCAGAAGTGCAAGGAAGCTCCAGGTGCGAGACTTCTTGTTCATGATGGTCTCTTTTCCTACATCCTCTGAAATGTAAAAAAAACTTGCTGCTGTTATAGGATGGAATAAAGTCCAAATCAACGATCCCCGATTCAAATTCAGAAAAGATAACGAGTATGTGGTAAAGACTATTAACTTGCCCTACGAACACAAGCATATATCGATAATCACTAAATATCATGAAGGCGCAAACTTAGAGAAAATGATCATACACTTACTACCAATTCTCGCAGTCATATCAGCAGTTTTACATCTGAGAGCTGACATGAAACATTTAACCAAGCAAACTTACCTGTTTAAACCATTAACATTAGTTATTATTATCCTTTTCGCCTTTTTCCAAGTCTCTGAAGTTTCATTGTTTTATAAGGTGATGATCATTTCTGGTTTAGCCTTCTCTATGTTGGGTGATATTATGTTAATGTTACCTACAGATAAATTCTTGCATGGTTTAGCAAGTTTTCTGCTTGCCCACATTCTTTATATAAGCGCTTTTGTAAGTGATTCTACATTTCCAGTAAATTATTTATATTTGATTCCGTTGTTGATCATTGGAGCACTTATTTTAAGAACTCTACTTCCTCGAGTTGGAGGAAAGACTGTGCCGGTTGTTCTATATTCCCTGATATTAGTAATGCTACTTTGGCAGTCAATAGGACGTGTGGAATTATCTTATGGCCATAGTAGTTTCGTCGCTCTGATCGGTAGCATATTTTTTATTAGCTCAGATGTTGCTCTGGTGCTTAATCGCTTTATTAAGAAACACAAAGACAGTCAACTCCTTATCCTGAGCACTTACTATATTGCACAATTATTAATCGCATATTCTATTTAAACGGAATATTTCCATGCTGGTAGCTTTACATGTCTATTTCTATGCTAGTCATTGTTCTTGCTCTGAATTGGCTTGCTCAACCATCTACGTACTAATAATATGGCATGCTAATCTAGCGCTCAAACTGCTCCGGTAGCTCAGCTGGATAGAGCAACGTATTTCTAATCCGTAGGTCACAGGTTCGAGCCCTTTCCGGAGTACAAGAAAAAAACGACTGTAACCCCCTGAAATATAGGGG
>JABMQQ010000030.1 GCA_013202495.1 Fidelibacterota bacterium | reverse complement strand
CGAATAATGAAAGTTATTAAATATACAGCATTAATTGTCTGTTAGCAATTACTTCTCAATTGTATCCTCACAAGAATATTAGAATTTGGTGAAACCCGCTAACACAAAAGGATTACTCTTGGTCTCAAAAAGGGTGTCTCATAATTCAGGCACTTTTTAGCAGTCTCATAAACCCCGGTTATTGAGAGGCACAATATCTCTTGCCAATGATCTATATCTTGTCATTTTAATAGTATTATCCAGTCCATTGTTAATGCTTCATTACGCTTAAGAGAGTAGGGTTAATAGTATGAAACAGAAACTCAGTACCTGGAAAAGGCTGGTCGCCGAATTCCTCCTAATCCTGATTGGTGTCAGTATCGCATTCATAGCTGAGGATCTCAGAGAGACCCGTGGTCGACAGAATTTACTTCTAAATTATATGAGTAATTTGGGCATTGAAAATGAGCGTAATATTATTGCTCTGCATTCGATGGACTCCTTGATCGGCGACATACTAACCAATACCAATCATTTTTATCGAATCCAACAGAATAAGGACTCACTGGCTCAGTCTGAAGAATTATTGAGAGTAATAATGCTCTCCTCTATTCCTCCTAATTTCTACACAGGCCAATGGGAAGCACTCAAGATTAGTGGGCTATCAAATGATATTACAAATAAAGATTTACAATATCAGTTAGCCTTGGTCTACGATAATGTGTACCCGGAGCTTACAAGGAGTTTGAATAATATTACTCAAGCTAAAATGAGCCAAATGATGCCTTTTTATATAAGAGAGAGAGCCGGTCGGGAAATCAGACTAGTGAATAGGGAAAAGATTATGAGTGATGAAGTATATATGCTTATTCGAACATACGGCACTCTATCGTGGAGTCTGGGCAACAAGTTGGAGAACGCTAGAGTAGAAATAGGAAAACTGGATTCCCTGCTAAACCTAAGTTACTAATCTAGTTCGACCCTTCGATGTGTCCCAAAAAGGGTGTCTCATAATTAAGGCACTATTTTGCAGTCTCATAAACGGCACTTATTTGGACCCGGAAGGTTGCAAACTAGCCGTAGCAACATCCACATTTGTAGCATCATGTATTTACTTATACGCCTAACGGTATATTACTATATATAGCCTTCGATGCTTCTTGGTGATGTGTAGTATGGTTTTCCAATAACTCAGAAACTTACACATCTGTAAGTGATCCCTTAAGTGCCGTATTTACTAAAACATATGCAGTAAACATTATCTCGCCCCAGTAAGATATATTACCCTATTTTTCTTACAAGCATGCACCTCTATAATTCATGATATGTATCTTCCTTTGAGGGGAGTATAGCTGCAGAAGACCCGGGGGCTGGAAACGTAGCCATAGATGAATATCTATGTACCTACTCCCCCTACATGCCAGCGAGATTTTCCAGTTCTCTATAGGAAAATCGTCTCAAATACGTATCGAAATCAAATGATGGAGTGAAAGAGTCTCATAAACCCAGGTTATTGCGAGTACCAAATATAAGTGATTTCTATCCCTTTTCTGTTCCTATCAAGATGCACAACAACTCAACTCTTTCATTTCTTTGTTTCCATACGAGACAACAGCTTCTCTTTGCGATTCTACTCTTTTCTCTAGGTGAGTTACAAATGCAATCGCGAGTTCTTTTTGATGAATATTGCTCAACCCAGCTGAATCTGGGAGAAGGCCTGTAAAAAATGCTATCCAGCTTGGAGTATGTGCGTTGCCTACGATCATACCTGGTTTAAAAACCGCAAGTTTTTCAAAGCCTGTATCGATAACTGTCTTTAGTTTCTTACCCATTACCCTGAAGCCTTTAATGTTTGATTCCGTCCAGGATTCCTTTATACCAACAGCTGTTAAGAGTTCAAAAATCTCAATTCCAGCTGCTTTGCAACCCCTAGCAAAAGCTCCAATCAGATCTACTTCAATCGCCATCATCTGTTCTTCACTCATACCATAAGTCCCGCTTCCTATCCCCAGACAGCTAACTGCAACGTCATACCCTTTTGCTTTGTCCTTAACCAATTCTTCAAAATCATCATCGGACATATCGACTACGATCTGTTTGACTTTAGACTCGCCATCCAGATCAGGCAAGGATCGACGGCCAATCAATGTTAGCTGGGAGCATACATCACTCTTGATCATCTCTCGGACCACAGCTCCACCAACTTCGCCACTCCCACCAATCATAATTACTGACATTGCAGACATTAGTTTTTGCTCCTTGAATTGTATTTCTTCCACCATTCTTCATTTGGGAACGTTGTATTCCCAAGTATTACTGGCTCACCTATTTTTGGGGTGGTTACACTAATGTTCAATTCATCTGCCTTTTTCAAGACCCTTTCTATAGGGTCTGTCCAATCATGAAACGCCAGTGTGAATCCACCCCAATGTATCGGTAAGATCAATTTACTTTTTAAGTCAACAGACGCTTGAGCTGTTTCCTCCGGCATCAAGTGTAGTAATTTCCAATCCAGGTCATATTGCCCACACTCCATGAGTGAAATATCAAATGGTCCATATTTCTCACCTATTTCGGCAAAGTGTGTATCATAACCACCATCACCACTGAAGTATATGCTTTCCGTTTTTCCTTTTATTACCCAGGAACACCAGAGTGTGGAATTTCTATCTAGGAGACCTCTGCCAGACATATGCCTTGCAGGGGTACAAACTAATTTGATACCGTCATATTGAATGCTATCCCACCAGTTCAATTCATGAATTATTTCTTCAGATACCCCCCATTTTAAAAGGTGATTCCCCAGCCCTAGTGGAGTAAAATATTGACCGACCCTTCCTTTTAGCTTAAGAATTGATCCATAATCTAGGTGGTCATAATGATCATGGGATATTATCACTGCATCAATGAAGGGTAGGCTTTCAATATCAATCGGTAAACTCTCAGAATATCTATTCACACCAAACCATGGGTGTGGTGATGGTCTGTTATTAAACATTGGATCAATGAGTATTATTTTGCCGTCCATTTGTAAAAGGAAGGTTGAGTGACCAAACCAGGTTAGTTCCGTTAAGGTGCTGTCGTGTCGTTCAATCATCATAGAATCAATTTTTTCAACTGGAATATCCATGGCTGGATTTCGATTGGGTGCTTTCCTCGTCAGCTCTTTAATCATCTTCAAGTAATTAACATCCATAGGGCTGGCATGTTGATTTGTAAATTTACCATCCTTGAAGTTTTCGTGTTTCGCATACCGATCTTTTTGCTTCTCAGTCGAAGGGCTCCCAAACTGAGGGCTAAGATTTAAAAATAGAATCCCGTAAATCGCTATTACACCAAAGGATACTGCTATAGAGGTTCCGATCATTTTAAGCATTCTCATTCTTTTTATTTTTACATTTCTATAATTATCGAATTGTTATTGTAAATTTTTTTAATCTAAGATTAATGCATCTCTTAAGTGGCTTACTGTTTCCTCATTTACTCTGGCCACTATGTGTTTGCCTCTACGTTCTGTTATTATCAAATCAGCATTTGACAATTCCTTCAAGTGATGCGAAATGGTAGGTGCTCCAATATTAAGTCTCTGCATAACATCATAGACAAAACATTCTTCATCTTCGAAATTGGCTTGCTGATTACTTTTATAAATTTCCATAAAAATCTCAAACCGATTAGGATTTGAGAGAGCCTTCATCATCTTAGTAATCTTTTTTGTGTCCATAGACACTCTATATTTCGACATTCATAATATTATCGAAGTTAATCTAAATTGTAACATGTTTGACTTCAAGTGGTTTTCTATTTCTTTTTGAGCATACAAATTAAAGATTGTATGGTCACTATTGACTATTATATTTGTGACCATGAGCTCAGTGAATGATAAATATCTGCTCCTCCTCGGTATCCTGCATAGTGAAGATATGCACGGATATCAGCTCAATCAGTTCCTCAAGCATCCCTCTAATGCCATTCGCATCGGTAAAGCGAACGCCTACCAATTGCTGGCCAAACTAGAAGAACAGGGGTTTGTGAGCTCTATTGAGCAACGAGAAGGAAACCGCCCTCCCCGCCTGGTTTATTCAATCACAGCGGCAGGTAAAGCAGAAATGCTTCGACTGGTCAAAGATCAATTGAGTATATATCAGCCAATTGATAGCCCAGGTACCATTCCCCTTAATTTTATTGAGCTATTAACACCCCAGGAGGCCTTGTCTCTATTACGAGAAAGACAAGCGCGCCTCGCCATTCATTGTGAGTCCTTCAAGGACTTTTCAGATGAAATCCGTGCAAGTCATCCGGGTATTGATTTTCTCGTGCGCCAAGCCGCACTTGAACAAGAGTTTTTAAACAAACTTGTTGAAGAATATCAACACAAGCAAAAGGATGACAATGATGGAGAATCAAAACAACCAGACTAGCCAGTCACATGCCTCAACCCTATTCGTACTAAGTGAACAATATTCACCTGTTGAGGGTAAACATGAAGCAATCCTAGAGATTGCCAAAGAATCAGCAAAAAGCATTGAAGGTGTGAATGGCCTGGTAATGACCCAGGTGCTTCGCCCTAAAACTCAAGCTGGACCCGTGTGTAGTGTCAGTACCTGGGAATCCGAGACCGCGTTTAAAACTTTCATGAAAAGTGACGCTGTAAAAGATCTCTACGCCTCAGATATGATGTCCAATGTCAAGGCTTGGACATCAAATATTGACGTTCAAATGTTCACCTTGGAAAATGGTTGGCATCAGTAAATAAACTCTGCTTATCATAAGTATTCAGATACAGGTTGCTTGTTATGAGCCTGTATCTGAATTCTACATACCTACTACATGACGGAGAGATTTCCCATTTCACTCTATAGTCTCAAAAAGGGTGTCTCATAATTAAGGCACTATTTAGCGGTCTCATAAACCGGGGTTTGTGAATCAGTTGAATTCTATTTGGTTAGGTTTTTATTCATCTGCGAGAACACCATCCTGATCTAATGTTCTATTATAATCCAGTATGTTTCCTTTGGTACAGGTGAGTTTGAATACTTTGCCGTTTGAGCTCCCATAATAGGTGTATGATGAATCTGAAAAGTATTTTCCACTGAGTTCACCTGGAGAAATATCATTCCATGAAGAGCCGATAACATATTCATCGATTCTTTCTTTCGGGTACCTGCCATATTCTCCCCAAAATATATCAAGTTGAGTGCGAATACTTCCAAGAGCCGCGTCAGCCTCTGACCGCTTAGCCTTCATAACATTATTGCTATAGATTGGTACAGCAACCGCTGCCAAAATGCCAATGATAACGATAACAATCATTAATTCTACAAGGCTAAAGCCCTTTAATCTTGAGCTTGAATATTTCATAATATTTTTATAGCTTAAAATCATCGCTATTAGAGCGCCAAAATATGTGCCAACACGTTCCCATCTACTTAAATCTATAAATATCATATATTTCTATGATATTAACATGTTTACCATAAGACGTTTTGTGTAAATACTGTAGCTGTAATATGACATTGGTTGTAATATTCTATATGCAATCATATAAATGCGCCCCTTTCGTCTCAATAAGGGTGTCTCATAATTCAGGCACTGTTTAGCAGTCTCATAAGCGACCGATATACACACCCCCAGAGACTGTCCACTTGGAATTCGAGAAGTGGTATAGAATAGGCTGAATAATTAAGACCTGAAAAAGTTAAAACACCTCTCACTCTGTTTTTGACTCATATTCGGATCTGTCTGAGATTTGAGACTTTTGCGACAATAGAAGCGTTTTCCACAATCGGTACAAATAAAACATTTTAAACGGGTAATCAATTTCACGATTCGACTTCTATGAATCTGTTGTATATATTCAGAACCACAGCTTGGACATGTGATCACATTTTCCTGCTCAGTAGTTATCTTCCCCTCAGGTTCCAAGATATCATACCCCCTTCATTATTTGCATATCTACAACATTTATCAAGCTTATGTTCATCTAAGGTAATCATTTTGATCGTTTTCGAGAAATCCCCAGCTTTCTGGAGAGATCCCTGAAGTGTCTTGCCGTACTCAGAAAGACTGAAAGTACCCTAACACAGCCTTAGGAGCAAGGTTGAAACACTGCGGGCATGTTGCGGACATCCAACACTGTTTGCTCTCCATTAGACCGAAATATGTCTCAAAAAGGGTGTCTCATAACTCAGGCACTATTTTGCAGTCTCATAAACAGCGGTTATTAAGACCCCGGGGGCTCGAAACGCAGCTATAGTATCATATATCTATACCTACTACCCATACATGACAAATAGAATTTCCACTCCCATATAGGGAAATCGTCTCAATAACGTATCGCAATTAAACGGAGTGCTGACGGAGTCTCATAAACCCTGGTAACTGAGCGAACCTGGTCATTCGAAACGATAGGACTCAACTCTTTGTATATACCTACTCAGAAACTAAACATCAAAAGCCCACGTAAGTGGGTTTTTTGGTTTCTATATTCGAGGCAAGACCTTCTTCCTTTTGTGTTTTATAATCTGCTCAAACCCTGACCGGATTACCTTGCCCCCGTAGCAATATACAGGTATCTTTAGCTTTCTGATAGGGGGTTTAGAGTGCTTCATACCTGCAATTTGTTACAACGATGTGGTGGTCCAATTCTCAGGGACAGATCGATTTCGTGCTGGTATCACAAATCGAGATTGTGTGAAATTGATGTGTTTTGTAGTGGCTTAGTGTTATACAATTTAAGTGCAATGAAGTCACATTTTAAATATAACTATTACTTCTTTTAGACCAATTATGACTCTTCTGTTTTTCTATTTATTCCTTGCGCTAGTTGTTTCATTCCTTTGTTCGATTATGGAGGCAGTTTTGCTTTCTGCTTCGCTTTCTTATTTGAAGGTAAGGGAAGATTCTGGAAACAAGTCTGCAACAATTTTAATTAAGCTTAAGCAAAATATTGATAGACCCTTGTCAGCCATTTTATCCTTGAATACTGTTGCACATACGGTTGGAGCAGCCGGTGTTGGAGCGCAAGTGACAAAAGTATTTGGAGAAGTATATTTTGGGATTGCGTCAGCAATCCTCACTCTTTTGATTCTTTTTCTGTCAGAGATAATCCCAAAAACGCTTGGCGCAAGATTTTGGAGAGAATTAGTTGGTATATCCAGCCATACAATTAGAATTACGATATTTATTACGTATCCCTTAGTCATAATATCAGCATATATAACACGGTTCCTTTCTAAGGATTATATTGAACAAACTATAAGTAGGGAGGAAATTTCAGCATTAGCAAATATAGGTGAAGAAGAAGGGGTCTTTGGTGAGAAAGAAAACAAAATTATTCAAAACCTAATCAGACTTAAGAGTGTTAAAGTTTCCGAAGTTATGACTCCTCGGGTCGTCGTTTCGGTCGCAGATGAGAACATGTCTCTGGAAGATTTTCTATGCAACAAAGATTTGCTACGGTTTTCACGAATACCCATTTATTCAGGAAATGTTGAAAGTATAACTGGTTACGTATTTCGACAACACGTTTTCGAGAAACTTGCAGAGAACCATGCAGGGCTATGCCTTAAAGATATCAAGCGGGAGATCGTCGTAGTATTTGAGGCAAATCAATTGTTTAATGTCTGGGAAACTCTTTTAGAAAAAAAGGAACATATTGCTCTTATTGTTGATGAATATGGAGGCATGGATGGGATTGTGACAATGGAAGATATTATTGAAACGCTTCTTGGATTTGAGATAGTAGACGAAACAGACACAATTACTGACATGCAGCAATATGCGCGAGAAAAGTGGGTTGCTAGACAAAAGAAATACGAGTTTCTGCACAAACTTAAAGACAACAATAAGTAGAAGAAGTAACACCATACTTCTTTCTTAATTCAATTTCCGCTAAACTTCTTCCAACAAGAAAGATTTTTCAACAACTTTCAATGTACTGATCTCAACATCAGGAAGTTGAAGATCTAAATGGGCAAAAAGGAAGGCTAGAAGTTCGAGAATGAGTATATCCATCTAGCCAAGCCAATCCCAAGTAGAACAAACCCTTCTTTCCTGGATATTTTCCAATCTGTACGTAAAAATATTAGGGTCAGAAGCACCATGAGAACTAAAAACATCAAGTTTAAGTGGGCTCCACTCGAGATATTTAAATCCTTGATCAGTGCTGCTAAGCCCAACACACCAAACATGTTAAAAATGTCACTCCCTAACAAATTGCCTATGGAGATGCCATGACGTCCCTTAAGGGCAGCAGTTATGGATGTCGCTAGTTCTGGCATAGAAGTGCCCGCGGCTATGATGGTAACGCCAATAATCCACTCTGATATTCCGAATAATCTTGCCAGATCTGTGGCTGAATCAACTAATAGATGAGACCCTCCAAGTACACTCCCGAATCCCGCTATTAGCAGAGGCCAATCATACCAATGAGTCTCTACAGATTCGGACTCAAACTCAGGAACCTCTCTTTTTATATACAGGAATCCTAAATATGTGAATAATAGAGCAAAAAGTATTAATCCCTCAAGCTGTTTTAGCGACAAATCCCAAAGAAAGATTGTAACTAATACTGTTCCTAAAAGAAGGAATGTGCCATCACGATATACAATGCTCTTTGTTGTCTGCAGGCTACGAATAATCGCTGTACCACCAAGTACAAAACCCAGATTAAAAATATTAGAGCCTACAATATTGCCAACGGATATATCGGCCATATCACGCAACACAGCAAGGATAGTCACAGCAAATTCTGGTGCTGAAGTACCCATGGCGACTATTGTAAGGCCAATAATCAAATCTGAAACACCAAGACGATGGGCAATATGTACTGCTGAATCGACAAGCCAGCTAGCCCCCTTAGCTATTAGCACCACGCTTGCCACAATTAAAAGAATGTCAATGGCTATTTGCATAGCCACATCTGTTTCAAATTCAGTGTCAAAATTATTTCTATTTGATGATGTTTAGACAAAGGATATTTATTATGTGTTACGGCAATTCATCACGATGAATGTGATCCCAAAATACAGGAAAAACATCAGGAATGTTAGTACTAGTGCCAGGTGCCTTGGCCGGATTTTATCGGATAACTTTTCGAGCAATTGGTTAAACATTGTTTACAGCCCCCTTTCGCCTCAAATAACTCCTATAAGAACTGTACTTATCAATAGGATTAGGGTATTGATTATCATTTCCATCAATCGATACCTATACTTATAGTTCAAACCAAGCCTATGAACCAAACGCATATGCACGGATTGACACAGCGTATGCTTCTTGTATTCACCGAAACACACTTGGTTCAGAATTGTCCTGTATAGCTCTGAAGGCAGTGGAAACATATTATTGACCTCATAAGCCTCTGGATACGATAATGGTTATAGATGAATTACAAATTCGAAGCAATTATTCCGGCCTCATTTTTAGTCAAACACCATTAATGTGCTGACCATGATCAGGACGACAATTAAAAACGCGAGTATTCTACCCCAATTGATATGGATAACCCCGTCAGTCGTCGAGTTTGAATCTTGTTGAGTTTTCATTAATAAATTCCTTACAGATTGTGTTATCTAGTTTCATTGAGCTTGATCTCCGATTCCTCGTTCTCTTTTATTTTAAGATCGGATACCATATTCGAAGTGGGCGGGTGTTCATGCTCACTACATGAATTGTGACACCCAACCGTACTAGAACCACGCAGATGAGAATAGCCTGCGGGGTGTGAGAACACCCGTTGTCTAGTATTGGATTCTAATGAAGGGGGAGGGTTTTCTAAGCGAGTAAGATTGTCGGCGTCATCGTCCTCAATAATAGCGACAATGACATTGGTCTAATGTGACACTTTTTAGAAAGAATTATATTGTAATTGAGGGTAGTATAGGATTCAAACGGCGAAACATATCTCTTGAAGAATTTCTTACACTTAATCATGGTACAATTCAGATCTTCTTGGATCTCATTATGTTCCGGGTTCGCATCAGGTGTACTGGTAACCCAATCCAGAACAGGATGAAATGATACGTGTTCCTTCTCGCAAGGGCGTGCAGATTCACCATACACGTGTCCAGCACCCAAAGTGAGGAAAAGGTAAATCATTGAGAGAAGTGCCGTTCGAAGAATGAGTCTGTTCATCATCATACCATGTGGCACTCAAGCATAGTCTCAGACAACCGCATCCTTAGGGTCTGTGCATCAAGCATTGTTTGAGCCAGTTCCAGGAACCATAAGATATTGAGGTATAGCAACCTGTTGACAAAATGCCCTTACCAATTGCATGATAAAGTACTTAAGCTGAAGGCTATGAATGAGCACCAACATATAAGTAAGATAGTGCTGAAGGTATATCGTCGCAATTGATTTCGGTCCGTAGAGCCTGTTGCTCGATAAATGAAACGGAATCGCAAGAAGCCTTTGAACTCGGTTTAAAAAGAGGGTAATAATTATTGACCGTCAATACTAGGACTAACTCTGATACATTTGTAACACCTATCTCCAGGCTTTATTCACGCTTTCTCCCCTTTGACCAGAGTCTCATAAGCAGCTATCTGCCGTGAGTCACCCATCACGGCAACATAATCTCCTTAATTGAATCGGAACAAGATGTCTATTTAAGTCGAAACATTGTGCTGAGCTGCCGCAAAAGCTGGGTGTATTAAGTCGCATCGCCTTCTCGTGGATTTTGAGATAGACCAGCGACCTTAGCGACCCTATCAGGTGCTCCAAGAACAATAAGTATATCATTAGCCCGAAGTGGCAGTGTTACATTTGGATTGGAAATATCTTGAGAATCTCGACGTATGGCTAAAACAGTAACACCATACTTCTTTCTTAATTCAATTTCAGCTAAACTTCTTCCAGCAAAACAAGATCTTTCAGCGACTCTCAAGGTACTGATCTCAACATCAGGAAGTTGAATATTTAACTCAGAAAATGATGATGACTCTTCAAAAAGACTTCGAAACATTTCGTACCCATCTGATCGTATTTCGCCAACCAAAGTTTCGATTTCAGTTTTTGGGATAAGATATTTAGCTAAAACCCGAGTGAATATCTCTACTGATGTCTCAAACTCCTCTGGAATGACCTCATTGGCTCCAAGTTCATACAAAGGCTTCATTTCCTGGACATATCTGCTCCGTACAATTAAGTGAACCGTTGAATTAAGTCTTCGAACATTCTCGGTTATTCGGCGGGTTGATGCAGGATCATTAATGGCAGTAACAACTATTCTGGCATCTACAATGTTAGCGTGTTGAAGCACAGCCGCCTGGGTAGCGTCGCCATAATAAATTGGTCTGCCCAGTGCTTGTTCACTTCTCACAGTATCCGGATTCATTTCAACAATGGCATAGGGGATACCTGTCATTCGTGCAGCTCTTGCCATATTGCGACCATTAACTCCATAACCGATAATAATGAGGTGATCATTCAAAGCCGTGGTTTTGATCTTAGCAATAGGATAGAGACCGACCTTTACTCTATGGGGTAGAGGCAATCGGAGCACCCTATCGGCGATGCGTGGTGCAAGCTTAATAATGAAAGGTGTTGCGGCCATGCTAAGTATTGAAACAGCCAGAAACATCTGGTATACATTATCAGTAAGCAATCCATGTTCAACTCCTGTTCTAGATAGAATGAAAGAAAACTCACCGACCTGGCTGAGTGCCAGACCAACCAGGATTGAGGTGCGGAGAGGAAATCCTAATAGGGCTGTTGCAAAACTGGCAAGGGTAAATTTTAATCCCATAATCCCCAGGGCAATAGATACGATAAGCATTGGTTGTTGGAATACAATACCTACATCTAGTAGCATACCAATGGAAACAAAAAAGATGCTTGTAAAGACATCCCGAAACGGCAGAATATTTCCAAGTGCTTGATGGCTATATTCAGATTCAGATATGATCAACCCTGCTAAAAATGCACCCAATGCCAGGGATAGCCCTGCTTCAGCTGTTAGCAACGCAACACCGAGGCAGATAACTACCACGCTTAATAGGAAAACCTCCTGATTACGAGTTTTAGTAACTTGGTACAAGACCCAGGGTACAAGCCATTTTGTGCTTACTATCACAAACAGGATTATCCCGATTGCTTTGAGCAGAAGAACGAAGACTGATTCGCCTCCATGCCCCGCTGTACCTGCCAATACCGGAGTTATCAGGATCATTGGAACAATGATGATATCTTGGAAGATTAGGATGCCAAGTGTCGTACGTCCATGTGGACTATCGACCTCAGCTCTTTCCTGGATCATTTTGAGTACAATTGCTGTGCTACTCAAGGCCACAAGAAATCCAATAAAGATGGCCTTATTCAAAGCCATACCAAACAATGTAGTGATGAGCATTGTGGCCAAAAAGGTCAGGAATACCTGCAGGGAACCACCCATAAGTACAGCTTTTTTAATTTGCAGCAGACGTTTAACTGAGAACTCGATGCCAATAGTAAAAAGTAGCAAGACAATACCAATTTCGGCAAGCAGCTCAACTTCTGTGACCGCCTTTACCAACCCAAATCCAAAAGGTCCTACAAGTATTCCTGTGAATAGGAGTCCTACTATTACAGGCACTCGTAATCGATGGCATATTAGGAGCACCGCAATAGCCAGTCCAAAGATTATGACTGTATCAATTAGCAGCTGGATTTCCATATCCCAATTTACCCTTTAGTTTCATAACAAAAAGTTCAAAGCTCATTATCGTTCTTGCTCATTCTGTTAATGCCTGAGGCAAAGCCGTGTTCAATATCCAGCTATAGTGTAGAGATACTTAAAAGTCACTGCCTTAAGAGTCTCAAGGTCAGGGTTAATTCTAAAAAGACCAGAAAACCGGTATCAATACAGAAGCTAAAATCCAAAAGATGAGATTGAGAGGAGCACCGGCTCTGATATAGTCTGTAAACCGATACTTTCCAGGACCATAAACCATCAGGTTAGTTTTATATCCTATGGGTGTCATAAAACTGGCTGAAGCGGCATAACAAATGGTAAAGATCAGAGGTCTGGAGTCAATCCCAAGGCTACTGGCAGCCGCTATTGCAATGGGAGTTAAAACAATTGCAGCTGCATTATTGGAGACAATGGCTGTGAACAGACTGGTTATGAGATAGAGTATGGAGAGTAACGCATAGGGAATGATTGTTTCGGGGAACAGATCTGCCAGCAATACTATACTGCTTCCAATCAATTGGGCAGCGCCACTGTTTTCCATAGCGGTTCCAAAAGGAATGAATGCAGCGATAAATATTATCACTGACCAATTTATAGCGCCATAGGACTCACGCGTTGAAATATGTTTAGAGACCAACAGTAGAAACATCCCCAACAAGGCTGCCGCTAGAATATCCATAAAGCCCGTTGCTGCTAACAACATAACAACGGGTATTATGATAACCGCCAGCCAGCGAATCTTCTTTTTACGCATGTTGACTTCATGATGTTGCAGGATGATCAAGTCTGGATCATTGCGTATTTCTGAGATCCGATCCATTGGCATGAGCATGAGCAAAGTATCAGCAAACTGCAA
This sequence comes from Fidelibacterota bacterium, assembly GCA_013202495.1. GTDB lineage: Bacteria > Fidelibacterota > UBA8477 > UBA8477 > JABMPR01 > JABMPR01. Next base: position 11,161 of record JABMQQ010000030.1, on the reverse strand, counting down.
ACGAATATGGGCAACCTTTTGTTTTATCGTACTCCCTCGACGACCGATTGCCAGAACAAAGGCACGATACTTTCGCCGGAATTCAAGGTCACTCAGGGATTTACCAGCAAGGCTTGATTCTGGGCCAACTAGCCCCTCTACCAGAACATTGTCACCTGCCTGTAATTCCTGTTCACTTAATTTAACATCTGAAAGTGCCAGCAATTTTTCGATTTGGTGGAACTTTACAAAGTTCTCAAGTGCGCCCTTAGTAAGTAGGATATCTCCTGGACAGAGAATCGTATTACCAATCTCTTTCGTAATCTGTGTGTCATCGCGAATGATTGCCAGAACTGTAATCTCGTAGCGTTCGTTTATCTGCTTCTGACGACATGTTGATCCTATTAGGGGTGAGTCATCACCTATACAAAATTCTGTCAGATAGGGTGCCATATGGTATTTACCAACCAGGGTGCTAACGGGTGCCCTAGATGGTAGTATGCGAGGTAAAACAAACAGAGTATATACCGAACCCACCACCAGAAAGATGATCCCCATGGGTAAGAATTCAAACATTCCTAAGGGTTGTATGCCATGGGACTCTCCGACCGAACTTACTAAAAGATTTGTTGAAGTACCAATGAGAGTAATCGTTCCGCCGTAGATAGCTGCATAAGATAATGGAATAAGCAGTTTTGATGGAGATATACGAAATTTAGAAGCCATTTGCATTGCTACAGGAATAAAGATCGCAACAGCTGCCACATTATTAATAAATCCAGAGAAGATGCTGGTTGTCACCAGGAATAAACCTATACCCAGCCATTTTCTACGGTGTTCCAACTCAATAAAATACTCAGACAAACTCTCCAATACCCCTGTCTTTACCAGAGCATGACTTAACACAAACATGACTGCAACAATGAGAACAGCTTTATTGCTAAAACCAGCTACTGCCTGCGAATCATCCACATATCCCGCAAGCCAAAGCACCAGGAGAAGTCCGATCCCAAGAACATCAATAGGGAGAGCTTCCAGAACTAGCAGCACTAGCAACAGAACCATCAGGGCAAAGAGTCCGAAAACTGCGATACTCATGATTCCCCTCTATTTCTTAGATAGATTGATGCTATTATTTACGAGTTAATAGTTTATCAATAATTGAACGATTTAACTCATTAGCAGTACCTAAACTATCAAGGGTGAAGATGTCTTTTTTAGGGGCCTGCACAAATCCAGGCTCCTCAGATGTATTGATAGTCTGGAAGCCATAGACCGATAATTGTAGTTGAATATCCTTACTCTGCATAAAGTCAAGAAAAGCTGAAGTTATCTCCACCTGATCCGGGTCAATATTTCTTTTAATTGCTACAATAACCGGTTCGGCAACAAGCATTACATCCGGATAAACAATGGTCACATCTGATATGCCCTGATGATATGCTCGCGCAGCCTCATAATTAATCGAGATATCTCCCAGTCCAGCATGAAACAGTTCCATAGCACCTTGGGAGGTTGTGGGATGATACTGAGCTCTTGAATAATCCACGATGAGAGATTCCAGGGCCTGGTTATGGGAATAGCCATTTCGTAAATAAGAACCATAGATGGCTATAGCTACCATTTGCCCTACCCCAGATGTAAGTGGATCTGGAATAGATATGCTCAGTGCATCATAATCAATTTCATCGAAGGATTTAATTGATGCTTGATTACTATCTCGAACAAAAAGAACAACTGGTGTGCGACATAGCTTATCCCGCTCATGAAGCTCTTGCCAATCAGAGTTGGTGATTATTCCCCGGCTTAGAAGTCTGCGCGCATCCAATTCTGATGAGAGAATAGCTATTTCAACAGGCAATTTGGTCATTATCTGTTTCGTGACAACACCTGAGCCAGCAAACGTGGTAATGAATTCCACCCGTTCATCGTGGTGTTTTTCCCAGTAGTCTTGGAATGCCGGAAGAATACCTTGCTCCATGACAGGCTCCATAGCACTAAAGCAATATACGGTGATAGTTCGAGGTTCTTCGACTAGGATTTGATCTTTACTGTACCAGAATAATAAAAGGATTGTTACAGCCATAAGGGCAGGAACAATGATACTTGTATATCGATAGACAGGATCTTTTTTGTATTGAGGTTCACCATTATTGGCTGAAATGTTCATAAAAACCCCCTTTTCGTTAACTAGGTACCAGTAACATTAAGTGAAGTTATTGCATATGATCTTTGTGAACAAGAGGAATCGGAAAGTGACTCTTATTATCGACGTGACCATTGATTCGTATTCAGGTATCAACCAATTTTACAGAAAGGCCTGAGTATTATCGGCCAAGCTAAGTGAGTGCAGGTCATGATACATATATGCCATAGTGCCATTATAGATTTCACTACAAGGGACTTTAATCCCTCGGAATCGAGTATATCACACACAAAATAAGTGCACACCTACTGCACATGCTATTTTGACTTATACTGTACATCGTTGATTCATAGATACTTACGTGTTGGTCTCAAAAAGAGTGTCTCATTGTTAAGGGATTATATCGGTGTCTCTTAAACGACGGTTATTGAGCCATACTGTATCACCAGTTGCACATGCTGAATCCGGTATTGCTGTAGCTAACTGTGGGACAAGATGTTACGAGTCATCCCCAAGAGATCTACACCCTTGTTGAGTTTCCTGCCAATATGAAGCATTTCGGTTAGGACCATTAGGGTTGTTTATTCACCCTACAAAAGAATATCATATAACCATCAACATCTTTCCAATCAAACTAATATTCAGTGCCTCAAATACTATAAAGAAGAGATTATCGATATTTTGAGGTTAAGGTGGGATTTCAGTGAAAATACAGCATCAAAAGCGCATGTTATTATTTTTATTTAGTCAGTAGATATCGCTGTGCATAAACCCACGATATTGTAGAAGACAAGATCAAGTAGTCAAAATAAAAAAAGCCCTGAATCAGGACTTTATAAGATGGAGCTTAGCGCTCTAAAGAATTAAAGAAGACAAGGATTAATCGATACGAGCCCATTCCTGGATTTGCTTGGGCCAGTCATAATCATCATAGTTGCCAAATCCCAGATTCCATGCGTAGTACTCACTGCCATCATCATCAAGCATATCAATATCTCTACAGATACGGGCTGTCCTTGCTATCACAGGACCAGTAAACGTGCCTTCATGCAGTCTTACATGTCCGGCTGAGTAAATTGCACCTTCAATAAGAATCTCATCTCCGTCACCCTGATCAAAATGGGTATCGTTATAAATATTAGTCATGACAATTGCTGGTAGTGGAACACCATCGATAATTGGAGCTTTCAGTTTGACGTCATCTTTTGGCTGAATATCATATCCAGTGAATACCAGAGTAACATTTTCTTTGTCAACATTATGAATATCAAGATAACTACCATGAAAAATATTGATCCCCACAACGATATCATCGTTGTGAATATGCTCATCCCACAACCACACCTCTTGGGCAGCATTGGCTACAAGATATGCCATATCAACCTGTGGAAGGAACTCCATATCAAACCTCAGCTGGTGTACTGGTTCTTCGCTGATAGTTTTACCACCATTGAAATCAATACCGTATTGTGTGGCAACTGCTCGTTTAAAGTGCGAATCTTCTACAAGATCTAGAATTAGCCCTGTTGTCTCATCGTCTGTTGTCTTGATAATAGCAAGTCTCTTTGTAGTGCTATCATAGGCTGAGGTAATATCACCTACGCTGAAGTTACCAAGATTATCGCCTCCAGAATTCACGCGCCACAGGGCAACATTCGCGAAAGATTCAACCTCAACTTGATCTTGAACGGTTTGTACTGCCGTCTGCGTATCCAGATTAACAATAGTAGCTAAATTCAGTACACCTAAACCAGTGGCACTGAAAATGACGGCGGTGATCATGATTGCGACGATATACATCGTTAGACCGTTCTCATGATTGTGATGATTTGCTTCCGCATAGTCCCTTATAAGGTTCAAAAGTTGTGCCACCTTTTAACATTTCAGCTAACCCGCTGTAACTCAGATGCTTGTAACCATGAACTAAACGTTTAATTCATAATTTTGGTGTAAATTTTAAGTCATAATGTGACACTTTTTTGAAAAACATGTCTTATTATTACAACATTTATCATAATTAAGTTTACTCGACAACAGGAATTTAGCTAATTCTATACTATTTATTTTAACTAAAGTGACAGATAATTTCTTTATATACTATTACTTATGATTCTTTATTAATTTTAATACCTTGATGAAGAGTCACCTATAATCGGTTTTACAAAAACTATAGTAAGTTCAGAATAGTATTAATAATATTACACTTTTTGACTATTCTTGAAAAATTATATATTTGTTATAATGATGTATTATGCTAATTATAGGACAATATATCTTAATTAATTCTGATAGTGGACCATATATTTTTTCTTTTGTTCCGGGAGGGTATTAAAACATTAGCAGGTGATCACTCTAACTTTGGACCATACTGTATTTGTTCCTTTTCTCCTGGGAGCCTTATACCCTCCATGTTGAATGTTCATAATCTACACAATTGTCCAGAAGGGTGATCAACGACAAGGATTATTCCCGTCCGCATTGCCTCACATAAAATCGCACTTTCCTAAAGTACTTGCCTCATGGGAAATGTAACCCAATACTTTTTCTTAGGAAATAAGTGGAGGGTTCAAGATGAGGTTAGCAATGAGTTTTAAGACAAGACGCGAGTTGTTAGTACATGTGATTCCGCGGTATCGAGAGGCCGACCGAAATCAAAAGAAGTACATACTAGATGAGTTTGTCTCCACAACCGGCTATTCTAGAAAATATGCAATTCGGTTACTCTCCTCAAAAAAGTTACCGATGGTATCAAAAATTTGTAGACCCCGCGTTCCCTATTATGGGACTGAGGATCAGGAGATTATAAAACTGGCTTGGTCAGCAGCCAATTTTATCGCATCCAAAAGATTAGCCCCTTTTTTAAAGGAACTTATCCCAGCCCTTGAAAGACATGGTTATCTAAATTTGATTGATAAAACCAGGGACAAAATTATCTCGATAAGTTCTGCTACTATTGATCGCATATTGGCTCCTCAACGTAAGCATATTAACGGTCGCGGAATTAGCACGACTAAACCCGGTGCCCTTCTGAAGAAACAGATTCCTATCAGAACATTCGCTGATTGGACTGAGAATAAGCCTGGGTTCTTTGAAGCGGATTTAGTAGCCCATTGTGGCGGTGATGTGAGTGGAGCTTTTCTGTATACGTTAGTTCTAACCGACGTAACAACGGGATGGGTTGAGTGTTTGCCTCTATTGTCAAAGCATCAGGGAATGGTTATTCAGGCATTCGGACATGCATTAAAACTAATTCCATTTCCAATACTAGGGATAGACACTGACAATGGAAGTGAATTTATCAATGAGGAGTTAATTGACTTCTGTGAACAATACCAGATTACATTTACTCGTGGTCGAGCCTACAAGAAAAACGACCAATGTTTTGTTGAGCAAAAGAATGGGGTTGTGGTACGACAAATCGTCGGTTATGATCGCTTTGAAGGTATGGTGGCCTATAAACAGCTCAATGAGCTCTACAGGGCAACTAGACTATACGTAAACTTTTTCCAGCCTTCCATGAAACTCCGGATTAAGCATAGAGATGGCGCAAAGGTGCGACGTACTTATGATCCGGCCAAGACACCATTTCATCGTTTATTATCTGAAAATATTTTATCTGGTAAAAAACAAAAGTACTTGGAGAATGTGTATGATTCACTTGATCCAATCCGGCTATTACATCAGATAAAGCGGATACAGGATGCACTGTGGAAACATTCTGTTAATAATATCTCTATTGTACCAAACGAGAAATGCCCAGTTACATTTAACTCACAAGATTGCATCAGGGGACAATCTGAGAACTTGAATGCAGTAGCCGTTGAATTTATGAATAAGTCACTTGAACATGGGAAGCGCAAATATCGACGTACCAAGAAAACAAGAGTTCCTCATACCTGGCGAACTGTGCCCAACCCGTTTGAGGACGTATGGGATGAAGCAGTTGAGTGGTTGGAGGTAGCACCTGAACGAACAGCCAAATCTATATTTGAGGATCTTCAATCAAAATACCCAGGTAAATTTAAGGATGGACAACTCAGAACAGTGCAGAGACATGTTAAGGCTTGGCGAGCTGAGGCAATTTTAACCTTTGACTATAAATGGCTCAATGAGGAATTATTAGCTGAAGATAAATTTACAGCTAAGTTTCAGGGTAAGGTTATTCGTGAGGCTGTTCTTTAATAGGGTTTGATTTACTCGTGAGGCAAGACGACTGGGACTTTCTAATGTCGTTCATCAAGAAGGGTCTAATGCATCACTAACTCGAGCCAAAATCAAAACTAATTTGAAATATACTCTTAATCCACCAGCCAGGATTTGAACGCAGGAACTAATTAATTAAGAGTCAAATGACTGCGTCATGTATGTCGCTGTGGGTCAGTTAGTTACAGGATAGTAAAACAGCCGGTATCCCCATTTGTATCCCCGATTTTCGTATCAATCCTATCTGAGATAAACCATCTTGATTGTCTGGCTAAATGACCCAGCTTCTAATCGACAGAAATAAACACCTGTACTCACTTGATTGCCTGATCTATCCAGACCATTCCACTGCACTTCATAATATCCAGGTGGTTCAGAAGCATCCAGTAGAGTCATGACCTCCTGGCCCCGAATATTGAAAACTGTCAGTTTGACTATTGATTGCTCTGGCAGATCGTAGCTGATAGTTGTTGTTGGGTTGAAGGGGTTTGGGTGATTTTGCGACATGGAATATTTACTGGGCAATTTGAGCGTAGCTGAAATTGGATCTGAAATGTTTGATTGCCCATTAAAGTCAATGCTTTCTAATTTGTACCAATAAGATTTGCCAAACTCTATTTTATCATCTGTAAAAGTATATTCATGTTCTTCTGATGAACTTCCGGCTCCCACTATTATCTCAGAATTAATTTTATGGTATAAAGAATCAGGTGCTTGACAAGATTTTCTTTCTGCTGCTCTATGAATATTAAACCCAATATTTTCTACTTCACTTTCGGTGATCCATCTTAATGTGATTTTATCATCATCAAGAGTCGCATTGAAAGATGATAATATTACTGGAAGACTATAGTCCTCACCATTTCTGCCTATGCTCCATAACGAAAAGTGGTCTGTAACTGTCCATAGCTTATTATTTTCTCCATCTCTATTTGTCGTGACTGGAACCCAATTTGTACCATCATAATATGCAATAACAATAGAGTTTTCATCTAATTCAGCATTAGCTATATCTTGATCGGTATATCTAAATGTAAGTGTAACACTATAATTATCAATATTGGATATAATATCCCAGTATTTATCTAACACAAATGATCCACATCCAGGAGGATGTCTATCGTATCTATTGACTGTAACATTTCCGGTAGGACCAGATTGAAAAGTCATTTCAACATTAGTTTCTCCAAAGGTTAACAATGAAGAATTATTACCATCAACAGTTTGAGTTGATGAAATTGAATAATCGTTTATTGATATCTCGTGATTCGGTTCTGTATATTGAGAAATAATTATATAATCTAATAATGCGTTTACGCTAGTTGTCTCAAATTCACTGCCTCGGAAATAAATATCGCCTGCTTGATTTTGATAATCAGACACTTTTATCCAATCCACTATTCTACCTTCGTTCGCGTCCGTAAAACGTGCATAGTGACTATCATCAGCCGCCCAAATTTCATAAGTATCCCATTCATCCCAAAATTGTTCTAAATTATAATAAGCCTGTAAAAATAGGGTTCCTCCTTCATTGCTCTCTAAATTCACACCCCTATAGTCATAACTCGTTATTTGGTTTAACCCAAATCTCCAATAATTATTAGTGTCTTGATACCGATAATCAGCAAACGCTTGTTGAGCCTCCATTGGTCCATCAGTAGTAAGTTTCATTCTAGTTTTAATATAAAGATCTTTCATATGTATATTGTTTGGACTTAAATATCCATAATTTGTTGTTGGCCCAGTAGAATAAAATTTAACAATCCCTTCTATTGATTGCCAAACAGCATTAAAAAGATCATATTCTGATTGTCTATAGGTTTCAAAATCATCAAACCAAGTAAATACGTCTTCACCATTACCAATGTATGTAGCCGAAGGATTATTATAATACGTATAAATAGTTGTGCTTTGATTGGCTGGAATAGATGGAATTTTTACCCAGAAAACAGCGGAATCAGAAGCTATATATGATTCATTCCAATAACCCAAGACTGTTTGTCCATCAGAATCCGTAAAACGTACATCTGAAAAATCGGTGTTCATTCCAGTTAAATAAATTATTTGTAGTTTAACTGGATAATCAATTAATGAATCTACGCATGTAATATCAATTACATTTCTGTTACCCCAGTTAAGAAAATTAGCGTATGAATTGCGAACTAGTCCACATACCGGAGTATATCCTTCTGATTTATCTGTTAAAATAGTTGGTTCTGGCAAAGTGTATTGACCAATCATTAAATAGTCAACCTGGACCCAGCTACCACCCTCAATGTCTACACCCCTTAAATATATTCTTCCTGATTGGTTTAAATAATGTGTGGTAACATTCCATGTAGTTCTTTCTAAATCTTCATCTGTAAAATCAACCTGATGATTAGTTTCATAAACACGCACTTCATAAGTATTCCACTCATCAAAACGGAAAGCTGGTCCTGCATCGTATTCAAGAATATTTGTTGCTTGGTCTAAACTCTCCGTATTAATATTTTTATCAAAACGAAGGCCTCGATATGAATTATTTCTAAGAGTGTTATTTATCCCGAATTTCAAATAATCATCATCATCAAAACTATCAGTAGATTCAGTATTATTGTCGGAATGCCTATAATCAATAAAGGCCTGACCCGCATTCTCTGTAGGATAATTATCTGTCTCTTTCTCTAAAAACATTTTAGTTTTAACATAAAAATTTTTCATTTCTAAATTCTTAGGACTTATATACCCATGATCAATACCCGTTCCAGAATGAAAATGAAATTTCACATACCCTGGTAAATCCCAAAGAGCATTCAAAAGATCATAATCATCCCCGCGAATAGTTGAGAAGTCGTCAAAAAACTCAAAAACATCTTCACCGTTACCACCATAGTTAGCAGTATCATTACCATAATATTGGAAAATAATCACCTCTGAGTAAGCCAAAATAGAAGGGATTTTAGCCCAGAATACAGCTGATGTGTCTTCAATATACGCTTCGCGATAATAAGAAAGAAGACTCTGGCCATCAGAAGAAGTAAAACGAAGATCTGAAAAATCAGACTGCATCTCCGCCTGATGAGTAATATCAATTTTAATTTGATAATTGGTTAAATCATTGGCGTTTTCTTTATTGTCTATGACTAATAATTTTCTGCAATTCCAACTGGGGAACTCTGGATAAGTCTCAGCGTAAATATTATTAATATTATATAGAAATAAAATTGCAGCAAATGTTATAAAACATTTAAATTTCATAACAACAATCATTATGAAATCGTGGTCTAGCAGTAATTTTCCAGATCCGCATAACATCCCCTTTTATTGCAGATCATTAGTTATGTGGTAAGGTATTGCATCATATACATTTAGACAAGTTGTTTAGAAATGAAAAAACCACTTGAGATACCAACGCATGTTAAAAAAATGAATTATGCTTATTGTAAGTCTTCAGAGCATTTGGACATTTAGCTCAAAGTTAAGAGAGCAATTTTGGGGTTTCCAACTCATGTTGCACTATCTTTTTGAAACAAAATCGCATCGACCTATTGATCTGTGATCAACTGGTAACCCCCTGCTTAAGAAGCAGAAAGTCAGTTCCTGAAAGTCTTACTGTATAAGGGTTTGGGAGGTGTGTCTAAAAAAGTAGCCTTCAGAATGTAGCCTGCCCGATTAGTATTAATGAAAAGGGCTAGCAAACGCCAGCCCTTCATATTTTCTAGATTTGGATCTGATCTATTTGAGATACACCATCTTGATCGATTGACTATATGAGCCTGCCTGTAATCTGGCAAAATACACCCCTGTACTCACCTGATTGCCCGAATGATCTATCCCGTTCCACTGCGCTTCGTAATTACCTGGTGATTTATCAGTGCTCACAATAGTCATGACCTCGTGACCTCGAATATCGAACACTGTAAGTTTGACCATTGACTGTTCGGGCAGTGCGTAGCTGATAGTTGTTGTGGGGTTGAAAGGGTTGGGATAATTTTGCATAAGAACAAATCCTTTGGGAAACTCATAGTTTTTTCCCTCAATTATTGATGTGATCCCACCATCTGTCGTACGAAGTATTATTCCACGACCACCTACAATATTACCATAATTTTCATCAACGAAAGAAACACTGAATAAATCTTCATTTGTTCCTACTGGTTGGATTTCCCAAGTTGTTCCGCCGTCTGTAGTCTTAAGAATTGTCCCATTTCTTCCAACTATTCTACCATTATTCTCATCTATAAAGGCGACGCCACGCAATTGTTCGTTTGTTCCGCTTTGTTGAATATCCCAGCTTGCGCCACCATTAGTGGTGCGAACTATCGTTCCATAATCACCAACGGCGGTGCCTGTATTCGCATCTGTAAAGTCAACTACCCGTAAATTGTTCGATGTAGGGGTGGCTTGATTGGACCAGCTTTCTGCACCATTGGTGGTACGCAAGATTCTTCCATTGTAGCCAACAGCAGTACCAATATTTTCATCTACAAATTTTACGTCATACAAAGGGTCCGTTATGCTATTAAAATAATATGAATCCCAGCTTGCCCCTCCATCCGTTGTTTTGCCATAGGCAGCACTCCCTTGATAACTACCTACTGCTATGCAAGTATTTGCACTCAAAGATGAAACTCCATGGTAATTATTACTACCACTGTTGTATATAACATTCCAGGTTGCCCCCCCATCTATTGTCCGGCAAACAAAACTTCCATACACTTGGGTTGCCCCAGAACCGCATATCATCCCATTATTTGCATCAAAAAATGAAACATCACGGAAAGTATCATTAATTGTGTCTGAATTAGGTGATTCATATGTTTGATAAATCCAAGTGCCACCACCATCAGT
>JABMQQ010000003.1 GCA_013202495.1 Fidelibacterota bacterium | reverse complement strand
TTCCAACCCTCATCCACCATCTGTTGGACTTTTTGTGCTTCCAGATCCGCAATTTTACCACGCAAAGCCACAATCATGGGGTTGTTGGTGTTGGTTATCTCTTCCATGAGTGCTTTTTCACTCTCTGAGAGTTGGCCTTTCAGATATGCCACTCTTTCATGGGCAACTTCCAGCTCGGCGATATTGGTATAGTAAATACTTTCGTAGCTGGTAAGATCTTTGAGTAACAATTCAGCTGATCCATCAAGCGAGTAAATCTGGAAATCTGACTGATATTTTTGCAATGCATCCTCTACGATTGCCAGCCGCTTTTCATATTTGACAATCTGGCTATCCAGAAAGGACAACACAAAATGTAACTCACCTTGGCCGCCAGCTAAATCCAGATTACGATATTTATTTGAAATCCGATTGGCCAGGAAAACGGCCTCCGCTGAATCTGGAGAACTGACAGCAATTTTGAGTACATCTGCTTCTCTTATCGTGGAGATTGAGGAATTTTTCCTCAAATTTTCAACTATTTCAATACGCTGTGAATAATTTAAGTCCTTGGGGTCAGTCAATAAATTTGAATCCTGTCCCACCCAATCCAAAAAATTATCAATGACACGATAACGTTTACGGACATACCTGGTTCCAAAAAGGGACATCTGGTCGGCACTTTTATCTTCAATAAGTGATTGCACGACTTGATTATGGAGGTTGTAACTTTTAAGAACCTCTATCTCATTTTGCAGGCGTTGCTTTGAATTATTCATCCCAAATTCAAACACAAATGAGCTAGGATCTGTTCCACTTTCCTTGATCATGACAACCGTGGTGGCCTGGTATATGGGTCGAGATGTTAGCGTGATGTAAATGGACAGGGAGAGAACAACCGCAAAAATCAGGGCAATCGATTTTCTGTAGCTACGAAGGATGCGCCAGAATTCTTTTATATCTATTTCATCTTCGATGTGTAAGTCTTGATTTGGGCTTGTATTTCTATTCAATTCATCCATTCTCATATCTCAGGTAATAGTCGCACATCATTCTTATTCAAAGAAAAAAGGAGTCAATGCTCCATTTTTTATTTTGGGTTCAAGAGGCTTGAAACCAAGGTTTTGCTCTGCAAAGCAATTTAACCATGGATACTGAATGAGCATGTAGTTTTTTAGGGAAATGATCTAGATCAAATCGAAGATTTGGGAGGCTAAATCTGTGCTTTGAGACAACTCCAGGTCTCTCGGACGTAATGCGTCCTCGAGATCGAGTGATGTGAGTGAAGTGGATTGGACAGGATGAACGATAGTAAAGAGCGTTAACAAGTGTTAATCACCTGCATATAAGAAGGTGGCCCAGGGGGATTCTGAGCCAGATCGCTCCCGTTGCTCGCTATACCGTGCGCCTGTATCGATCCGCCAGCGAAAGGTTTGCCCCTGTTGCAGGGAAATACTGTCAGGAATTATACGGGACTCAATTCCGGTGACATAATTTCCAGGAGAGAAGCGCTTCCTGAAGACTAGATCGTCCCATGAGTCAACGATTGTGAGAGAGTAATCTTCCATAACAACTTGATACCTATAAGCCCAACTAAGAGCTCTATCAAAGCCGAGGGTATCACTAAGCCCATTGGGTAACATAGTAGCGAAACTGATTCCCGGCAACAAAGTGTAATCCAGTGTGTCTGAAAACTCACTCACATTGCCGGAGCCATCTTCAGCTTTCAGGGCGTAGAGGTACTGGGTATTGAGTCGAACGTCAGAATCCAAAAAACTCAATTCATTGTTTTCGCTCATGTCCAACCGGTAGATCTGCTCACAATCCCCCAGACTATCTTCAGGTTCAAAATACTGCGCCCTGTACAATAGGTAGGCAGCATTATTATCTTGAGGATTTGGCTCCCACTCTAAAAATATCCCGCCACTCTCATGGGCATCAATCCCTCGCTCTGGCCATTCTTCAGGGAGGGATTTCTGAACCCAAACTGGGGGTGAGGGCGGAGTTGGGTCTTCGACATCAAGACCGCATTGAAGAATTAAAAATGAAAAAATAATAGATAAAAGCAGTACCAAGATCGAAGGTAAAAATCGACGGGTAACTCGTTTGGAGGTTTGGACGTTTGGACGTTTCGGGAACATGCTATTAATCATCGGTCTGTACATGGGATAAGATAAGATTTTTGGTCGAAGGTCAAAGGTCGACAAGTCGAAAGTGACCACCATCACTTTTCATTATTGACTATAGGATAATAACTCAAGCAATTATTAAAAATGGAAGACTTCTGTCTTTCTCGGAGAGCAGATGTTGAGCCCTTTGGAGAGGCCAAGGAATATTCAATTCTAGATCATAAGGATGAATACCGCCGTCTGCTTCAGGAGCATAATAATTATCGGTTTTGTATTGAACAATGGCTGTTTTGCTAGTGACAATAAACCCATGTGCAAAACCCCTGGGAATATAGAATTGATTATGATTATCAGCTGTGATCTCTGCGTAACAATATTGCTTATAAGTGAGTGATTTTGGTCGAATATCCACAGCTACATCCCAGATAGATCCTTGGATAACTCTCACTAACTTTGCCTGGGCATGAGGTGCCTTCTGGAAATGAAGACCACGAAGTACTCCCTTGCTGGATTTGGATTCATTGTCCTGGACAAATTTGACACCGGGGAGAAACTCCTCAAAATCATTCAGATTGTAGCTCTCCTTAAAATAGCCACGCTTATCTTCAAATACCTTTGGCTTAATAAGGAGAACTTCTGGGATTGATTGTTTGATAACTTCAAAACTCATAGATTTTCGTTCAGCTTTCTTTTACCAAGATCTTCAATATCTGCAATCTTTAAACCCTGCCTTCTCTCAATTGTTTGAACAAATTGTGATGCTTCTAATAGCGAATCGAATGTCCCTGTATCAAGCCAGGCATACCCCCTTTGCATAATTTGTACCTGGAGTGACTTGTCTTCTAAGTAATGCTGATTGACTGATGTGATTTCAAGCTCACCTCTGGGTGAGGGTTTCACCTTTTTGGCCACATTTATGACTGAGTTAGGATAAAAATATAGTCCAACCACTGCATAGTTACTCTTTGGATCTTTCGGTTTCTCTTCGATGGAGAGAGCTTTCTTTGACTCGTCGAATTCAACCACACCATACCTCTGGGGGTCTTCCACATGATATGCAAAAACAACGGCATCCTTTTCATCTGCCACAATGCGCTTCGACTCTTTCAGCATGTCTATCAACCCATGGCCAAAAAAGATATTATCTCCAAGCACAAGACAAATATCATCATCCCCAATAAACTCATCTCCAAGAATAAAAGCTTGAGCCAGGCCATCAGGACTGGGCTGAACCACATAGGAGAACTTAGCTCCAAAGCGGCTACCATCACCTAATAACTCCTCAAACCTAGGAAGGTCAGTTGGTGTAGATATGATGAGAATTTCCTTAATATCTGCCAGAAGTAATGTCGATAATGGATAGTATATCATTGGTTTATTGTAAATGGGCAACAGCTGTTTAGAAACCACTCGAGTTATTGGGTGTAATCTGCTCCCTGCCCCACCCGCTAAAATAATACCTTTCATTATTTCACGCCCAATCTTTCCTGCTCATAAATTTGTTTTTGTTGCAAGGCTTTCCACCAGTCCTGATTTTCAAGATACCATTCGATGGTTTGCTTTAGTCCCGATTCAAAATTTTGGGAGGGTTCCCAGCCTAATTCTGAACGAATCTTTGAAATATCCATGGCATAGCGCACGTCGTGCCCGGGACGGTCAGTCACATAAGTAATTTGTTCGCGATAACTCTTACCTGATTCGCTTGGACGAATTTCATCCAGAATGTTACATATACTTTCTACCACTCGGAGATTGGTGACCTCCTCTTCCCCACCTACTAAATAGGTCTCACCGAGATTTCCCTTTTGGAAGACTGAAGATATGGCATCACAGTGGTCTTCTACATGCAACCAATCACGGATATTCAGTCCATCCCCATAAATAGGAAGTGGTTTACCTGATATGGCGTTTATCACCATGAGAGGAATGAGCTTCTCTGGAAACTGATAAGGACCGTAATTGTTAGTGCAATTAGTGAGTAAAATTGGGAAATCAAACGTCCGGCCCCAGGCTCTCACGAGATGATCGGACCCTGCCTTGGATGCAGAATAAGGCGAGCTGGGATCATAGGGAGTATCAATTCTGAATAATTCATCAGGACCAAGTGAACCAAAGACTTCGTCTGTGGAAACATGCAAAAATCGAAAATCCTCTTTTTTCTGCCCTTCCAGACCTTTCCAATAATTGTGCATTCTATCTAATAGTATGGCAGTTCCAACCACATTGGTCATGATAAAGGGAATGGGTCCGTCTATTGAACGGTCTACATGGGACTCAGCAGCGAAGTGGATGATTCCATCAGGTTGGAAATCGTCAATGACGGACTGCACCAGAGCAGCATCTGTGATATCTCCTTCAACAAACTGATACCGGGGGTTATCCACCACTGATACCAGGTTATCCAGGTTGCCAGCATAGGTCAGTTTATCCAGATTGAGGATATGATTGTCGGTTTCAGTGATTTGCTTTAGGATGAAATTGGAGCCGATGAACCCCGCTCCGCCTGTGATAATTATTTTTTTCAATTCTACCCCAATATTTCTCGGTTATGTCGCTTATGCCTTGGCAGGAAAATAGTTCAAAGTCGCCGGTGTGAAAGTCAAAAGTCGCTGTTGGTAAACCGGATCATTTTTTTCTGTCCAAGGAAAGATTATGTTCCAAATTATATGTGTTATCAAAAAACACCAACAAAATGCAGGGAAACTAACTTTTGAATATACTGCTTCTCTATCCTGAAATGCCAAATTCCTTCTGGTTGATGCAACACACGCTAAAAATTATTGGAAAATCCGCCTGGTATCCACCTCTTGGTTTAGCCACTGTGGCAGCTTTACTACCAGAAGAATGGACCAAACAGCTGGTTGATCTAAACGTCGATCCGCTGGTTGATGAAGATATGGTATGGGCGGATTATGTGTTTTTATCTGCAATGAATGTACAGGAAAAGTCAGTCTGGGATATCATAGATCGCTGCAACAAATTGGGGGCAAAGATTGTCGCAGGCGGATCTTTATTTACCATCGAGCACAGTCGATTTTCAGGTATTGATCATTTTGTGCTGAATGAGGCCGAAATCACCCTACCCCTTTTCATAAGCGACCTGGAAGCCGGAAAACCGAAAAAAGTATACAGTGCGAATGAATATAGTGATGCCCACCTGACACCCCCTCCAGAGTGGGATTTGATTGATTTCAAAAAATATCAATACGGGATTGTACAGTACTCTCGAGGCTGTCCTTATCGTTGTGATTTTTGCGATGTTCCCCTGCTCTATGGAAATCGACCACGGACCAAAAGCTCCGACCAGATCATTGCTGAATTAAATCTATTCATAAAAGAGTCAACGGTCCCAACCGCCTTGTTTGCTGATGACAATCTCATTGGCGATAGAAAAGCACTCAAGAATGATTTGCTACCGGCCCTCATCGAGTGGCGAAGGAAGCATGTCCCAATATTTTCATTCTCAACTCAGGTCAGTATTAATCTGGCTGATGATCCTGAGCTTATGTCTTTAATGCTTGAAGCTGGTTTCAGGCATTTGTTTATAGGTATAGAGACTGGCGACGAAGGCACGCTAGCCGAATCTAAGAAATGGCAAAATACCAAACGAGACCTGTTGGAGAACATCTCTATACTTCATCAAATGGGTTTTATTGTCGTGGGAGGATTTATCGTTGGCTTCGATACGGATACCTCCGAAACCTTCAAGAAACAGACTGAGCTCATTCAAAATAGCGGGATTTTAATGGCCACAGTAAACATGCTCAAGGCACCTCCTGGTACGCCATTATATGAGCGACTAAAAAGTGAAGATCGATTGGTGCCTGATTTTTCCTTTGCTGAATATCAGACCAATATCAAACCTGTGATGACTTCTGAAAAATTGTACTAGGGGTTTGATGAGATGATCAGGAAAATCTATGGTCCTGAATTCGGTGTTGCTCGATCAAAAACATTCCTATCCGAGTTCAATCATCTGCCAGATGTTGTCACCGACATCCCTGGCTTGAATATTATTGAATACCTGCCCGTTTTCTTAAAGATCATTTTCCGTATAAGTATACGCTATAAAGGACGTAAACATTTTTGGCATCTCGTCATCTGGACGATAAAGAATCGGTTAAGACTGGTTGATTGGGCTTTGGTAAATTCGATTTTTATTTTTCAACTGCATAATCTGCAGCAGGATTATTCGAAGTCAATATCACAAATGAAATAATCTTATCAGGGGCATCCTGATTTACATTTCTCCGAACCAGAGCCTCAATCGTAATATATTGTATATTCAGTCAACCGGGTCTAACCAAGTGTAGATAAAGTTTTTTCACACCCCATTGGCGAGTAGCTCCCCCAGCATTAAAAAATCTGTCCGGGTTAGACTCGTTGAAAGTCTGGGGAATCGCCAGGGAGTAGCGAAAACATACTTGGCAAAAGCAAAAACTTTCACACCCTTGTCATGCAACCAACCTCCTGGCATAAAAGTCAATACGATTTGGTTTAATCCTGATAGCTGTATTTCCCCAACCAGGGCATGTTATCACCATAATATTGAATAGCCGCTATGAGCGTGAAATTCAATAGATCGAGAAAGTCATCCGACGCTCCCCCTTTCCTTTCATAAGACCTGCGGGTAAGTTCATCATTGTAATGGGTGTAAACATTCAAGATATCCGTTAGGTACTCTGTTGAAGCATCAACATTGGGGAAGGTAAACCGACCTGCTCGCAATTGATTAAAGAGACGATCAAGACTTTCAGTCTTAGGGATGGAATATCTTTTACTGTCGCTCTTCCATCTTACTGGATGTGATCCGTTACTATATTCTACCTCCACAAAGCGTTTACCAATTCTCTGCTTCAATCTTTGATTTTCCTTGTTTCCAATACGATGATCAGCAAAGACCCAATCCACTCCAAATGCAGCGACCAGCCCAACAATTTCATTTAAAACTAGATCTGGATCATTCCTACCATCATAGTAGGGACCAGAGAATCGTTTCATGTAAAGTATCTTGATGTGTTCGTGCTCCACTTTTGCAATACTGATAATCGTGTGAGACACGCCCCCAATCTTTGTATTATAAGCCCAGTCAATTGCAGCAATAATTGCCTGACCTTCTATTTCCTTCCTGGGAACATTATCAGGGTCCATAATCGGTCTGTCTTCGCAAAATGATTCCAATTCTTGAAGTGTGATCAGGTCCTCACCATGTATACTTGGTAGTGCCATGACCTCATTCAAGAACTTATTTCGTGAATATATCTCATACTTATCCAAAATGCCATCAGCTGAATTCCTCCAGACCGTATTCGGATCTATCAGACGAGGAATTCTGTAGCCCATCCGTTTACATTTAGGATTTTGAGCAACCCAGCGACCTTCAAGGGAATTAATTGGCTTCTTGCATTCTGAACAAAACAAGTATTCACGTTCCAGATCAAGATGCTCCATTCCGATTGGTGGATTGTCCTCTTGGCAGGACGCACACGGAATGATCCACTCAAACTGGCAGGTGTCTAAAAATAATTGATACATGAGGTTTCTATCATCCTTACAGGTGCCTGTAAAGCGGTATTTTGAATCTTTGGGAAAACTCGCAGCACTCTCCATGATGACATCCAGATTCTCGCGAGGTATGTCCTGTACTTCATCAGCGATGATAGTACGAGCGCTGGATCCTCGAGCCGAATCCGCACTGGTTCCAATGTGTTCCAAATGAAGTGTTGAACCGTTGCTCAGCTTCATCATTTTAGCGTTATTGATACTCGATTTACCAAAGGCAGCTCGCAATAGCTTACGATTTCGATAAATTTGAGGCAACAGGCTTCGCTGTCTAAATTCATTGTTCTGTGTTTTCTTCGCATTAGCAAACAAAATGGATGTATTCCTGGTTACAAGCATTTCGAACAATATCCGGATTGCTTGAAAAGTAGATTTTCCGATCTGTCTACTGGTCATCAAAACCACATAACGGCTCATATCATTATATATCTGCTTCCAATACGGTCGCGTATCAAAGTCAAGTCGCTTACCCTCTTTGTTGCGAAAAATATGACCGATCCGCGTGATCAGGTCTACTCCCTTTTGCTTTTTACTCATCAGCTTCTCCAATACCTCCAAAGGACAGGAGGTCACCAGGGTCCGACCCGTTTTCTTCCCGATCGTCATGGTCGTTGAGTCCTGACTGCATCTTCAACGTGCTCTCTAAAAATTTTGTACTTATGTGCTCCGAGTCTGTTGTCTTTATCTCTTTCGAGTCTGCAAACAGTGCTAGGCGGCCATTCTGAATCGTCTGGCTATTCAACGCACGTATTTGTCCATGATGTAAAGGAATATCATAAATCTTTGCAAGCTCCAGGGGAGTCAGATCGCTCCATGCCCCTTTTACCAGTAGCTTGAATGTTCTTAACAAGTTATCACTCGCTCTCATGTGATAAATTAAAGCGGTCCGACTTTTGGCAGAGAAACCAAGCTGGGTTCGTACGTTCCAGTACTGATAAAGGAAACGAGCAATATGTTTCTCCTTGTATATCATCTGGATAGAATGATGTTTTAGGTTAGTGAATATTTCGACTGAATTCACATTCAACCAGGCCAAACCTGCAACCCGGAAGAAAACGTGTGGATCGGCCATGATCTCGTGGGTATGCACGAGTTTATCTCCATCCTCCTGCAGTTTAAAAGATTTGATCTTGAATGAACCTGTTGGCGGTTGTACTACTTTCAAAATTGAAAGCAGCAATTCTCGCAACGGACATAGGGGAAGCTTTTCAATTTCTGTTCTTAAGTATGCCCTTTCTTCGCGTCCAAACGTTTTATACTGATAACTTTTATGCATGACCAGGGGATAACCCCAAAATACTGCCAGAAGAATCTCAAAATACTTGCGCGCAGGATTATGCTCCCATTGGTACGAGAAGCTCATTTAAAACTACTTTTCAGATATATAGTAGTGGTGTTTACTAGACGGTTCCGCGAGGGAAGTAGAACTTTGAGCTCAAATTTATCAACAGTTTCTTGATCGTATTTATTATCCAGATATTTTAAAGTGACCAAAATAATTGCATCTATCAGGTGGTTTCTTGATGCCAATTCAAGTTCATGAATATGAGAACTTCCCTGGACTTGCAACCCAGAACGAATTAAGTGTAGTTGGTTAAGATGTTTCGTGAAATGAAGGGAATACCATTCCGCATGATAGGGAATATTTTTGGGTGGAAGAGGAGTGAAATTTGCTTTGTTCATGATCACACACTACCATTAAAGTTTCCCATTGTTTTGAAACGATTTATCTACAGCTTCTGAGACCATGCGATAATCAAACAGGATTAATTCTTGGCCCTGATTATACTCTGCTATTTTGACACTCTTTGAATACATATTTTCTGGCTTAGCAAAATTTTTCTCCCACGCAGTAGACTTTTGGATGAGTCTTGATTGTTGATGACCAAGCAATTCTGCCTGGAGATTCGCAGTCAAGTATTATCTCATTACTACTTTGATCTTTAGTGGGGGAATTTTAAATTTGGCATATACTCCTCGTAGGTTTATTATTATTACAGCTTCGACACTCTAATTTAATTTACCTGCGAGGTTTTATATTGCAAAAAAGCACGATTTCTGCCTCATCGAAATTTACAAAGTGCAAAAGCACTATCTTTTTTTGACCAAATCGCGTTATTTGAACATTTCGATCATTTTCGCCAAAAATCTTCAGAAGCGACGATGATCGATCTTTTTATGATCTCTTGATGATTTTTTCTCCAAATACAGGGCAATTTTAGTGGGATATCTGACAATATTATCATCTAATTGGATCATGCTATTTCCCACATCCAGGTGTACCAATTTCAATTTATTAAAATATATTTTCCAAGTTTTTTGCGGGATTCGACCTATTGTCTTGAGGCAAAGTTAGTATGCCATTTCGGCAGATAATCATTTCGGCTTTATACTTTAGAGTATATCCTGCACTCCATAAATATCAATATTTTGCAGGTATAGTGGTTATGCATCTTTATATTTATTTCAAAAATAAGAATGTGGTTCAAGAATAATTGAAAAAAACCTAGCTTAAGTCCTCAAATCAGCCTCGAGTATCACTGTTGGCACATCAGACTCGAACCCCTTCCTCAAGGTGTAGAAAACATCCTTAACTCGATATTCTAATTTTCCCTCCTGACCATCAAATGTCTCAGGTATAAATTGGACAAGCTCACCAACTCTTGGGATCTGATCGCTGTTTATGTATAAGTTATTATGTCCCAAAATATCGACTAAATATCCCATTTCTTTCCTCCTTCACCTCTATTGTTCATTCCAAGGACTTTCAAGTCTTTAGCTCAATAATACTCAATTAGCGCGGCCGATACAGCCATCACCCTCAAGTAATGGCTGCTGGCTTGTTTAAGACTATTAGGCTGACTTTTCAACCCGATCTCCAGGTTCAGCAAAGTCCTGAAGGATCACTCTGGTTTTAATCCTGCTTATACTCTGCTGAGCCTTCTTTGCTTCGAAGAGGTTTCCCTTCGAAACGATCCCACGGATACCCACCTGTACTCTGGCCCAGCGGAAACTATCATTAACAGTATCTTCTAGGCTAAAAGTTGTGATCACGGCTACAGGTGGTAGACCACTGCGTTTGAGCCTTAACTGATGTTCACGCCAGGGTTTGATACTGGTGGGGGATAGTGACATGACCATGGGTTGCATCTCACCTTTTATGA
This sequence comes from Fidelibacterota bacterium, assembly GCA_013202495.1. Classification (GTDB taxonomy): domain Bacteria; phylum Fidelibacterota; class UBA8477; order UBA8477; family JABMPR01; genus JABMPR01. The sequence continues at coordinate 630 of JABMQQ010000003.1, read as the reverse complement.
GGGGCAGCACAAACAATCGCACCTTGGGCTTACAAGCCCCAAACCCAGGAATTGATTCGGGACAATGCTCACAGGTTGGTGACAGAGGCTCAGCGCTTAGGATCTGGTCATCGATGGCATAGCAGCGGGGATGATCTTCATCTAACTTCCACAAGGCTCTGACCTGCTGTTCTTCAAAGACAATAGCCTTTAACTCTTTCACACGCAGGAAAGCGAACTGTTTGTTGCCCTTTATGTATGATTCACCATAGTCTATATAGAAACGATGTTTCCCGTCTTCATGATGATCAATACGGATTCGTGGTAAGTCTTGCTTGTTGATTCTTTGTTTGAGAATTTCCAGCTCTTGGGATACATCCCACTTCGCCGCGCTGAGCTCCTTCAATATTTTTTCTTTTTCTATTTTTGTTAACATGATTATTTATCCCTTATCTGCTGTGGTTTTAACATCCCAAGCTCAGCCAAATCGGATTTTACTTGGTCTATCTGTGGTGAGGCATGCAGGAGGGTTCGATCCTGACACACGGTCTGGTAGGCACAAAACCCGCAAGAAGTGGGGTTGGGAAATGGCCAATCCTTGGTCATCATCTTGATTATATTCAGTAGATCCTGTTTAAATCGCTGATGATC
>JABMQQ010000029.1 GCA_013202495.1 Fidelibacterota bacterium | reverse complement strand
TGACAAGTAATCCTCCATCTCATCAGCCATCTTTGATAGGCGTTTCTCAAGACCACTGCGAGTTAACATCTCACGCTTAGCATTGGCTTTCAGCTTGGTTCCATCTATGGCAACAACTTTACCCTTGATATATTTTTTATCACGTAAAAACAATCTGACCTGACGGGTCAAAAACTTGATCTGCTTCCCATTATCCCTGCGATAATCTGAAATCGTTTTGAAGTCTGGTGCGAGACTGCCAAGTAACCACATCACCTCTATGTTCCGATTACATTCTACTTCCAACTTACGACTACTGCTGATGCCATTAAGATAGCCATACAGATACAGCTTTAACATTGTCTCAGAACTATAGGCTTTACGACCAACTCGTATCCTACCTTTGTATCGGAACTTACCTGGATTCTGTCTAACTATCTCAGTAACCAGGAGGTCAAGGATGCGTATCTCTGCATCCCTTGCTATCATCTCATCCAGGCTGGGTGGCATGATACTGGTTTGGGTGCGGTCTTTGGGAGGGATGGTGTGCATAATTAACTCACTATATTTAACAATAATAGACTAATGTTATCTCATGTATTATCAATATGTTAAGTTAATTATTCCATAATAAAAAGCAAGGATGAATACCTCTTATCTTATTTATTATCAAAAGGTTACGTATGCCAGCTTAGCTAAAGGATCGAGAACACCACCAAAGTATCCTCTATTGGATCCCCGTTTTCACACAGCCTCTAAAAGGCGGGGTAATAGGAAAAACAACCACCTAAGCTCCTGCTTGCCCAAGCATAGTCCAAGAGTTGAAGCAGGCAAGCTTCCAGATACAAAGAGGGCTCCTGTTCAGGAGCCCTCTTTTTTAAATTGAAATTAGTTGTGCTACTGATGAATTAATCATTTCCATTCTGAGCCCAGGTAACCTCGTTACCTTTGAGGTGTTCAATAGGCAAAGCGTTCGTCCATATTTCTTCAAATGAGATATTACAAAGTTCAGCAAAACCTGGATCATCAACATACATCATCGTAAAATTATTAAAACTACCCTGTACGTTGGATGGTAGGCCAATAAATACTTTTTCAATATCAAATATAAATAGTTTTACGGGAAGGTGAGAGGTAACTCTTAATAGATCATTTTTGTGGATTTTCTCATAATCAAAATTGCGGTCTTTAACATCTTCCAGGCCGATAATAGCACGAATTTTAACACCCCGCTCCATGGCTTCTAACTGAGCCGTATTTTGAACTTCGATGGATTTCTTTGTACTGGCGGCAAATGGTGGACGATTAAAAGCTACAATGTCTTTCTTGCTTTCATTAATTAGTTGCAAAAAGCGATTGTGAATATTACCGGGATTTCGAATAAGCTCAATAGATTGGAGTGAGGGTCCCGATTGATGAGCTATAAAACTTTCCTCAAGCGTATCAAAGATCGAATTCGCTTTGTCAACACGATTCGCATGCTCAGAGTCCCATTCCCGCTGAAGTGTTGCCTTGACTATTTTTGGATTTAGGGCTGTAAAAAAACGATTGCGACCCTCGATTCGTTCACTGCTTAAGCCATGTACCACCATTCTACTCAAAATTGAATAAATCTTTGAGCGTTGGATACCTGTCAGGCGATGCATCTCATTAGCGGTTACTTCTCCATATTCCAGCATGACCAGATACAGTTTTGCTTCACGTTCAGAAATGCCCAGGTCTGTTAATTCACGTATATTTGTTTCAATTGCAGCCACAGATATATCCTTTTACTCGATTTGAACATTTAGGGCAATAGAATAAGGAATAAAAAGCAGGATTCAATAAAGATAGCCTTGGATTAGTCGTTATCATGAATTTGAATATAACCCCCATAAAGAAGGCTGGTTTGAATGTTAGCTGTTGGGGTTGAGTTAGAGTTGTGGGGAATTCGAGTTGACTTCAGTTCCACGAAAGTTTTCAACTGGGATCGCTCGTTGCCAGACACCCTCAAAGCTATCAACAAGGATCTGAACGAAGCCAGTATCCTCGATATTCAGCATATAATAACTGCTGTTGTTATTTTCAGCTGATGTAGGCATTCCAACAAGAGCAATGCTTCGGTCGAAAATAAACATTTTCAGGGGCAAGTTTTCTGCTACCCGCATTTGGTCTTGCTCTCCCAGGGATTTCCAGGCAAAGTCGAAACCTCCAAGATGTTTTAAACTGAAGATCCCTCGTTGTACAACACCTCTTTCGAGAGCTTTTATCTGAACCTCCAGTTGAAGTTTCTGAGAGCGTTTTGTTGTGGCTGCAAAAGGGGGTCTCATGTAGCCCAGTATTTCGGACTGACTCTCACTTACCAGTTGTAAATACCTGTTATGGATATTCGCTGCATTCCGAATCATCTCCACAGAGTTCAATGAGGGTCCAGACGAAGTTGATTGGAAACTATCTGCAAGTTTTTCGAAGAGAATGTCAGCCTTTTCCAGCTTGTTGGAGTGAACAGTATCCCATTCTCGAACAAGCGTATCTTTGACAGTCTTAGGGCTGAGGGCTGTAAAGAACCGATTCCGTCCCTCAATCCGTTCCGTGCACAAGCCGTGTACCACCATACGACTCAGGATTGAGTACATTTTGGAGCGTTGTACACCGGTTAGTCGATGTAAGTCATTGGCGTTTACTTCATCGTATTCAAGCATGACAACATAGAGTTTGGCCTCTCGTTCTGAGATTCCCAGCTCCACGATGTCCCGTATGTCTATTTGAGTCATGCTGATTTCCGATGTTTTGGTTATGATGAGGGGGGCAGTAAAGCCCCCCTCGAACGGTCTTATCTCAACCCAGGAGGAAGATGTGGCGTCTTGCTAATTCCAGGTGAGGACCTTCATTATTTGATAACTATCTGAGGTAGGTCATCTTTCTAGTTTCAGTATAAGTACCTGCCTGCATGCGGTAGATATACATGCCTGTAGAAAGGGACTCTCCCTGAGCAGTCAACCCATTCCAGATCACCTGATGAAATCCGGCATTCATGGAAGCATCAACCAAACGAGCAACTTCACGTCCACTCAAGTCATAGACTGTGAGGGTCATCTCTGAAGCCTCAGGTAGACTGAAGTTTATGGAGGTGCTTGGATTGAAGGGGTTGGGATAGTTCTGATTCAGAGCAAATTCTTCTGGCAAACCCTGAAGATCAATATTCACAACTGTCATTACAAAACTACTGGTAGCTTCACCAAGATTCTCATGAATATCCAGACCTGCTACTGCATAGTAGTAAGTAGCGCCATTCACGAAATCCACATCAGAATCGGTATAATCAGGTGATGCGGTTTGACCGATAACAACACCATCAGTCATCTCAGGATTGCTGCCGCGATAAACTTCATACAGACCAAGATCATTGATGTTCACTGGATCCCATGACAGAGCGATACCTGTTCCGTCAAGAATCTCACCAGCCAGACCAGTTGGGACTGGAGGTGCAACATCATCAGTTGAATATCCTGATGCGGTGGCACTGATAAAGGCATCTTCACCCAGTGCAGCTACCACACGATAATCCTGTGAGTTGGTGGTACCTTCATCAACAGAGTCGTTGATAGTATTTACCAGGACTGAATATTCGTTTGAACCGTAGGCTGCTGTGTTTCCAACTGCTACCCACTGGTCAACGATATAAGTTTCTACCGTGTAAAGCTCATTGGTCATTCCACCAAGAATATCAAAACCACTGGCTGCAAAGTTTACAACTACTTTACCACCCTGATCTTCAGGAACGTCAGTCACAGCAATGATGGCTGGTTCGTCCATAAGACGACGGACTTCGTAAGGCATAGATTCGGTTTCCATGGATTCGTCAGCACCATAGAGGGAGACGACACGGTATTTATAGTAACCACCTTCTGTGATGGCATGATCAAAGTCATCATCATCATAGTTGTTGGCTAATTCTGTCCAGGCACCCCAGCTACCACCATAAGGCATATAACTCACATCTAAGCGATAGGTGTAAGCATATGGCATAACATTTTCCCACTCGAGTTCAAGCGTTGCCGGAACAACGTGATTGTCACCATCATAGGCGATCTCAAGATGAGTTGGTGGAGCAACATCAGGAAGTACTACCCATGAATAGGCAGCTTCCCAGTTGGCATTGGTCCAGTTGACAAGTAGTTTTTTACCTGTTGAATCTGCTGCAAGAACCTGACCCTGATCAAAGGGAGCCTGCTCGCCGGTTGGTATTTCCATACCTAGAGATTCCAGAGCATAGGCAACATCCTTGGCGCCACCTTCTGGGTGCCACATCCATGGGTGCATGGGACCACCCCATGGACCACCAGCTTCTTGGAATAAACCAAAAGCAGTACCATCATTTGAGATAGATCTTACTCCGGGACCACCAAGCATTCCAGGGAAACCTGTCATCTGCATTAATGTGTCCACTCCATCGATCTCAGTCATCATATAGGCAGCCTGGCCATTGAAACCGAAGGGGCCATTTCCACTTATGTGTTTTCCATTAACACTGATACGTGCCTGTCCCATATCTACAATAGGAGAATCGACAGCGGTTGAATCATAACCACCCTCAGCATTCTGTCTCCAGATAAAGGGATAGCTTGTCCAGCCTACTTTGCTTGAACCTATAAGTATTGAACCATCACCGCTCATAGCGCTAATTATGGATCCGCCACTTCGTCCTGGCAAATCCATGTCAAGAAGCATACTATCTAAATGGTATATAAAAGGAACATTATAGTTTTGATCACTTCCCCACTCATTGGTATCGGCGTAAGCCATAGTACCGATGATGACATTTCCATCAGGACTAATTAATGAAGCATTACTGAAATTAGTACTACCATAGGCTAAGGAGTCGTCAAGGATTCCGCCTAAAGTATGCCATTCACCCCATGCTGCAGCATCTGCAATAGAAGCGATTGAGGCGTTAAATAGTGTATCTGGAAGTGTATCGCCATCAGCATCATATTCAAAATAATCCCAGGTAAAACTACCAACTACACTACCATTGCTGGCAATGGCAGACACTTGGCTAATTTGACCGGAGCTGCCCTGCCAATTCGTAGAGCCGAATGATCCTGCCCAGTAATTATCCCCAAGCTGGAAGTTTGCAGTCTCGTGTCGGACAACTCTAGCGAGGTCCCATTCTCCCTGCATTTTATTACCAAGGATGTATTTCCCACCAGCATCCATTTGCCAGGGACCATATTGTCCATCATCTGGAGCATAGATAAAATTGGTAATATCTATGGCTTCCACCAGTTGAGCCTGAAGACTCACAGAGGCAATCAATAAAATCACGATTACCATCCAGGGTTGCGTTCTTTTCATGCGTAAACTCCTCTTTCTTACTGTTGTTTCTTAATCAAACCAATAAACGATTTAAAATATGGTGATATATTATGTCCCCACCTAGGGGGTAACAACAATTATTTTCATTTTTTTTAAGTGAATGTAATGGCACCTATTATTTATAGATACATTATATTCTGACTTATAAATTATAGTATTTATATGTGTATATTGTTGTTTATTATATGATTATAGTATTTTCGACTCGTATTAATTCTTGTCATTCACATCCAATTACACAATTTGGAGCATATATTAATTTGTTCTCTTTATACTTTTTTGATCTCTTGTGTCCCCCCCGGGGGGAACTATTACTTGCAAAGCGAGATTCCAGGTATTTACTTTGACGCTATAAGAACTTTTGTATGAATACTATTAAAGGGGTCGACCATGAAATCAAATCTTATTAAGCTTATTACTATCAACCTATTAGTGCTCTTTGCTTCAGCCATTGCTGATCCAGAAATAGTACGTTTTATAACTGTAAATGATCTGGGGGATCCCTGGGGTGGTAGTATGATGTGGGTCAGCAGCGATGGTTCCCTCAGTGGTGGTGCCTACTACTTTGGGGGTGGGTTTACCTGGGATACACCAGGGGGAACACAGCATGCGGGTGGAGGATATGTTCGCGGTATGGACAACAATGGAGTTCTTGTCGGTGAAACAATTTTCCCTATGCTTATGGGAGACAGTCTGGTCGATGTTTTCGCTGCCAGCTATTTCGATGGTGAAGAATGGGTTATGATGGGACCTATTCAGGGGACACAACCTTTCGACCCCAATATGTATCAAGGTGCCTGGGCCATTGCAGCAGATACGCTGATCATTGCCGGTATGTACTGGCATGACAACTACCGAACGACTGCCTTCGTATGGACACCTGAAGACCCAGATGGTGAACTACTTCCAGATAATGGACTGGACCTAAATAGTAGACCAAATGATATGAACTCTGACGGAAGTGTCATTGTAGGTTGGGCTTCAATTGAAGAGGCTTTTTATACAGATAGAGCTGCTCATGCCTGGGTTCGTGATGAATTAACAGGTGAATATGAATTGGTTTTCCTCGGCTCGCTTGTTCCAGGTGGTCAATCTTTTGAAGGCGAGGCTTTCGGAGTTAGTCCAAGTGGAAACTATATCTGTGGGTCATCACCTGGCGCCATGTTTATTTGGACCGAAGCAACAGGTATGCAAAATATTGGGTTCGTTGCTGGTCATAATCCTGATGAGGCGCGCGCCCTACCCCTGGATATTACAGACGATGGAACTGCAGTTGGATTTGCGCAGGCGCAGACCTGGGTCTGGAGTCGCGAGGCAATCATATATACACCAGAAAGTGGAATTATTTTCCTTAAGGACAGCCTGGAAAATCTGGGGTTGGAAGATCAAATCGAAGACTGGACCTTTCTCCAGGCCAACAGCATTTCTGACGATGGGTTAACCATTGTTGGCAATTGCCTCGGATTATCCGGTATCATGACACCTTATATTTTAGAGTTTATTCCCCCATCCGTCCCCACTGATCTGACCTCAGAAGTGTATAATGATGCTGATGGCACCTGGATACAACTCAACTGGACTGATGATCCAACAAATAATGAATTTAATTACCATCTCCAACGTCGGGTAACTATAGCAGACTCTACCAGTGAATGGGCAACCCTGGCTCATCCTGATTCAGCAGATAACATGTATACCGATACTGAAGTCTACTTCGCCAATGGCATCGAATGGGAATATCGACTGAGGGCTGAAAATCCTGTGGGTGCATCAGACTGGGTAGAGATCATGACTGCCTCAAGTACCGATCGCATTGCTTCAGGACTCCCCGTTGAGTTCCGGATCACAGGAGCATATCCAAACCCCTTTAACCCAACAACCAATATTCAATATGAACTCCCTGAACAAATGAATACTAAGGTCGTGCTCTACTCCGTGACAGGAGCAGAGCTAGCCGTTCTCAGTGACGGCATGACTGAAGCAGGTGTTCATAGTCTCAAGCTTGATATGAGTGGTTACAGTTCTGGTGTTTATCTGGTTCGTATCATCAGTGGTGATAAAATGGATGTTCAAAAACTAACGCTTATTAAATAGAAAAGACTCAGCAAGATCATGACCTTAAAAAAGCTCCTAATAAGTGTATTAATAATGACAACGGCACTACTGGCCGACGATCCAGAAATTGTAAAATTTACGGTCATTGAAAACCTGTTGGATCCCTGGGGTGGTGAAATTACACAGGTGAATACTGATGGATCCGTCTTTGCCGGACGTTATTCATTTGGTGGTGGTTTTTATTATCGGCCTGAGAGCGGTATAGAAGAGATTGTTGGCTCTGCCTCTCCTCGTGGAATGGCCAACGATGGGACTCTCGTCGGGAGCGCATATTTCCCCATGATCCTGGCTGATACCCTTACAGAGGTCAATGCTGCTTGCTACTATAATGGTGAAGAATGGGTCATGATAGGTCCCATTGCTGGCACTTTACCTAACGATCCAAATTTTTATCAAAGCGCCTGGGCTATTGCAGCAGATACTTTTATTGTCGCTGGTATGTACTGGCATGAAAACTCAAAGACCACAGCATTTGTCTGGACACCGGAAGATCCAGACGGTGAGCTTTTGCCTGACTATGGCTTGGACCAAAGTAGTAGACCCAATGACATGAGTGCCAACGGAGAACTAATCGTTGGATGGGCTTCCATGGGAACAGCTGGAATTGATTACGTCAGCAGAGCGGCCCATGCCTGGGTCCGTGATGAACTGACTGGTGACTATGAGTTGCTATTTCTTGGTGGGCTAGGTTCTGAGATTGATGAGGATTGGCTTGGAGGCGAAGCCTATGGCTGTAGTGCCGATGGCAATATTGTAGTTGGCCGTTCTGGAGACACAGAAATGTTCGTCTGGACTGATGATGAGGGCATGCTGAGTCTCGGTCATGCACCGGGTCATGACCCAGCCGTAGCAAGTGTTTCTGGGTTGGATGTATCCTCAGACACTACCATTGTAGGTTTTGCACAACCTGTGTTTTATGAGTGGGGACGAAGTGCTATTATTTATTCCCCAAGTAGTGGTATCGTCTTTTTGAAGGACAGCCTGGAGAATTTAGGGCTGGAAGACCAGTTTGAGGATTGGTCCTTTCTGCACATCAATACGATCTCCGATGATGGTAAAACCTTAGCTGGGTCTGTGCTTGGGCTTTCTGGAATAATTCAACCCTATACCCTGGAATTCATCGCACCGTCTACACCTACAGATCTTGCCTCTGAAATTTATAATGATGCTGATGGAACCTGGATCGATCTCACATGGACAGATGATCCCACCAACAATGAATTCTCATATACTCTCCAACGTCGTGTCACCATTACTGACTCTACTAGTGAGTGGGCTACCATTGCCAATCCTGATTCAGCCGATAATTCATATAGAGACTCTGAAATTTACTTCGCCAATGGTGTGGAGTGGGAATATCGCCTGAGAGCTGAAAACCCTGTTGGAGAATCCGACTGGGTAGAGATTATGACTACCTCTAGCACCGATCGTCTCGCTACAGGTCTCCCAACCGATCTCAGGATAACTGGAGCCTACCCAAACCCCTTTAATCCTTCAACCACCATACAATATGAGATCCCTGAGCAGATGAATACTAAAGTAGTTCTCTATTCTGTGACGGGCGCTGAATTGGCTGTTCTCAGTGATGGCATTGCCAGGGCTGGAGCTCATAGTCTCCAAATTGACATGAGCGGGTACAGTTCTGGTGTTTATCTCGTTCGAATCATCAGTGGCGATAAAATGGCTGTTCAAAAACTGACACTTATTAAATAAAACAGGACTAATAACCATGAAACTTAAAAGAATCCTCAGTACGCTGCTTTTCTTGAGCACTATCCTTTTTGCTGATCCAGAAATTGTAAGATTCTCTGTGATTGAAAACTTTCCTGATCCCCTGGGTGGTTCCCTATGGTGGACTAATGAAGATGGTTCCCTCCTCGGAGGTGCCTACTACTTTGGCAGTAGCTATCTATGGACAGAAGAGGAGGGGGTGGAGCACACAGGTGGTCGATCAATTCGTGCCATGGATAACAACGGATTGCTGGTAGGTGAATCTCCCTTCCCCATGATGATGGGTGACACCATAACTGATGTTGACGCTGCCTGCTATTATGATGGTGAGGAATGGGTCATGATTGGTCCCATTCAGGGCACTCTACCTTTTGATCCATATATGTACCAGGGTGCCTGGGCGGTTGCAGCGGATACCTTCATCGTGGCCGGAATGTACTGGCATGATAACTACAGAACCACAGCATTTGTCTGGACGCCTGAAGATCCAGATGGTGAATTACTCCCTGACAATGGTCTCTTGCTTAGTAGCCGTCCCAATGACATGAGTGCTGATGGTAGTGTCATCGTTGGCTGGGCTTCTATTGAAATTGATGGTCAGTACACCGACAGGGCTGCTCATGCCTGGGTCTTGAATGAAGAAACTGGAGATTATGATCTCGTTTATCTTGGTGCCCTGGGTGATTGGTATCCTGAAGTTCCAGGTGAAGCTTACGGTGTGAGTCCCAGTGGTAATTACATCTGTGGTTGGTCTCCCAATGCCATGTTTGTCTGGACAGAAGAAACTGGCATGCAGGATATTGGATTTGCCCCAGGTCACAATCCTGCTGAAGCGGGTGTCATCCCTATGGATATCATTGATGATGGAACATCCGTTGGCTTTGCACAAGCACAGACCTGGATCTGGACCCGTGATGCCATCATATATACGCCAGAAAACGGGATATCGTACCTTAAGGACAGTCTTCAAGTCCTTGTTGATGATGACGATTTTTTGGAGGATTGGTTCTTACCACAGGCAAACGGGATCTCAGATGATGGAAAATTCATTGTTGGCTCAGCCATAGGATTATCAGGGATTATTACACCTTTCATCGTAGAGTTTATCCACCCCACTGCACCAACTGATTTAGCCTCACAAATCAACAATGATCCTTTGGGAACCTGGATTGAGCTCAATTGGGCAGATGATCCAACCAACAATGAATTTAACTACCATCTTCAACGACGGGTAACCATTGCAGATTCAACCAGTGAATGGACCACCCTGGCCTATCCCGACTCCAGCCACAACTCCTATGTTGATGCTGAAATTTACATCTCTAATGGTGTTGAGTGGGAATATCGGCTACGTGCTGAAAATCCAGTTGGTGAATCTGAGTGGGTCGAAATTATGACTGCCTCAAGTGTTGATGAGGTTGCTTCAGGCTTACCCATAGAGTTCAGTATCACTGGCGCATACCCCAACCCCTTCAATCCAATTACAAACATTCAGTATGAAATACCTGAGCAGATGAATACTCAGGTTGTACTCTACTCTGTGACAGGTACTGAGCTGGCTGTCCTCAGTGATGGGTTAACAGAAGCAGGGAATCAGAGTCTCCAAATAGACATGAGCGGGTACAGCTCTGGAGTTTATCTCGTTCGTATCATCAGCGGTGACAAAATGGATGTTCAAAAGTTGATGCTTATTAAATAATTCAACCTCCGTTTGGTTAGTGACAAAAAAGGGTTCCGTATATCGGAGCCCTTTTTGTATTTACCCTACCTTTCTTATTCAATCGTTCTTATCACTACATAGTTACGGCATTGGTCACGATTCAACTTTGAAATGACTACCCAGTCATTATTTTGCTGACCGGTCAGAAACAATGGAGACGATTACTTAGTATGGCACCCACAATAAAAGCACGGCGGCGAAAACAGCATCGCCTGGAAATTTTAACAACAGCTGAACAAATCTTTGCCCGTCAGGGATATCACACAACCACAATGGAAGCAGTTGCTGAAGAATGTGGATGGAGCAAGGGAACTCTCTACCTCTATTTCAAAAATAAAGAAGACCTCTTCTTCTCAATCCTCATAGAAAAGATGGAACGTTTTTCGGAAACCCTCCTGAATGAGTTGAAAACTTCCGAGGGCGTAAAAGGTAAAATTGCCGCGCTTATCGAAGGCCAATTTCAATTCCTCACTGAGAATAAACACTTTTTCCAACTGGTCATCGCAGAACAGGGCAAAGTTATGCACAGTTCCGATTCAGGACTCAGAGAAAAACTTATCACTCAACAACAGACACATATTGAGCAAATTACTCAGGCATTGAAAGTAGGGATGCCCAAGGACTCCCACATTGATCCATCCATCCTGGCTGGAAGCATAGTTGGGGCCGTCAATCTTCATCAGCTTAATTGGCTTATGGCAGCCGATACAATCGATCTCGATCATATTAAAAGTCAAATTACATCACTATTTATAAATGGAATACTTCCCCATGAAAATATTTAGAACAATGCTTATTCTCCCAGTCCTACTGGGAGCCCAACCCCAAATGGATCTTTCCATTGAGGAGAGTGTCAAGTTGGCTCTCAAGAGAAATCCCAATATCAAGATTGCTCAGGAAAAGGTGAATGATGCCCAACAAAGTGTCTATCAGGCCATCGGATCCGCATTGCCCAGCATTAATTTGCAGGGAACCAGAATTACAGACGAAAAGGTCCAGGTGATCCAGAATCCCTTTGCCGGTCCGACGGCCCCCCCCCTTGAACTCGATTTTACCATGGATTACCAATATGATATTCGAGTGACTCAACCACTTTTTACTGGTGGGAAAATCGCCTTAGGAACACTTATGGCCAAGAAGGGCTTGAGTATGATCCAATCCCAGCATGAACAAGAAAAAAACAATCTCTCCTTCAGTGTGATTCAAGCCTACCTCGGCATGCTGGTCACTAAGGAATTTGCAGCTGTTGCTGATGAAGGTTACAACACTGCCAAGGAATTCTACGAGATCTCAGAGCTACTCTATGGCCAAGGAATGATTTCAAAACTTGATCTGCTCCAAGCCGAAGTTCAAGCAGCCAATCTGCTGCCCCAGAAAACCCAGGCTGAGAATGGCGTCACCATGGCAGCCGCCGGATTGAAAATGCTCTTGGGAATAGAATCAGAAACTAACATCGAACTTACGGATGTCATGACCTACAATCCCGGTGAATACAATTTGGATCAACTAAAGACCAAAGCCCTTAAGAATAGAGCTGAACTTCAGCAGATGAGTCTATCAAAATCTTTAAGTTCCCTAAATGTCAATTTGGCGCGCTCAAATTTTCTGCCTATGTTCGCATTAAGCTATTCGTATTCAAAGTCAGGGAACGACCTGGATATCTATTCAGATTGGGATGATAGCTATATGGTGGCAATTGGAATGAGTTATGAATTGTTTGCTGGTGGCACCCGGTACTCGAAAGTACGCCAGGCCAGGATTGCAGAGCGCCAGGTTAATTATGGCTATGACGCTCTGAAGGACGTCATAATGTTTGAGGTGGAACAGGTCTATTTAAGACTTATGGAAGCTGAAAAGAATATCCTTTCTCAGGAAAAAACCGTAGGTCAGGCCGAAGAGGCTGCACGTCTGGCTAAAATCCAATTTCGGGAAGGGACCATTACCAATCTTCAGGCCAATCAGATACAGATCAATCTGACCGTGGCCAAGGCAAACTATTTACAGGCACTATTCAATTACACACTCGCTGAAGCCAGCATAAAAAAGGTCATCGGTGAGTCTCTCCATAAACAAGGAGTTAATAATTAATGAAAACACTAAAACTCATCCTCGTTCTCAGTCTCGGACTATTTCTTTTTAATGGCTGCAGTAAAAACGATGCAACAGAGACTCCTGACGACTGGATCCGAAAAGCTGTTCCAGTTCAGGTTGAGACTGCACGATCACAAAACTTTGTCAGCTCCCTATCTTATAATGGCTCTTTGCTGGCAATTCAAACCGCACGCATTATTCCTGAGATTCCTGGAAAAATTGAAGAGCTCCATGTTCAAATCGGTGATTATGTCCAGAAGGGCATGACTCTGGTGCAAATGGATATCAGCACCATGACATTACAGCACAAACAGGCCTCGGCTGGAGTCTCTGTGGCTCATGCGAACCTGCTGGATGCACGCAAAAACTGGGAACGGGTTCAAACACTCCATAGCGAAAATGCAGTTTCTCAGCAACAATTTGAAAAAATGAAACTGGGACTGGATGCCGCCCAGGCACAGATGAGCCAGGCACAGGCTGGCCTGGATCTTCTTAAAATGCAATTGGACAAGGCTACGCTGACAGCCCCATTTTATGGTGTCATAACCCAGAAGGGTTTCAACAGGGGTGATTTGTTCAGTCCAGCACTCATGATGCCTGTTTTCACACTTCAGGATGTATCATCCATAAAAATTGAACTTCAAATCACTTCTCAGGAAATCATGAGCATTCAGAAAGGTCAAAATGCCTTCTTGAAAGTAGACTATCTGGATGATCCAGTCCCAGGTATCGTCACACTGGTTGGCGTAGCCGCTGATCCTCTTTCAAAAACTTTTTTTGTAGAATGCCAGTTCAACAATAGCTCAGGAAATCTCCGAGCCGGAACTTTTGGTCGAGTGGATATATCTATTGAAGAAATTGGAGGTGTGATGGTCGTACCGAAAAACGCTGTCATTGATAAATCCCACATGTTTGTTGTTGAGGATAATTACGCTTATAGACGGGATGTTGAAATCCTCCAGGAGAGTTTAAAAGAACTCATCATCGGTGCAGGTCTCAGCGAGGGTGAGCTTTTTGTCACCAGTGGCGCATTTATCCTCACAGACAGCAGTCTCGTCCAGGTTGAGGACTAGGAGTCAGCTATGAAAATTGTTGATCTATCCGTCGATCGCAAGATTACCGTCACCATGATCACGTTGATTGTGGTCCTGGGTGGTATTATATCTTTCACCAAACTGGGTCTGGACATGCTACCTGATGTTGAGTTCCCCATGGTGTCCGTGGTCACTGTCTATGGTGGAGCCAGCCCCGAAGATATCGAATCCATCGTTACAAAACCCATCGAACAGGCCATTGCCTCTGTTTCAGGGGTGAAAGGCGTCGTTTCCACTACTGTGGAAGGTATGTCCATGATTGCCGTGGAATTTGAGAGCGGGTCTAATCTCGATTTTGCAGCACAGGATCTCCGGGATCAGCTAGCCATGTTTGCCGACTTCCTACCCGATGATATCCAAACGCCCCTGGTCATGAAATTTGACATGTCTGCTCTACCCCTGCTCTTTTATGGTGTCACCAGTGAAGAACGACCCCTCAATGAGTTGGCCGAGTATATGGACGAAACCGCCGGCTATCGTCTGGAGCGTATTGAAGGTGTGGCCTCTGTCATCGTTCAATCTCCTGAAGTAAGAGAAATACAGGTGGAAATTGATCAACATGCCCTGGAAACCTCTGGAATTACATTGAATCAGATTATCCAGGTGATTGGTTTTGAAAATCTGAATATGCCAGCTGGGCGAATCGTCGAAGATCACAAAGATTTTCTGGTTCGGACCCGGGCTGAATTTGCATCCCTGACAGAAATAGAAGACCTGATCGTTGGAGTTTCTCCTACGGGTAATCCTATCAAACTCAGACAGGTTGCCAAGGTTAAAGACACTGTATCAGATTTACGTACGGAAATGCGGGTCCAGTCTAAACCGGGCGTCATGATGATTGTTACCAAACAATCTGGCACAAACACTGTTCAGGTTGCTGATGCGGTCAAGGCTGAGCTGGCTGAACTCCAGCAAGTTTTACCTAAAGATATTGAGATGCATATCGGGATGGATATGTCCTCCAGTGTGAAGCTCACCGTGAACAGTACAGGTCGAACCGCACTATTGGGTGGCGTTCTGGCCATGCTCATGATTTATTTTTTCTTGAGAAATATTCGTCCCACCCTGGCGGTTGGAATCGCCATTCCTACATCCATAATCGTTACCTTTATACCTCTTAACGCTGTCGGTTATACACTCAACCTCCTCACGCTGGGAGGATTGGCCCTGGGCATTGGTATGCTGGTGGACAATGCCATTGTGGTTATTGAAAATGTGTTTCGTCATCTTGAGGAAGGTAAAAGCCGCAAGGAGGCCGCCCGCCTGGGTGCATCAGAGGTTGGAATGGCCATTACGGCATCCACATTGACCACCCTCGCAGTATTTTTACCAATGGCCATGGGTTCAGGTACTGCAGGTCAGTTGGTTCGAGGGCTGGCACTTTCAATTTCATTCTCACTGCTTGCCTCACTCTTCGTCTCACTCACCATGGTGCCCATGATCGCCTCGGTCTTTTTCAAACCGAGAAGCAAAGTGGATTACACCCTTAAAGCAGACGAGTCCTGGATCGTTCGTTTGCGAGCTGTCTATACGGGAACGCTTACTGTAGTTCTTCAGCATCGCTGGAAGACCCTGGGAGCTGCAACCGTGTTATTTGTTATTTCCATGGCGCTAATTCCAGTGGTTGGAACTGAATTCATGCCAGAGATGGATCAAGCCATGCTCATGATGAAGATCAAGCTGCCTGTTGGGTCAGCCCTGGAAGAAACAGACCAGGCTGTGAGACAAGTGGAAAAAATTGCCCTTTCAGAAGATGCTGTCCAGACCGTGATTGTTTCCAACGGTGTCAATGAAGAAGATCGCGGCCAGAGTGGCGATATGGCTAACGCTGGATCTCATGAAGGTATGATCATGCTGGCCATGAAGCCAAAATCGGAGAGATCACTTTCAACCACAAAGATCGGTGAAAAAATTCGTGGTGAAATTCCGGCCATGCGTGATGTTACCATCCAGAGCATTGACTTTGGAGCAGCCATGGGTGGCAGTGGAGCTGATGTCGAGATTCAGGTTTTCGGGAAAGATTTTATTATTCTGGAAGAGATCAGCAAAGAAGTAGCCGCCATCATCGCAGACGTCGAGGGCGTTATGGATATCAAATCCTCCATGGAAGAAGCCAAGCCTGAATATCATATTGCTCTCAATCGTGAAGAAATTAACCGCATGGGGTTGGTCTCAGGACAAGTGGCCAACACCATTAAGGCTTCCACCCTGGGTCAGGTAGCCACCCGCTATCGCTTTGCCGGCGATGAAACCAATGTCCGTATCAAATTCCGGGAAGATCAGCGCAATTCAATACGTGATATTGGACAAATTCTGCTGACGACTCCTATGAAATCTCAAATCCCACTGGCTCAGGTCGCCTCAATTACACAAGAAGAAGGGCCAGTTAAAATAGTCAGAGATAACCAAAGTCGTATGGTTCTGGTTACAGCCAATATCCTGGATAGAGATATGGGATCGGTGATGGAGGAAATCATCGAAATCCTCAAACCGATTCAGGCGACTTTACCTGATGGGTATTTTGTGGAATACGGGGGTCAATACGAACAGATGATCGATACTTTCATCACACTTGGCCAGGCTTTGGCGCTAGCCATCCTGCTCGTATTCATGGTCATGGCGTCACAATTTGAATCATTGATTCATCCCTTAGTGATCATGGTTACCATTCCTTTGGCTTTGATAGGTGTTGTCATTGGATTTCTTATTTCCGGTGTCACCATCAGCCTTACCAGTTTCATCGGTTTCATCATGCTCACTGGAATTGTGGTGAATAATGGCATTGTGTTGGTGGATTATATTAACCAGTTACGACGGAAGGGAATCGAAGCAACCACTGCAATCATTGAAGCTGGTTCAACGCGACTTCGTCCTGTCCTGATTACTGCGCTTACTACTATTTTTGGTATGCTCCCCATGGTATTAGACTCAAGTGAAGGTGCCGAGATGCGTGCACCCATGGCCATCACCGTGATTGGTGGATTAACAGCTGCCACTTTCCTCACCTTGTTTGTTGTACCGTCACTATACAGCCTTCTGGCGGATGCAGGAATTCGACGAGCTGAACGGAGACAGTTAAAAAACGTATAAGTATTTAAGAGTCGTTCATGTTTTATCAAAGGAGGCTGTCCCAAAAAGGGCGGCCTCTTCTTTTAATGTCAAGGGTATAAAGGTATAGAGTAAAATGGGGCTATGATGAGACGCGGACACGTCAGCAAAGCACAATCACAAACGCTTCAGCCCGGATAACCTGTGCCAAATCCTATCGGTGAAAATCCGCCTGCCCGGCGTAGCACAACGAGCAGAGACGGGTGCACATCCGTGGCTAAAATAATGGGGGCCATCATAGATTCTGAAACACTCCTTTTCTTATGATAAGTGTCGCGGTGAATACATTTTCAATATGGGGAGTTCCTATTTTAAGCTGGAGAAAAAATAACGGAGACCTCATGTTTAAAATTTCAAGATCTTATATCCTATCCGTCCTACTAACAGCATTCATGGCGACATGTGTCTGCGCTCAGAATCTACCACCCGAGGAAATTTCAACTAAATCACCTGGTGTTGGCGATGCCTTCCCCCATTTCCAGCTTACCTCCACAGCATACGAATCAATCGATTTATATGACTACCTGCAAAATGAGCCTGTCGTATTGATTTACTATCGCGGAGGCTGGTGACCATACTGCAATTTACAGTTGGGTCAACTGTTAGAAATTGAAGGTGAGATGATTGAGTTGGGATACCGCATTGTTGCTGTGAGTCCCGATCGTCCCACTGAACTCTCAAAAACTATCGATACAAATGAATTGACATATACCCTGCTATCAGACAGCAGTATGCTGGGTGCTCAATCTCTGGACATTGCAGAACGTTTTGGCAGCGTTAAGGTTGCAGCCTACAAGCTAAACAATCAGAATATTGAAACTGCTTCCGGTCAGGATCACCATCTCATCCCGGTTCCCAGCGTCTACATTATAGATAAGGACGGGACGATTCGATTCGCCCATACCGATAACAATCATCGTAAACGAATTGAAACGGCAAAAATTCTGTCAATCGCTAAGAATCTTATCAATGGTTGATGGTAAACGATGTCGTTATTATAAGTCATTCCGAGAATATCGGCGATGCTGAGTATATACTCCCTCAAGGGAACAAGGGGAAGCATCGAGGACGCCGGAGGCTGAGCAAGCCTGTGCTGAGCACTTCGACTCAGCTCAGTATAAACTCCGTCGAAGTATCGAAGCCTAAGGTTGTCTGCCATGGTCCTTACGTACATTTCGACAAGCTCAATGTACAATCTAGATGGCTCCCTACGGGTCCGCGATGACATGCAATGTTCATTAATAATTACACTTGATATAATTCCAGCGAAACTATCGATACTTTGACAGTTCATCCAAAAAAGCCTGCTGAACTTTAAAACCCAATGCTTTGGCCTTATCTGCATGTTCAATGGCCAATTTATATTTTTTTACCGTATAATAATTAATGGCCATGTTATTGTGTGTCCCGCTATGATTTGGGTCAATAGCCAGGGCTCGCTTATACTGGCTGATAGCAGCTTCATACTCACTCAGGTTCTGATACATGGCTCCAAGACCAATGAGAGCATTGAGATAGTCGGGCTTTAATGAGAGTGCCCGTTCAAAATCGACAATCGCTTCTCTGTATTTTTGTTTCTGAATCAACATGACAGCCTGGTTATAAAAATATCTGGGATCCGTGCTTTTGTCTGATTTAGCTGTACGAGGAGGCATCTGAACTGATACCTTTGGCTGTTCCTGCTCCATTTGCATGGTGAGATTTTTTATTTCAATCTGAGCTTCTTTTAAATCAGGACGAATTTTGAGGAGGGTTTCCATTATTGCAATGGCCTTTTCATAATCTCCTGAAATCTGATAGATTTGGCTGACCCGATAATAAGCCGGTACGTATTCAGGATCCAACTTCAACACGGTGGCATAGGCGAGCATTGCTGAATCCACAGCCCCTGAGCTCATATGTAAGCGAGCCAGATTGAAATGGGCTATTGCAAGATCTGGATCTATGAGAACAGCCTGTTCATAGGAAGCTTTCGCATTTTTGGTCTCGCCAGTCTGCTCGAAAAGTGTCCCCAGATTATTGTGGGCATGACTGTGTTCAGGATCCAGCTCCAAGACGGTATTGTAGGCAGCGATTGCCTCTTCGTTCCGTCCAGCATTCATACAAAACAACCCTAAATTGAGATTTGCCTCAATGGGATCACTACCCATTTCAATAATTTGCCGACAATATTTGATAGCCTCATCGAAATCTCCCAACTCAGCATGAGCGTTGGCCAGGATGAAAAAGGAAGCAAGTCGATTCGGGAGACTGGGTAATTTTTGGGTAAGTTGAGCTATTTGTGTTTGAATAACGGTATCTCTCAAACCCATGCTTTCAAACATATCGTAATCCTGAACCGCATTCCTCTTGCTATATTCCATTAACATCTCGGTATATTCAACTTTTTGCTCCTCGGTTGCTGTGGATAAATCTACCATGTCCTGGAAGGGAGAATAAACAGAAAGCATAAACCTGGCAAATTTGAGCTGCCCATCTACATCAAGAACTTCCCGCATGACATCAATAATCTCATCACCGAGGGTGCGTCTTGCGGCCAGGGTTTTTTCAATGGTTTTATCTACCAGATGCATACGTTGTGGTGCCATAAACTCAAGAACGGGGTGATCATCGGTGTGTCCAGGTCCTGAACCGAACAAAGCAGGTAGATTATCACTTACGATGAGTCGGTACAATATCCTGGGATCTTCAACAATCAGATTGGGAGATTTTTGAAGCTTGGGCAAATTTTTGAGTCCGTTTTCAAGGTCGAGTTGTTTCAGGCCATTAAAGCCGACCAATAAGTAATCATTACCACCGATAAATGACTTCATCAACAAGCTATTGGGAAAAACCTTGGTGAAAGTTCTTCCTATCATTGAGAAGGTGGTCCAATCCATCTGGTAGGATGGCAACCACTGAATAAATACACCGTCCCAACTCAGTCTGTTTTTGGTTAGTCTGAAGAACTCTTCAGTAAATAAGTTTGCCAGTCCAGCCATCCACGGATTGGACGGCTCTGAAGTTATAACATCATATACTTGCTCCGTCAATTCCAGATGGGCTCTACCATCCTGGATGATCAAATTCGTGGCGGGATGTGAAAGCACATCACTATTCGTTTCTCTAAAGAAATCGCTGGCCTCTACAACCTGCTCACTGATTTCTAGAATATCCAGGCGGTCTAAATCATAGTATAGGGCTTCCCCTGCAGTAACCCCGCTGGCCAGACCTAAAATCATGACATTTTTAGGTTGCGGGTGAAACAGTAGAGGTAGATGAGCCAGCATGGTTTGAGTAGCCATATCCGATTCTGAAGAGGCGTCTGCCTTACCGCTATTATATAGAACATATTGTGGCTTTCCAAGTGGATCAATATCCTGCTCCACCGTTGTAAAACCGCCAATACCATCTCCATAAAAGACCACCTCTGTACCACTGATATTGGGCATGAAATCCCTGGGCATCTTCACCAGGGCATCCCACCAGCTGGTGTTTTTTAGCATGTCTGCATAACTGCTAAACCTATAATATTTCCCAGTCGCTAATTGTTCTCTATCCCAATGGGGGAATGCAAAAGTGAGGAGCAGACCAAGGATTCCAGAACTCAAAAGAATGAGTCTGATTCGGGAGTTTTCGCCCTTGGGATATAGAAGACCAACAATAGCCAATACGGTAAGCAATTGAATACCAATTACCAGACTCAGGCTATTTTCCTTGCCGAATAAGGGAATCAGAACAAAACCAGCCGAGAAGGCTCCCAGTAATGCCCCGATGGTATTGATGGCATATGCAAATCCAATGGACTTGCCCAGTTTTCGAATGGAACTGGTGTAGATCTTCCCCACCAGGGGAAATGTGGCTCCCAACGCAAGGGTTGGGCCTAGCAAGAGGAGGAATAATAGCGTCGCTTTGGCTATGTAGAGCATGACAAAATCGTCTCTGAAACTGAAGATCAACTTGGCGAAGAAAAATTGACTATTGCCCAAAAACTGACTTACTACAAGAGCCAGGATGGCTGCACTCATCTGGGTGATAAGCAGGAGTCGGAAAGGATGTTTGCTTCGGTCAGCCAGCCACCCAAAGAACATCGCTCCCAGAGCTAGACCCACAATAAAGGTAGTAAGTACAATCGTGAATGAATACGTCGTCGGCCCAATAATTAGCCCGAGCAATCTTGTCCAGATCACCTCATAAGCCATGGCGGCATATCCAGAAACAGCGAATATAGCCAGTACAGCCAGCTGGTGAGAACGCGAATATTGAGCGCCAACTGCAGTTTGTGATACTTCAACAGCATGTCTGTCGGCTTTTTGCTCATCCAGAGAAGAACGCTTGGCAACCCAATTCGCCAGAACAAATGAGATGCCACCAATCAGGAAATTAATGACCACAGCAAATCGAAGGGTACCATCGACGCCCCACAAATTTATCAACAAAAATCCACTTAGAATTGAACCAACTGCAGCGCCAATTGTATTGATGGCATATAGTCGACCAACTCGGGCTCCGAGATGACCTAAATTGGCCACATAAAATCGAATGAGAATTGGCAGGGTGGCGCCCATAAGTGTCACTGGAAAGATGAATAGAACAAATGCTCCCAGTAGAATGACAGCATTAAATATCAATAGATGCTCTGAGGACTGATTGTAGATAGAGCTAAATATTGGCTGACTGGCTGCAATCACTCCCTTAAGTACAAAGGCGTATATACCAATCCCAATTTCCATGAGACCGTATAGTTGAAGTAGTTGGGAGGATTTTTTAATCTGATCAATATATCTTCCAGCCAGATAGCTCCCTAATCCCAGACCTCCCATGAACACGGTGAGCACAATACTGATGGCAAATGGAGCAGCTCCAATCACCTTGACAATCATCCTGGACCAGATCACTTCGTACAACAAACCCGTCATTCCTGAGCACAGGAAAAGCACGAGAATCATGAGGCTAATAAATCGGGTGGTATTGCCTGATGTCGATTCAGTTTTTTCTAGATCGGTCATTAGATTTTCGCAATTATTGTAGATTTATTGTCACAGCTGTCGCCAAATAAGTTAGACCCCGCAGAATGGGATGCATCGGTTAATCTCAAAGGCCATAACTCAAATTGCACTTAGTCTCTGATACCTTATCTTGTTTCAACTCTTGAAAGTGACCAACTGGCACTATCCATGCTTTGATTGATACAATATTTTTAACACTCCTTGTTGAGTTCTGTAATAAAATAATTGGTGAAGATGAAACAAGCTGAAGCATTAAAAAATTACAAAGCGACACGCAAAGCCATTGGTTATGTGGAACGCCAAAAAGCCAAGCCAAGTGACTATAAGCGCATTGGTTTTAAATCAGGTCTGGAGGTCCACCAGCAGCTCAAAACGAAGAGTAAACTGTTTTGTCGCTGTCCCGCAGGTATTTATCATTCTGATGATGATTTCGATGCTGAAGTTATCCGTCATATGCGTCCTACATTGAGCGAACTGGGTGAGTATGATGGTACGGCACTCATGGAATTCAAGACGCGCAAAAACATCACCTATCGTCTCAATAATCAGAACGCTTGCACCTATGAAGTTGATGATACCCCACCCTTTCATATTGATCCGGAAGCTTTGGAAATTGCCATTGAAATATCGCTGCTCTCCAAGCTGAATATCGTGGGTGAAGTTCACATCACCCGCAAACAATATCTGGATGGCAGCATCCCAACCGGTTTCCAAAGGACAGCGATTCTTGGCGTCGAGGGTGAGCTTCAACTAAAAAATAAGAAAGTGCGTCTGATTCAACTCAGTATTGAAGAAGATTCCTGTCGTGAAATCTCTGATATCGGCCATGAGCGAATTTACAAAACTGATCGACTCGGCATGCCTCTCATCGAAACAGTAACCCACCCTGATATGACCACACCTGATGAACTGGCAGAAGCTGCAGAATACATACGATTTCTAAATCGCAGTACGGGCAAAGTGCGTACTGGGATGGGTGCTGGTCGCGAAGATGTCAATGTGAGTTGTGCAGGTGGGAGTCGGGTTGAAATAAAAGGGGTAGCCCACAATAAATGGATCCCTGAACTCTCGCATAATGAAGCATTCCGTCAATGGGCACTTCTACATATTAAAAAGCTCATCCATGAACGTGGTATTCAGCTCAACAAATGGAAAATGAGTCATAAAGAAATCGATTTTTCCATGCCAGAGCTATTGGCAACTCCCCTCCGAGAAAAGCTGAATCAGAGAATGAAAGTCGTCGCCATTAATCTTCCAAAACTAAAGGGAATTCTCTCTCACTTCATGCAACCCGGGCACAATTTTGCCCACGAGATAAGTCATCGCCTGAAGGTGATTGCCTGTATTGAACGACCCAACATGACTCATTCAGAAAGCTTTGATCCTCTCCTGAGTGATGACGATTTGGGCAAAATATCCAAGTGGCTGGGAGCTAAGAAAAACGATGCACAGATCATTTTCTGGGGACCTGCAGAGGACATCCCCACTGCCCTGGAAACCGTGGAAGAACGAATCCGCATGGCCTTTGAAGGTGTTCCAGAAGAAACACGTAAATCCTTTCCAGATGGTACCACTATTTTTGAAAGGGTGCTTCCGGGAAGTGATCGCATGTATCCCGACACAGATTCTGCGCCCATCCCTTTGACCGTTGAGTTCATCGACAGTCTTGGGAAACAATTACCCCCGGATATTGCAGATCGTTATGCACAGATGAAAAAGTGGGGCATCCCTGAAGACACCTGGAAGTATCTCCTGAGCAAAAACATGATCCCCCTGATTGAAAACATCTGTACGGATCATGGCTATACTCATAAGTTTATCGGTTCTTTTCTGGGGCATACCTTCAAAAATATTGAAGGCAGGTGTGACTTGCATAAAAACTTCTTCTATGAAAAAATCTATGAATTATTTCGTTATATCAAGGAGAAAAAACTGGAGCCAGGTATTGCCAAATACATGATGCCAGTGATCTATGAATTCCCAGATATGCAGTTTAGTTCCGTTCTCACCAGTATCCATTTCAGGAAACGCGATATGGCTGAAATTGCAGCTCCTATAGAATTTCTTTACGAAAAATATCAAGAGAATACTCCAAAACCTGAAACAGGTGACGACATCAACTGGCTCATGGGTCAGATACATCATCAGGCCATCGGGAATGTGGAAATGGCTGACCTGAGACAAAAAATCGAGATGATAGTTAAATGATAAACAGGCTAACCGCAAAGGGCGCTGAGCCCGCAAAGAATGTTTTTGTTGAAAACGATAGGCTATTGATACTGTGCTATTAAAACCTTTGCGTTCTTCGCGAACTCTGCCTGTCCAGCGCAGCTCAAAGAGCGTAGATGGATGGTTAAAAAGCTTTTCATTGTTGAATTAGAGAGAGAATTAATTCTATGAGTGATGACATTTTTCAAGGATATAAAGGGGATGCTCTCGCCACGTTAAAGAAATTCAGTGTAAGGGTCTGGGGTCAAGCTGAAATTCACACGACCAGGGGCACTTTTGATGGCACGGTTCTCCCCCGCTCAGAAAATGATGATGATCAGCATATCGTCTTGAAAATTCAAACCGGCTACAATATCGGTATCGATATTGTGACCATTAAAAAAATGGTTGAAACGGGCTATCAAAAAGCCAACTACAAAATTCCCGAGAAAACCTTCCCCTATTCAGATGATAAACCCAATGTGAAATTATTTGGTACTGGTGGAACTATTGCATCCCGCCTGGATTATCGGACGGGTGCTGTCATTCCCGCTTTTTCTCCTGGTGAATTATATGGTGCTGTCCCTGAATTGGCTGATATTTGCAATATCGATACAGAAAAATTGTTCGCGGTTTTTAGCGAAAATATGGGTCCTGATCAATATAAAATCCTGGCAGAAAGTATTGGCAAAGAAATAGCCAACGGCACAGATGGTATTGTGATCGGTCATGGGACAGACACCCTGCATCATACGGCAGCGGCCCTTTCCTTTATGGTTCAGGATTCGCCCATCCCCATCATTCTTGTGGGATCACAGCGCTCTTCGGATCGACCCTCTTCAGACGCGGCCCTGAATTTGATCCACGCTTCTTATGCTGCCGGGCATGGTGATATAGCAGAAACCCTGGTGTGTATGTTTGGTCCCACCTCTGATGAATACGGTTTTCTACATCGTGGAACCCGTGTCAGGAAAATGCATAGTTCCTACCGGTCTACTTTTCGCACCATTGGCGATACACCGGCTGCCACTGTTACCCGTAAAGGTCTCAAAATTATCAAAACAGAATACAAACATCGTCGGAACGACAAGACTGTAAAAATTATCCCCACCTTCAATGAGAAGGTCACTATGCTTTACTACTACCCTCACATGCAGGCTGACATTGTAGATTCCCTGGTAGATGCCGGGTACAAAGGAATCGTTATTGTGGGAACCGGTCTTGGACATGTGAACAGGGAATTGTATCCTGCCCTTGAGAGGGCGAGAGACAAGGGCGTCTCAGTCTTTATGACCCTTCAGACTATCTGGGGGTATGCCCACATGTTCGTTTATGATACGGGGCGTGATATGATGGCTTTGGGTGTTACTCCCCTTGGAAATATGCTCCCTGAAGTTGCCTGGGTTAAATTGGGCTGGGCTCTGGGACAAACGGACGATCCCAAAAAGATCAAAGAGATAATGCTTACACCTATTAATGATGATATTACAGAGCGAGAGCCATACAATGGCTATCTTGTTTATCAGGGTGGGGTCCCTGAGGTGGAAGGTTTTGTCCGCAAATTCAGAAAGTAAAGCTGAAATTTCAGGACCCTTCGACTCCGCTCAGGGAGACAACCTACCTATCGTGTGTCACACTGAGCGGAGTCGAAGTGTGAGACCCTCAGCATGACGCCGGGTAAAAAGTTCGTCTCCCTGAGGCTCTCGAAGGGTTTTGTTTCTAATATCTAAATGTGAAGATCAAATAAATAGTTTGAGTAATAGTAAATGATAATACCAGACCGATCAGAATATTTAAAAGCACTGGCCCAATCTGGCCAGAAAATAATGGGTGTGCTGCCTGCGCTCTATCCCCGAGAGATCCTCTGGGCTTTTGATATCCATGCCGCTGAAATCTGGGATCCGCCTGGAGAATTACTTCACGCCAATGCACATCTACAGACCACCATTTGCCCCATTGTAAAAAAAAGCCTGGAGTTCATTCTCAAGGAACCTGATATCATCAATGCGGGATATCTCTTCCCACATACCTGTGATTCTCTGCAAAATCTAGGGACTCAAGTCAAGGATCTTATCGGTGTATCCCTCCCTGTTTACACCTTTTACAATCCCAAGGGCAGTTTTAACAATACAACGACTAAATATTACCAGGACATTCTTAAAAATTTCCAATCAACATTGGAAGCAAGCTATGGACCTCTAGATCCAGAAAAACTGCTGGCTGCCTGTGTACTCAGTCATAATATCGATTCACACCTCCTGGCAATCCAACTGGCTCGCATGACAGATCATCTGTCTTTGAATAATCTGGAGTATTTCAAACTCATGCGAGCTCAGGAGTACCTGCTCCCCACTGACTATTTGAGCCTGCTTGAACAGGTAGATATTCTTGATCAACCCTCCGAAACTCCAAGAGCCAGATTGATGGTGTCGGGCATTCTACCACCCACTTCAGAGATACTGGAATTTCTCGATGAATTGGGGGTTAGCATCGTCGCCGATGATTTACTGGCGGTCAGTCGACGCATTCCCAAGTTTCCCATGGATGTCCCCGTTTCACCCTTGGATTACTTAACAGATCGATTCTTCATTTTGCCATCTTGCTCCACACGCGGGGGTGATCTGGATGAACGCTTGCACCATCTAAGTAAACTAATGAATGCAAGTCAAGCTCAAGGAATGCTCTTTAATATGGTAAAATTCTGTGAGCCTGAGCTATTCGATCATCGTCTCCTGGTGAAAACACTTCGGGAAAAAAGCATTCCAGTTTTAACCCTGGAAACAGAACTAGAGAGCCACATTTCAGGACAAGACAAAACGCGTATCGAAGCATTTACTGAACTTCTATTTGAGATGGTATCGCCTTGAGTATTAGAACCGAACTAAGATATAAAATCATGAAAGATTATGGAGCTCCTGCTGTCATGGCGCTTCAGAATTTCAAAAAACGGAAACCTCGTCCCATTCCAGAGGCATTCGGACCACCTCTGGAATCCAATAAGCGCTTAAAAGAAATTCTCAGTCGTCACTATTTTCTCTCCAGATATGTTCCGGGAGTAAAAAAAGTAGCCTGGGTCACCAGCGGTGCTCCTGTGGAGCTCCTGCGGGCTTTTGATTTCTATACCATCTATCCGGAGAATCATTCAGCCCTGGTAGGAGCCAAAAAACAAGGGGCCGACTACTGTGGAATCGCTGAAGGGAGTGGCTTCAGTCAGGATCTGTGTTCCTATGCCCGTATCGATCTCGGACACATGCTGTCAGGGAAAACACCGGCTGGAAAGCTTCCCAAACCAGATCTATTGTTTTGTTCAAACAATATCTGTCAGACCGTCCTATACTGGTATAAAGCCATCGCCCATGAACTGAATATTCCTCTGATTCACTTTGATGCACCCTTCGTTACATCAGAGCAAACCGAAGCTGATATCAATTATATGGCGCAGCAGTTACAGGATATGATTCCCGTCCTCGAGCGAGTTTCTGGACGGGTCTTTTATCTTAATATTTTTGAAGATATCCTTAAACGCTCCATGGAAACATCCAAAACCTGGGGTACCATCCTGGATGCCATGAAGGCTCAACCTGCCCCCATGACCATCTTTGATGCCTTTGGTCATCTTGCTCCCATCGTTTCCCTCCGCGGCTTACCTGTGGCACAAGACTACTACCATATATTGATGGATGAGGTCGAAACCCGGGTTACCCAGGGGATTGGTGCAATAAGTGATGAACGTTACCGCCTAATCTGGGATAATATTGCCATCTGGTATAAGGTCCGATTTCTGGCTACTTTTTTTGCTGAGAGAAAAATGAACTTTGTGACTGCTACATATACCAATGCCTGGGCTGAAACCACAGGTTATCTCAATGTAAAAGATCCCTGGAACTCCATGGCCAAAACCTATGGCCAGATCATTCTCAACAACAACCTGAAGCATCGGCTTGATCTGATGAAAAAGATGATCAAGACTTATTCAGTGGATGGAATGGTCATGCATTCAACACGGAGCTGTAAACCTTATTCTGTAGGGCAATTTGATCTGCGCAAGGCCATCACGACTGATCTTGATCTACCTGCTGTTATTCTGGATGCGGACATTGCCGATGAACGGGTCTGGTCAGAGCAGCAGATCCACACTCGACTTGAAGCCTTTTGTGAAACCCTGGAAGGATCAAAACATGGTTGATCTCTATTTCGTCGGCGTGGATGTAGGCTCTCTCAGCACCGATGTATCCATTATTGATCATTCAGGAAAAGTCCTGTCTGAAATTGTAATCCCCACAGGCGTGAATGGTTCTGAAGCAGCTGAAGAGGCTTTTGATTCTGCCTTAAAACTGGCAGATCTCTCAAGGGAAGGCATCACAGCAATCACTGCTACGGGTTATGGACGTGCTTCAGTGACTTTTGCCACGGGAAAAACGACTGAGATCAGTTGCCATGGCGTCGGGGCTCATCAACTTTTTCCCAGGACGGGAACGGTGATAGATATTGGTGGTCAGGACAGTAAAGTGATCCAAATCGACTCACGTGGTCGTATGCTAGATTTCACCATGAATGATAAATGTGCAGCCGGGACTGGCCGTTTTCTCGAGGTCATGGCCAACCGTCTGGAACTGGATCTGGATGAATTGAGCAGCCCGGCGAATATCGAGGGAGAATCAGCTCCAATCAGTAGCACCTGTACTGTATTTGCTGAGAGTGAAGTTATTTCACTTCTGGCCAAAAATACCCCTCGTGAAGAAATCGTACATGGATTGCAGCGTTCTATAGTGAACCGGATCTGGAGTATGGTCACCTCAATTGGTATTGAAGGCGAAGTGACCCTGACAGGCGGTGTTGCTCATAATCGGGGTCTGGTCACGTTGCTGGAGGAGAAGCTGGGGTTGACTTTGAATATTCCTGAAAACCCGCAAACTGTGGGTGCCCTGGGAGGGGCTCATATTGCCCGTCGAGCTTATCAACGCAGTCTCGAGCCTGCCACAAATTAACCAATCAGGAACTTATAAGGTCAAAGGGATTAAATAGAATGAGGTGCATTATGAAATTTAGCAAACTTATTATCCTTCTACTTATCCTTTCAGTCACGGTGCAGGCAGGCCCCCGTTCAAGAAGAAATCATCACCACCCTGCCAGAAACTATCACTCCTCCTATTACCCCTACCATTACAACAATTACTATTCAGCTTATGGATACTATCGCTATTCTTATAGACCTGTCATGGTCACGACCCAATCGATCACCACCTATCCTACTAATCTGGTTACCATCACAGCTGAAAGTGTTTCAGAAGATATTGTTGTCTTGAATCGTATGATGTCACGTGGTGTGATAAGTGAAAAGGACTATGAAAGAACTAAAAAGACATTGCTCAATCGGATTGGTATGTCCATGAATCCAGATGCCCAGGAGGCAACTACTGAAGAACTGATAGGGCAAATCGAAGCTTTGCACCAGATGTACTCCAGGCAACTCATTACAGGGAAAGAGTTCAAGAAACAAAAGAATAAGCTACTGGCCATGATTTAGGCTCATATTATTACTGCTTTTTTGTTTTAAATCTCCTTTTTTAGATTGTATCACATTTCAATAATCAATGAAAATGGACGATATTCCTTAGTCTCTGCGGCATGCGAACTCTATATTTGTGGAAGTATTATTTTTACTCGAATTGGGGGCTTGAGCAGTCAAATGAGTCCCTGGGAAAGGGGACCCCATGCACATATCAAGATTCGTCTCACTATCTATCCTTCTATCAACAATTTCATTAATGGGTTTTGATAAAGCCACCTTCGATATTACCGAATCAGATGTTGATTCTAATGAGCAGATAAACTCCCTGTCAAAAATCCCGTATCTGGGTCTTGATTTCCTTGAAATTGAAACAGCTGGAATGGAAGTGGTCCTGCTAAAAGAAGGTTACTTCACCATGGGTACGACAATCGGTTCAGATCCTGGAATCCTGGATGACAATCAATCCCTAACCTATGGCCACCCCTTTGCTAAAACTTCGTATCCCTATCTCATTGTAGATGGGGTTAATTCCCGCATGGATCAATATTTCGATGAATCAGATGGTTCATTCTTAACCGAGGGTGACTCACTTATCTCACTTATTCTGAACAATGGGACGCTTCGATATTCTCTCACAATTGCAAGGAATAGTGATAGCCAGCAAACAGGTCTTTCTTTCAATACATCAATAGAGAACCTGGGTACGATTACTTATGAAATATCCACCGGTTTTATCCTTGATCCTGCTATGGGAACCTGGGGTGACGGAGCGCTTTCCATAGATGGTGTTCCCATCGAACTGACACAATCCTGGATCGATGGTGTGAATTTCTCATCCCTGACACTGGATGAACGAAGAAATCTGAATACTGGTATGAATTTGGACATCAACTTTCCGGCTGGAGAAGAACCTCAAACATTGCAAGCAGGAAACTGGCCTGTACTGGCTGGATATCAGGAGCATACTGTCAATGAGCTATATGATCTGGCACTTGAATGGAAGAGTGACAGTATCAGCCTTGCACCAGAGAGCCTCATGGAGACCCAATTCAACATAATGCTTGATGAAGCTGACTACCCCAATGGTCCCTATATGCATTCGCAGCTTCCTCAAATGCTGGATATTTATCAGGGATTGGTCTACCCACGTGACTTTGATTGTTTCACGAGTATAAAAAACCCTTCTGCTCAGCCTTCAGACAATATGGTGATGACGTTGAGGGGCGATCAGCTTTTTGAAGAGTGGACTTCAGAACCTTTCAATATTGGATCTCACGGTTTTGCCTATGAATATGTCCCGATTCAGTTTCCAGAAATTTTTGAAGATCGAGTCTACACCCTTTCCCTGGAATTAAAGCAGGGTAGTGATATCCTGGATCTTATTCAACAGAATTGTTTCATTCCAGCCAGTCCCTATTCAGATACCGGGATGGTTGTTATCGCTGATTCTGTCCTCATCCACAATTACCCAGAAGTATCGGTTCGTTTCAGTGCTAATGAGGAAAGCAGTGGACGGTACCTCTTCGATCTTGAAAACGAAAATGTTTTTGTCTATGAAGACCAAACCCGCATCTATGACTTCTCCCTCATTGCAGACACCACTGGTGGTAATAATTCTGCCGATGTCGTTTTTGTTCTGGACGTTACTGGAAGTATGGGTGATGAAATTGATGGTGTAAAAAATAATCTTGGTGCTTTTGCTCAAAGCCTTGACAGTCAGGGAGTCGACTATCGCCTGGCTATGGTGACATTCACCGATGAGGTAGAGAATGTCTATGATTTTACAAGCGATGTAGATCTTTTCCAAACCTATATAGATGCCCAGTATGCTCATGGTGGTGGTGACTGGAAGGAAAATTCACTGGATGCCATATATATCGCAACCCAACTTCAGTTCCGGGATCAAGCCAGTCGTGAATTCATCTGGATCACCGATGCCGGGTATCATGTCAATACTGGACCCACCTCACTTACAGTTGAGGATGTTGTGGATGCACTCCTTCTTAATGGGGTAACAGCCAATGCAGTTTCAGGAGATGAAATCCGCGTCGAATATTGTGAACCAATTACGGTTCCTACTGGCGGAGATTGGTTTGACATAAATGGTAATTTTCTGGATATCCTGCTACAAATCTCAGACTGGGGTGGAACGAATAAATATTTACTGACCTTCGATTCGCCAAACACAGAGCCAAACTCCAGAACCATTGGCCTGGAGATTCATTACGCCGGGCTGGGAGGTTATGGAAGTATTTCATATATACCACCCCCAGCAACAAACTTGGGAAAACCCTCAGATTTGGTTGTGAAGTGTTATCCCAACCCTTTTAATCCCAACATTAACATTGCCTTGGACATCCCTGCATCGTACACAGCCCAGGCTTCTATATTTAATATTCGCGGGCAAGAGATTAGAAATTTCAAGATTCACGCCTCAGGTTCCCACACCTTGCAATGGGATGCCACTGAACGAGGAGGGCACAATGTTGCAGCTGGAATTTACCTCTTACAGGTAAGCCTTCTGGACAAGTATGGGGACATGGTTTCTCAACAACTTATTAAATTAATCCACGCGAAATAGGGGAGGCTAGAATATGAAACAATTATTAAGCCTTCTCGTGATTCTGGCAATCTCATCCTCAGTTTTCGCCGATGGATTGCTCATGCCTAACGATGAGAATTATCCCGCCGATTTTTTGCGACACAGGGCAACCATTATTGATATTGAAATTGAAGAGTTGTATGCCATGACAGTAGTGTATCAGGAATTTGTTAATGATTGGCATGAGACCACTGATGCTGTGTGGTCATTCCCCCTGCCCTATGATGCGCGATCTATCAAATTACTGTATACCCGCCATGATACGATCTTTCAGGCTATCCTCATTGAATCTTCCCAGTCAACCAACCCTGGAACTGGTGAAGGAGGGGTAGCAGCTCTTGTGAATGACTATATAGGTGTGAATGGATTACGTCTTCAACTAAGAGGAATTGAACCAGGTGATATACAGAAAGTTGAACTCAGCTATGTCTCTCTCGTCGATTATTTCCAGGGAGAATGTCACTATAAGTATCCCCTTGAAACCATGGATTTTACTAACTATCCAGTAGAGCATCTCGAATTGAGTGTCCGGGTCGAATCAGACCGGGATATTTCTGATTTTAGTATGCCCAGTCACCCAAATTTTGA
Organism: Fidelibacterota bacterium; assembly: GCA_013202495.1. Lineage (GTDB taxonomy): Bacteria > Fidelibacterota > UBA8477 > UBA8477 > JABMPR01 > JABMPR01. Next base: position 25,330 of record JABMQQ010000029.1, on the reverse strand, counting down.
CCTGATCACTGATGATGTTTCCCAAATTGAAATTGAGATGCTAGAGTCAATGGCCTTTTTGGGTCGCAACCTTGAGTTCACATACAATCTTTCAGACAATGGTTTTGGCCGAAATTTTTACTCCTCACTCAATGATGAAGTCGCCGGTCATTTTGCCTTTTTTCTCACACCACCAAATCTGGCAAGCTTATCTGAAACCCTGAATCGCAAGGTAGTATTTTTGCTCAGCACCTCCTCAACCATGTTGGGATTCAAGCTGGAAGCTTCTATTGCTGCCATGAAACTGGGACTGGATGAATTGGGTGAGACCGATTTTTTTAACATCATCCACTATGATTATTGGGCGAGTAATTGGCGCTCCGCTCTGGTGCCTGCCTCTGAAGCAAATATAGCAAGCGCAAAAAGCTATCTCGACGGGTTGACTGCCTCTGGAGGAAGCAATCTTCAGACAGGCTTGGAGGAAGCCATCGAGCAGTTTGATGATTCTGATTATCACAATGCCATCCTCGCTTTTACTGATGGACGTGCTCCACTAGACCCAGTGGGACTTGCCACTTCTAACACTCATAACATTGCCATCTTTCCAATCGCCATTGGGGAGGATGTATCACACGCCCGCCTGGATATGACAGCCAGGATGAATTTAGGCTTTGTCACTTACCTTGATGAAGAAAGCGATTTAGTTGAAGATATTCACAGAGTGTTTCAGATTGTCAATAGGCCTCTGTTCAACAATGTAACTGTCGATTTCAACAAGGATGATGTCCACGATATATTCCCCGAGACCTATCCCAGCACCTATGCAGGCTCTTATTCACTGTATTCAGGTCGTTATGATGTTTCTGGATCAACTTCCATGGACATTTGGGGTGACGGTATTGCAGGTCAACAGCAATATGGATTTCCTCTGGATTTTCGAAATGACACAACAGAATGGGATTTATCGGCATATCTGTGGGCGAAGCAGGCTATTGATAATCTTGAGCAGGGAATCGAAGTTCTGGGCGAAACTCCAGCCAGGAAAGACAGTTTAATTGCATTGAGCCTACGCTACCAAATGCGATGTCGTTATACTGCCTATTTTGCCGACTATGAGTTTGAGAATCCAACTATTGTCGATGATACACATCCAGTGCTGCCTAACTCAACTCTGGTGAAAGCTTACCCGAATCCCTTCAATCCAGTGACCACCTTTCAAATCCAGATTGGAGAGGGGGAAAGTTCCACACCACTTGTTTTAAATATCTATGATATTCGGGGACGCCTCATCTATAGCATAGATCTGTCAGGTCTGGCACCTGGCACCCATCAGATATCATGGTTTGCCAGGGGCATCAATGGTTCTCAGCTGGCATCAGGTGTGTACTTCGCGGTCCTGGAATCTGGGAACTTCCAGGGAAAACCCCTTAAAGTTTTGTTGTTACGTTAAAGCTTTTGAATAACACTGGGGCTGATGTTCCAATCAGCCCCAGTACCCCCCCGACAATTTTATTCATACTCCACTTCAGTAACCTCGACATCTATATATGTAAATTCACCTGATGGGTGATCCCACACTGCTTTGCCCTTTGTAGCCAACTGCAATCCCCCTTGCTTTGTATAACCATATACCGGAGTTGACCAGGGCAGGAATAATTTCTCATCACCTTTTACATAGTATCGATCACAAGTGAACTGTGTAAACCGCCCCATCTCATCAAAATGGAAAGTGCCATCTACCGATTTATCATCTATGGTTAGTGTACCCTTCGCAGAAAGTGAATCGATGGCTTCCCAGGTGATGTGTGAATCCAGGAAGGACTGTGGGAACCAGATTGTTTCTGACAAATAGCGAGTCATGGCACCCTGATCCATTTCAGGTCCCTTTTCATTCACCACGGGAATGAGCCCGAAAAGCTTTATACGCATATTGCCCATCCCATTTTCCAGACGATCGCTTCCTTTAACGTGAATGAAGGGCGCCATTTTCAGATCAACTTTCCACACGAAGGAGGCAGATGGAATGTCATACTCCTGTTTCGCTGTAAAGGGTGCCCAGGGTTTATCTGGACCCATTTTGAAAAATCCAGTCTGTTTGATTCTGGCTTTCTGTATGTGAGGAGTACCAACTACCTGGCTATATTCCATAAAGCGTTTTACAGGATCAGGGAGTCCCGCCAGATCTGACACTGCAATAATTCTTTGATTATTCTCCATTCGATTTCCCCTTCCCCAGATCGTCAAACTTATCATGAGGGTTAAAAAGATAATTTTTAGAATTTTAGTTTTCATAATTAAATACCCAATTTTTCAGCACTGATGCCGACGAGTTTTTCAATAGTGCTTCTGGTGGTTATGATATCATCAAGACTTACATCCCCAAAAAGAGAGCTGATATATACTTCATCCTGTTCTGCTCTGGATTCCCAGATATCCGTATTCTTTTGAGTCAAACGGAAGCGGAGAATGCGCTTATCACGAGCGTCTTGCAAAATTTCGAGAAAGCCTGCTTTTTGCAGGTTGGCAGCCAGTTGTTTCACATTCTGTCTTGAAGAACCCATGGCTTCTGCCAATTGATTCAGGGTTGGCGGTTCTCTAAAAAATACATGTAATGTCACCAGCAGCAGCCACTGCTTTGTCGTAACCCCAATACTGACCAATTCCTGATCCCCCAAATTCTGCCACCGTTGTGACAGCAGGAATATCATTCCAAAGATCTCTTTTTTATGGTCTTTACTAGCATCTAGTTTCATACCACCTCCGTTTTATGTAATATATTGCATAATTATGCAATATATTACCTTTTTCTTTGATTTAGTAAATAAATCTTGAGTTCTGGTTCATGGCGGTTAGCATGCTGGTGTCACAAATGGCTAAAAGGAAACGCCCATGTACCCCTATTTCAGAACCATTAAAACCATTCTCTCGGCCAAGTATCGCAGCCCATTGGATTTTGGTGATACCGCTATTCTAAATCTCCGAGCTGGATTCACAGATATTGATCACTATGGCGAAATTAATAATGGCAGGCAGTTGACCCTCATGGACCTGGGGCGCTATGATCTTGGAGTTCGGGGTGGTCTGATGAAACTTATCTCAGAAAAGAAATGGGGCTTTGCTGTTGGCGGTTCCAGTATTCGCTACCGACGTAGAATAACCCTGTGGAAGAAGTTTCAATTACATAGTGAAGTCATCGGTCATGATGGACGCTGGTTCTATTTTCTCCAAAAAATGTGTTTGGGAGACACAATCTGCTCCTCAGCACTTATTAAAGCTGGTGTTGTATCGAAAAATGGTTTGGTTCCTGCTGCAGAGGTCATGCAGGAATTTCCGAATAATACCTGGACCGGTGAATTGCCCGACTGGGTGCATGCCTGGATCGCAGCTGAAAGCCAACGACCCTGGCCATCCAACTCTACAAAATAAAAAGCCACATCAATCGGAACTGACGCGGCTTTAGATTCACTATCTTTTAGTGATTGGTTTAATTATTCTCCCCGAATAAATCCAAGGAAAGTAGTGCCAAACTCATCAGGTTTTTCAATCTGAGGTGCATGAGCAGTATTTTCCATAACCACCTCTGTGAATGTCCCACCATGTGCAGCGTACTGCTCAAGAGCATTACGGGTCTGGCCAACCATGGGTTGGGGTGGAAATACTTCATCCCCTGGCCAACCTGGCACGTATCCCAACTGACCCAAGGCACCAAAATCAAACAGTGAAATGTCGGAGACGATCATATCATCGCTACCCCTGACCCATAGGATGGGTGGCTTCACAGGTAAATTGATAAGTGCCTGAGCATCGTCAGCTACATATTTAGGTGCTCCAGCATTAATAGGACCCCAAACTCCAGGAGCCACATTCGGCCAATTCTCAGAAGCGACAAAGTCACCAGGATAACGATCATCGCCTGTGCTCTGCTTCAAGGACGCCGTAAGAAATTCTTCCTCTCTGGCTGCTTTGAATGGTGGTTTGAAATAGAATCCATTGATCACATTTCTGGGAGAGTTCTGGCTTTCCACACCTTTGTCACCAGCCTTGATAAGTTGAATGAATTCAGGATTAACAACCCCACCACCGGATCCCGCATAATCCTCATAACAGGATGTTCCCCCCAAGCCTTTTGATCCGCCAAACCCATAGGGTGAAACGGGTGAAACCAGGGTAGCTGACAATACCATCTCAGGATGATCAGCCATGAACCTATAAACAACCCCGCCTCCTAAAGACCAACCCACAATATGAGCTTTTTCAATGTTGAGTGCCAGGTACAGCGCCTGTAAATCGTCACTCCAGTCACTAAAGCCACGGGTAGCATCAATGGCTTTATCTTCACTCCAACCATAGCCTCGCAGATCTGGAGCAATTGCCCAAAACTCCTCAGGTAAATTCACCATATTTTCTTCCCAATAGGTGGCAGCTGTGAAATTTCCATGTAAAAATATGACTGGCGTTCCTTTCGTGGAGCCAGACATCAACAGGTGCGTATTCAGGCGATCCGTCTGAATCATATATGAAGACATGCCTTCCAGATGCTTGATTTCAGTTGGGAACTCCTCATACTGGGATTCACACGATATCATTATTGTGAGTATAAACATCACCAGGAGAAGTGTGTTGAAGACCGGTTTTTTGAAGTGTTTCATACTTGAATCTCCTTATATTGAATTTCTTGACAGTCCTGCTCTAATGATCCCCGGAAATAAATTCCATTATCATCTGATTCGCAGCGTCCGGCGCATCCAATTGAACAAAGTGTCCGCACTTTGGAATAACTTTCACAGTGCTATTGGGTATTTCTTTGGCAATTTTGGCAATATCTTTGGTCCACCCCGGATGTAAAAAACGGTTTGGGATGAGTGCATCATTGGCACCAAACAAAACCAGAGTCGGTTGCTCGATTTGATCTAGCTTATCCCAGACAATTCCCCGCAACATACCTTCAACATTTTTAGATACTGCGTAGCAATAGTTATAGAAGTCTGTGGCGCCTCTCAGCTGAATGCGATCGGTGATCATCCAGGCTGCATCTTTAGGGAAATCATAAAAATTGATGCTGACGTTTTTTGCAATGGCTCGTACCGGCGTGTCTTTCACCAATTCCGGGGTCATTATGTTCTTCATCCAGGCGGATTCGCCCTCATTGAAGCGTTCAAACCCAGCAGGGGAAATCAGAATCAATTTCTCCACCAAATCTGGACTCTCAAGAGCCAGGGTCATGGCAATTTGTCCACCCATAGAATGTCCTGCCACAATGACACTCCCCAAGCCCAGTTCCTTAATAAAATGTCTCAACACATCCGCATTAAAGGACATGGAATATTCATATGAACCCTTACTGGAATGACCATAACCTGGTAAATCAACAGCAATGACTCGATGGGTTTTTGCTAGAACGTCAATATTTTTAGTCCATGCCCGGGCATAACTACCTAATCCATGGATGAGCAGTATTGTCTGCGGATCATCCCCCTGTTCGATGTAAGCCAGGTCTATATTTCCTAGCTGAATGTTTTTAACGGGGAAACCATATTCTAATTCATCAAATTCGATACTGGGAAGTTTATAATAAGATCCTGTTCCAGCACCCATGAGCGTTCCTATCACTGACAAAAAAACAAGTATTCGTATAATTTTCTTCACGATGCCTCCTAAAACATGATCCATTTAAGGAGCAGTATTACCGTCCATGGGTCTACAGGACGCTCAGCAATGCCACCATTGGTCAAGGGAGAATCATAGAAATCTCCCAGACTTAGATGAGCAGCATGCATTTCAATATCGAAGAATACTTTGGGTGTATAGGTGACACCAATATTTGCCTCAAACCCCATGGTGTTGCCTCCGCCAAAAGGTGCAACAGGAGCTATTGCATAGCCTAGATTTCCTTCAACCTTCAACTTGTAGGGTATTACATCATATGAAAGTCGACCCACACCTGCAGCAAGACCGTAACCCAGATTCTGAATATCAATGGTCGAAGCATAGTAGCGATTCACCACATCACCGTGAGGCAGTAACAAGTACAAACCGGTTCCAAAGAATACCGCACCTGGAGCTGTCCAGTTATTCCCAGTAAGCACACCCGTATATTTCCCGTCGTCTACGTTTTCAGTATCCCCAGTTGAGAATATTCCATCCAGAACAATGTTGTCCCGCGAGGTCTTCCCATACTTGTAGGCCAGACGAAGATTGGCTGCATATCCCGCCACATCAATTTCCCGAGTGGCTGTCTTCACCAGGCCTCGTGTGGTATAGGCAAATCCACTGGCCCCAAACCTTCCCTGCTCTAACATGGGATCACTATCAAAGTGTGTCCCGATCCACCAAAGATTTGCCGTATAGGTTTCATTGCCAAGATTGAATTGGAAAACACCATTATAAGGCGCGAGTAATGAGTTCAAACCCTGCCCCAAAATAGATACACCACCTTCACCGGCTCCGCTCTGAGAACTTCCATAATCGCGGAGATGATATAATGTGAGTCCAAGCGTGGTCTTGATTGAGACATCCTGCTCTGCATCAAACTCAAACAGGAAGACATCATCGTTTTGCTCAACATTGTTTTCATAGAGCTGATAGGCACCAGCTTTGAAATGCTGATAAGTAGTGGGAGAATAGTGACCTGACAAGCCAGTAGCATCCGAGGCGAACAAGGAAAGTCGATACCCTGTGGTTAACAGTTCACTGGTTCCAGTATAATAAGGAACCGATGTGTTATCGTAAAACCGCAGCAATCCCATATTGATATACCACTTTTTATTCGGGTGGAATTCCATGAACAGATTCTGAGTTTGCAGATTCACAAAATCGGCTCCAAAAGCACCACCAAAATTACCCCCAGCCCCATAGTTGGCATCGCCCCAGGTCCAGTCCAGCTCGAAGGACATACGCATGCGAGCCCAGCCATCAAACAAGCGTGGCGAATAAGACATCATGCCTAAAAAGCGTTGCTCCACATAGTTGGCATATTTATCGGAATAACTTTTGGTTGTGTTGCCACCATAAAAACGGCCCACAACCTGACCTTTTAGAAACTCATTGGTAGGCGCCACGTTGATGGCCTCATACCTGGTCAAATAATAACCAATAAATGTTAACTCGTTCTTTTCCCTGATGGTTTCTTTGCCTTCAGGCCATAAAGGAAGCGCCTGGCTGAAACTTGTCAGAGCAAAAAAAACAACGAGCAATGCACGCGTAAGATTTCTCCGCATATCATTCTCCCTAAAATGTTATCGGGGTGTAAAAATCACACCCCGACATTAAAAACCTTAGTCCTGACGGATATAGGTCTGGATATTTATGGTTCCCAGAGTTGGATCTGCACCAAAACCTGCTGCTGGTGTAGGAACGGTTGCAGCAATATCTGGAACGGTTTGTACTGCTTCCAATCTCATAGTGTCGCCATCGATCTCGATAATACCTTCTTGCTCAAAAGCCGTATAAATGAGCTGGATTATATCGAGGTCAGAGTCACTGGATTCTGTGAGTACATAGGTACCTTCGAGTGTGGTCCAGGCACCATCAATCACATGGGTCTCAAGGGTTACAGTGTTGTCTTCAGTAAGTTCAACCTTGACACTGTCATACAGAAAATATGTTGACAGTATAACTGCAACATTATCCCCTGCACTCAGCCAGTTACCAACCCACACGTCTACCTCGTTGCCATTGATGTCATTGTCAGAGTCATCTTCACAACCCATTACCAAGAGCAGTCCCAGAATGAGAACCATCAGGATTGAGTATCTTTTCATCATCTTGTCTCCTTTTGTTGTTTGTGCATTTTTATTAATTGTTTGCGATCCAGCTTACCAGAGTCATTCAGTGGTAGAGCATCGATCAAACAAACCTGTTTTGGTATTTTGTATTTTGCCAGAGACTGCAAACAAAACTCTCTGACTTCTGTAATATTGACTGGCCTGTTAGCCACGATGAATGCCAAACCCACTTCACCCCATTTTTCATCAGGAATCCCAATAACGGCTGCGTCAATGATATCTGGGTGTTGAACCAGATTGGCTTCCACTTCAGCTGGATACACATTTTCGCCACCACTGATGAACATGTTTTTCTTACGATCTACGATGTAAAAATAGCCATCTTTATCTTTGCGGGCCATATCACCAGTATGAAACCATCCAGAGGTAATGGCTTTTTGTGTTTCCTCTGGTTTTCTCCAGTAACCTGGCGTGACAACTGGTGAACGCAGACACAGTTCACCTGCCTCATCCACGTCAACTTCTTCTCCAGATTCAGACAAGACGCAGGCGTCCATGTAGAAGTTTGGGAATCCAATGCTCCCTTGTTTGCGGATGGCGGCATCCTGATTCAACGAGAAACAATTGGGACCCACCTCGGTGAGACCATAGCCCTGTCTAATGGGAATATTCTTAGCATGCCAGATTTCGATCAGTGGGATGGGCATGGGAGCACCGCCAACCACAGCATAGCGAAGACTAGATAGATCCGTGCTTTCAAATCGAGGGGAATCTGCCAGCATCTGCATCATGGTAGGCACACCGAATAAAATGGTTGAGCGCTCTTTCTCGATGAGTTCCAGAATTAGATCCGCATCGAAATTTTCCAGAATGGTATGTGAAGCTCCATGCTGGAGAAAAGGCGTGAATAGAACATTCCAACCACCAGTATGAAAAAGGGGAGCATAGGCCTGCGTATGATCACTTGAATTAATATCCAGACGCAGCGCTGTGTTGACTGAATTCCAGAAAAGCATTTTGTGGGTGATCATGGCGCCCTTGGGAACTCCAGTGGTTCCAGAAGTATAGAGGATCATCACCAGTTCCTCAGAATCAGTTTCCACATTAGTGAACTCAATTGCAGAAGTATTTTCATCCACAACTAGTAAGGAGCTGAGCGATTCAACACCTACTTTCTGGCAATTCTCAGGTAAAGAATGCAGCATGGCTATCTGCTCAGAATACTCCTCCTCAAACACCATGAGCTGTGGTTCTGCATCCCTCAAAAGCACATCTAATTCGACAGGAGTCAATCGGAAGTTCAAGGGTACAACAATGACTCCCAGTTTAATGGCTGCAAAATACAGCATGAAATATTCTATGCGATTACTGGAGTAAATAGCCAGTCGATCACCTCTCGATAGTTTCATCTCATCTAGGAGATATCGGGCACAGCGTTTGGAGACCTCATTGAATTGGCTATAGGTCCAGGATCGATCACTGACATGCTCGCGCAGGAACCTTTTGCCCGGTGTGTAGAAAGCCCAGCGAGCCAGCCAATCATGTGCATGCTGCGTCAAGACAGGGGCTCCTTCTTTAATTGGAAAATGATAGATCCCACCACAAGTGATAAAACAATGGCCACGGCAGCGGCTACACCCGGGTTTTCACCTGTCGCCAGGGTAAATGGAACAGATATTTTGCCATAATACATGGAGAAGTGGACAATCACAGCAGTGGCACTGGCAACAATGGCGGCCAGTGGTGGTGTCCGCTTCGAAAACATACCAAACAGGATGGGGAAAAAGGCTGCTGCAAAGAAAGCATAAACCCCATTCTGGGCAAAAATAGCTACAGATAGTTTTGGAAACAGGAGTTGCTGCCTGGATAGTATGATGGCAACAATGGCCAGGGCTGCGATGACCAGACGATTAATCATAATCATCACACCATCATCAGGATACTCCCCTTTAAATTTGTTAATTGCTGGTTTAATCAGATCTTCAGTCATTGTCGTTGATAAACTCTGGATCAATCCTTCCAGCGTACTCAAACCAGCTGCTATCAAACCCAGAACCACAAATAAACCGATAAATACCGGGAATTCATTGAGAACATAGGCTGGAATGATACCATCCATTTTTAAGGCTGTACCTCCCACAGTCAAATCTGGGAAGGCAATCCTGGCGTATAGGCCGGCAATAACGACACTAAAGAAAATCAGCTCCGTAATTACCGCGACCACCAAAAAGCGGTTGACACTTTTGTCATCCTTGAGCAGCAGACTTTTTGTGATGATATGAGGTTGACAGACGATGGCTACACCCACAACTATTTGAACGATCCCAATTTCAAACCAGTCCCTGAATAGGAAGCTATTGGTGTTTGTGGAGCCCACCAGATCAGGATCAATACTGGATAGCTTGTCTAAAAATCCATGGATGCCGGCGCTGAAATGTTCATATCCGGAGCCCAACAACAGGAAAGCCACCACCAGCATGATAGAGCCCTGTATGGTGTTGGTATAGACCATGGAGTTTGCGCCACCAAACATCATATAGCCAAAAATGAAAATAACTATCCCCAACAAAGCAGCCATTTCTGAAATGGCTAGAGTGCTTGACAATACCTTAGTAAGACCTACAACAATTAGGACGATAAATGTGATGAGTAGCAGTGACAAAATGGCAAAAAAGGTCTGGTAGCCCTTACTATTGTAGCGTACACCCATCCACTGTGACAGGGTAATCACCTTTACCGTTGCTCCGAATTTACGAAATCCCTTACTGAGGATCACCAGGGAAACCATGGCTGCCAGGGGCAAGACTACAGCATAAGAAATCACAGCTGAGATACCGTAAATGGCTATAAATCCGGGATTGATAATAAAGGTGGCTGCACTGGTCATGGAGGCTGCCAGTGAAATTCCTACTGCAGCAGGTGAAAACAAAAACGATCCCAGAGCGTAATCATGCATACTCTTGGTTTTCCGAGCTCCCCTGACAACCAGCACAAGAATACCGCTAGCCAGCAGAATCATCAGAATCCAACTGTATAAGACCATATCTGTGTTCGAATTCATGGCTTACTCCTTACCATATCCACGCTGAGCACGCAAAAGCCAGTCCGCCACCTGAACCCATAAATACAACCAGATCACCTCGATTCAGTTTGCCTCGATTGTGAGCTTCATTCAAAGCCATTGGAATACACGCTGAACCCGTATACCCATAATTAGACATAATGGTCTGAGCTTTTACCATGGGTAGATCAAGTGCTTCCATGGTAGCCTGAATGCTGTTGATATTGATCTGGGTAAAAAAGAGCTGCTTCACATCGGTTAGTTCGTACCCCCCATCTGCAACAACTTTACGCACCATTTTTTCCCAGGTGATGGGATTGAGTTCTTTAGGGAACTTTTTAACAAATTTCAGGAGATGATCTTTGTTCTCGAGTACTTTTTCAGTTACTGGAGTTTTCACACCACCTGCATATATCCCCATCCAGTCTGCATACTGTCCTTCTGTATGCAACAACCCCTGGAGATGACCAACACCCTTTGGATCGACTCCCAGCAGCACACCTGAAGCACCATCGGCAAACAGGGTTACTGTCTTTTTGTCATGCAAATCCAAATAACGGGACATCCCATAGGCTCCGATGACCAGTATGTATTTATATTTGGAATCAGTTTGGATGTATTTGGCACCCATATCAATTGCAGTTACAAATCCTGCACAGGCTGCATTCAAATCAAAGGTTCCGGCTCTGGAAGCACCTAAACGGTCTTGAATGACTGAAGCGGTCGATGGTGATATGTATTCCGGTGTATCAGTTGAAATAATGATGAGATCCAGTTCCTCTGGTTTCACCTTGGCATTTGCCAGAATGGTTCGCGCTGATGATTCAACAAGATCGGCCACACTTTCACCTTCAGAGAGCCAGCGACGCTCTTTTATGGTGAGGTTATTTTCCAGCCATTCTGAAACATTCTCACCCAGGATGTCATCAAAATATGAGTTTGGGACAATGCGATCAGGTACAGCTGTACCTGTTGATAGAATTCGTGCGTTGCGGAGTTCAGCCATCAGGAAATCAAACCTCCATCCACTGAGAGCGTGGTGCCATGAATAAAGGAGGCTTCGTCTGAAGCCAGAAACGCATAGGCCGACGCGACTTCCGAGGGCTCGCCGATACGTTGCATGGGTGCCTTGCCCGCCATCATTTCAATGACCTTTTCGGGCATTTTTTTAACCATCTCTGTGGCAATAAATCCAGGGGCGATGGCATTTACCCTCACGCCTTTGCGACCCAGTTCTCTGGCCCATACTTGAGTCATTCCTATGACACCTGCTTTTGAAGCGACATAATTAGTCTGGCCAAAATTTCCGTAGAGCCCCACGACTGAGCTGGCGTTTAGAATCACGCCTGAGCCCTGGGTTACCATTTGCTTCGCAGCAGCTTGACCACAGATAAATACCGCTTTTAAGTTCACATTGATGACTTGGTCAAAAGCGGCCCCCTCCATTTTGAGGAGGGTCGCATCTCTTGTGATACCAGCATTGTTGATCAGGATATCCAGCTGACCATGTTTTTCAACGATGGCTGCCACAGCAGCATTAACAGCACCCTCGTCAGTGACATCCACAGCCCGAAATTCTAGTCGATTGTCAGGCGTTTGAAGGCCTGCCATGAGAGCATCACCCATCTCCTGATTAATATCCCAGGCAGATACGATGGCTCCTTCAGCCAGGAATTTTTCCACGGTGGCCATGCCGATTCCAGCAGCACCCCCAGTAATAATTGCAACTTTTGCTTTGAGTTTATTCATGTTTTCCTCAATCCGATCTACAGATCAGTTTGTTCCTCTCGCCACTTATCTATAAATGAGTTCAGATACTCTTGCATCTGTGAGTTGAATTGAACCATTTCTTTCATGCGAGCTTTAAATTTTGCGTTTTCAGGTTTGTCATTCGTGCGGAGTTTTCGTTCAAACTCTTTCGCCAGGGTCAGGTTTCTCTTCAATAGCTCGGCCTGATTTATAAATGCCTGGAGGAATACGTGATCCACCACCTGGTAATAGTCTTTGCGATCACCCCCTACCCAGATTCTTTTCACTAGATTATGATCTCTCAAGCGTCGCAATATCTGGCTCACTGGCCCCTTACTTACATGTAGCTCATCGGTCATAGTGTCAAGCGACATAGGCTTATCGCAATACAGTAGTAATCCTACAATTCGCCCCATGAGAATTGGGAGACCAAAATCTTTATAAGCGTCGCCAAAGCGATTCACAAATTCGTGCTTTAATTCATCCATATTCATAACATCCTGCGTTTGGTATTTTTCAAATATAGCAAATGATTGTGGAATAGCAAGCATTCTTACTCACCTGGAGGGGAATAACTCTTTTGGTAAAGACTTATATTTGTTGAATTAAATAGGTATAACTATTTCGACCAACAATGGGTCAGTTCTGGAAATTAATTAAACCTGAAGCTAAACTGTTCCTTGTCAGGGAAAAAATATCTTAAGCAACCTCGGGATCAACAGGATTCACTGAGACACTCGCCTTTAACTCCTGCATGGCGGGCTCTATTTCTTCTGGACTCACATTCACACCATGGTACAACTTCATCCACATCACGCGTGCCCGATTGGTCACAAGATAACTTGATGGTAATACCACCAGGATGAGGAAGGTTCCGAAGAGTAAACCATAGGCCAGAGAAATGGCCATGGGAATCAGGAACTGTGCCTGTCGACTGGTCTCGAAAATCAAAGGAGCCAATCCAAAGGCTGTCGTGAAAGTGGTCAACAGGATGGGGCGCAGACGACTGACACCGGCATCAAAGACAGCATCGTAAAGCTTCATTCCCTTTTTTAGATTCCTGTTAATTTTATCCACCAACACAATACTATCATTTACGATGATACCTGTGAGTGCAAGAATCCCATATACTGAAAGCGTGTTCACCTGGATACCATGCAAGCCATGTCCCCAGAATGCACCAATCACACCAAAAGGTATCAGTCCAAAAATAAGCAAGGCTTGAACATAAGACCTAAAAACCAGGATCAGTAATATAAACATACCCATAAAAGCAAGCGGGAAGGTCCTGCGGAAACTTGCCCCGGTTTTAGCCTGGTCCCTGGATTGACCTTCATACGAGACTTGCACACCCTGGACCTGAGATAGGACACGAGGTATTACCTCTTCCCGAATCTCTGCCAGAATTGGAGGTAAATCCAGACTTCCATCTGCCAGATCAGCCTCAACTGTCAATTCACGTTTTTTATCGAGATGACTGATGGATGTAATCCCGCGTTTGAGTGTATAGGTTGCCAGCTCTCCAAAAGGATACTCATGACCATTTTGAGTCCGAATAAGCATGCGATCCAGATAACCTAATGAGGAGCGATCCTCCGGTGAATAACGCACCCAGACTCGAATTTCATCACGTCCTCTCTGAATTCGCTGGACCTCCTGTCCAAAAAATCCCTGACGAACCTGACCGGCGACATCCCTGAGGGTAAGACCCATGGAATATGCCAATGGTTTTAAAGTGATATCAATTTCCCGGCGCCCCTCTTTGGTTCCAAGAGACACATCTCTCAAGGTGGAAAATTGCTGTAATTCTGCAGTGAGAAGATCACTGGCTTTTCTCAGTTCATTCATATTGCTGCCCAACAGACTGACAGATACAGGTTTTCCAAACATGCTGGCTCGACCAAATGAGAGCTTCTGAGCTTCAGGTTGGGGACCGACAGCTTTTCGGATTTTGTTGGCCAAAACAAAACTGTCCATGCCTCGCAATTCACCATCCAGCAGTTGAAGTGTCAACTTGCCTGCATGGCTTCCAGCATCACCAAAATCATTACTGCCAATATCCCTCTTTATCCCCAAAATGTATTGGAGGCTATCTTCCCTGTTAGCGCTCATCTCTTCATTGACTGACCAAACCACACCTTCGATTTCAGCCAGAAATTTATCTACATCTGCTTCCTGTCGTCCTGCTACAAGACTGACATTAATTGGCAGTGTATCTCCATCAATAAATGGGAAAAAAGTAAAACCTATGAATCCGCCTCCAAAGAGACCGGCAGTGATTAAAACAAAGACCAGGGGCATGGTTACCGTCATCCATTTATATCGCAAGGCAGACTTCAATGAAGGGGCGTACATGCGGTGAGTCATGAACTGAATGATCTTCTCGATTTGCTTGCGCATTTTTGAATCTTTACTGTGAGCATGCAAACCCTTGGAATGGGCGAGGTGAGCAGGAAGAATGAGAAAAGACTCAACCAGCGAAAAGATCAGGGCTGCCACCACAACTGCCGCCAAATTCCAGATAAACCGACCTAAAAAGCCATCCAGAAAGAAGAAGGGGAGAAAAACGAGTATCGTGGTCATTACCGAAGTGGTTACCGGTCCCAGCATGATAAGGGTTCCATCAATGGCAGCCCGTATACCTTTTTTACCTTTTTCAAACTCGCTAAAAATGCTTTCAGAAACCACAATTGCATCATCTACAAGAATTCCGATGACGATGATCATGCCAAACAAGGAGATAACATTCAGGGTAATTCCAGCAAAACTCAAGACCAGAAACATCCCGGCAAATGAGAATGGAATACCCAGAGCTACCCAAAAAGAGATCCGTAAATTCAAAAAGAAGCTGAGACTGAGGACAACCAATACCAGCCCAATAAATCCATTATTGATCAAGAGTTCAAGTCTTTGGCGTAAACTGATGGTGTTGTCGGCCAGAACCATAGCTTGAATTACAGAGTTCTCTGAATTGAATTTCTCAACCAGCTCTTTGGATAAATCTGCTACAGTAATGACATTCTCTTCACGGGTTTTACTAATATTCAGCACCACTGCGGTATGGCCATTGTAATAGGTTTTATTGGGAGAGTCAGCCCATCTTTCACGAATGGTGGCCACATCCTTAAGGAAAATCAGATTTCCATCACTATCTCCTCTGATGACCAGATTGGCCAGCTCAGTGGCTTCATATTCGCGACCATAAGCCCGAATGAGAATCTCTTCATCTAGGGTTTCAAATTTACCTCCTGAGAGATTCACATTTTCTGACTGGATGCGTCGTGAAATTTCATCAAAGGTCAGTTGGAAGCGCCGCAGATTGGCTTCAGAAACTTCAATAGAAATCTCAAGACCAGGATAACCCTGTATAGCGACCTGTGAAATTTCCGGAGAAGCAATGAGCTCGTCCCGCATGTTCTCTGCAAAAACTTTCATGGTCTTTAAATCAGTTTCACCAAAAAGAACAATAGACAGGGCTCTCGATCTGAATTTTTGCTGGTACACCACCGGTTTTTCAGCGCTTACAGGAAAAGAACCAATCCGATCGACGGCGTTTTTAACATCAGTGAGGACTTTATCCATATCAGCACCACGAATGGCTTCAATATTGACCGACCCAACGTTTTCAGAGGATGTGGATGTAACTCTCTCTACACCATCAAGACCATCCAGGTTTTCCTCAATTTTGAGGATGACCCCCTCTTCTACCTCATCAGGTGAAGCACCAGGATATAGAACCTGAATAATAATGCGGTTCGGAGCAATTTCAGGGAAGGTGGAGTAGCGCAGATTGGAAAGAGCAAGTCCTCCAAAAAGAAGCACAGTAACCAATAGCACATTGGTCCAGATAGGATAGCGGGCAAAAAACTCTATAACACGTCGCATTGGATAAATTACTCTCTGGATTCAGAAGCGTTGCGGGATCGAGCTGGCATCCCTGCTGATACACCCTGGAGAAGTTCAGTCACCAGAGTATCACTTTGAGTCAGTCCCTTATTGATGATGTAATAGTCACCCTCATCAAAAGCAATTCCAACAGGACGTTTCTCGAAAACTCCACCATTTACAAGAAATACATAGGACTCCTCGTAGACTGCACGGCGACTCACTTTGATGGCTTCTGGAATCATACGAGCTTCGATATCTGCCTTGACAAATACGCCGGCCAGGGGGTTCACATCACCTGTATCATCCAACTTGATATAGGCTAGAACCGATTGAGAGCGTTCATCAATAATATTTCCGATTCTCTCAATATGTCCTATCCACTTGATGCCATTTTCTTCTGGCTCGAGTATGACGGGAGAGCCCTCATGAATCCAGCCGATATCCTTCGCCGGTACCTGAATCTCAACTTCAAGTTTTTCAAGATTGATGAGTTCTCCCAATCTGCTTCCAGGGGCAGCTGTGCTACCGTCGCGTAGCTGGGTGGATATGATGGAGCCATTAAAAGGTGCGTAGAAAAAGTGTTTAGAAGCCCTGATTTCCAGATTCTGGACAGCAAAGTAAAGTTTGAAGATATTGTATCTGGCCAGAAGTGCCTTGAGTCTCTGGTCTTGCGTGGTGGGTAGCTTTCCAATGGGTTCGTCAAAGTTGATGGAATCAAAATACTGTTGCCAGACCTGAAATATTTTAGGTGAACTGACTTTAATCTCGGGCATGAGCGAAGATAGGGCCGTTAATAAATCACTCTTGGTACTGTTTAGTTCTAGATTTATCTGACGATTATCCACTTTTAATAGTAGCTCACCCCTTTTAAAGGATTGTGCAGGTTGAAAGGGGATATCACCGGCTTGAAGTGTCCCGGAGACTTCACTAATCAATGAGACGGGTTGACTGCTGGCCAGCGTACCATATGTAGTCAATTTTGCAGGTACCTCTCCCAGAGATACAACAGATGTGGCTACGATGCGTGGGGTAACCTGAGCATTGCGCTTGGGCTTATCTGCTTTAAAAGAGAATAAAATTTTCATAATTATAAATCCCACAACCAGGAGAACCAGGGGTGAAAGTACCAGTGCTTTTCTTTTCATATATATCCTTCGCCCCTGAATAAGAGGTGCCAATTATCAGTGTAAAACATCTTCACAACAGTTTGTCAAAATGACAAAGAGTTCAGGATAGTCGCTGAACCATAGCTTAGCAAGTATTCTTAATGCAAAGTATACGCATTAACAGGTACGTTTTTCTGTAAGAAAGCAGGATGGGGTTAGTCGAAAAATTTGTGGAATAGACGCGTCGCTTGAACTGGTCGATGAAGCTTGATAATCTCTGGAGGTGGTGCCTTCAGCAATCCTTTTGTTACATCAACACTGACAGTGTATGCACCCTTCTTATCATCTTCAGAATTACCTGGATCCAGATAATCCCAATATTTTTTTATGATAAAATAGTAGTCACCACTGACCAGACAGGGCCACACTAATTTTGGGTCAACATTGGAGGTGGTCTGATCATCATTAAAGGCTTCAAGGCTGTCAGAAGAATACAGAGATAATGTTAAATCAATACCAGTACCTGCAGCTGCTGAAGCTTCAATGATATATGTTGTACCACCTAGGGCTTCAAAAATATAAAAATCTTCATCATCGCAGACAGCCGAATAGTGAATCTGAACAGCACCTGCAGCAGAAATCCTGGTTGCCAGACTCAAGCTGCTGTCTGGTTCATATATGTCATTGGTTAGAAATTGAGGGTCTGACCATGAGGGGGGAGGAAAATCATATCCATATCCAACCAGGACAATCACATCGTCATCATTAAAGAGCGTAAGTTTCCCTTCTTCTACACTGTAGTACAGGTCAGAATCATCTGTAAAAACTATTGATGTATCAGTTACCATATCAATTACCCGGGCGTCCAGGTTGAAGGTTGAATCACATAAATTTATATCATTCACATAGGACAATAAATTGTCCGCAGTGATGTCAATAATCCAGGCTTCTTCAATCGGCAAAGTGCTATAATTGGTATTGACCCCATCAACGGTTGCGGATTCAACAATATAGACACCTGCTATATCTGAGGTATAATCAATGGTAGCATCTTCACAGGCTACTATGACGAGTCCTAGAAACAATAAGCATGCCCTGTAAAGCCATTGATTCAATGTTGATCCCTTCCAATTATGCGAGCTTGTAAAAACTATTTCTCCGAGGAACACATGCAATAACTATTGTGAGCATATTAAGTGATAGCTCAAGGTAGGCTGCCATAAGCGAAACAAGACCTGGTCCATTATGGCGACTTTGTCATATTCAAGACAGAAGCAAGTCTGGATAAAAGTTACCCTCTCAGCATAATTTAAAACTCGTTGAAAGGAGTTAATTTTGAAACTTAAAAATTTGATCGCAATGACTATCACCATTCTCCCACTCTTGAGCTGGGCCAATATCACCATCACTGAAGCAAACGGTAGCTTTGAAGGCTTGGGGCATGCCCGAACACATGACTTTCCTGTTGAAGCTCGGATTTTCACTGTCTCTGTTAGCGACGCTGACACCAGCGGAAACCGAACCCTCAGTGTCGAGGTTTCTGTGAATGACCTTCATACGGGGAACCGCATGCGTGATTCCCACATGCGTATGTCGGTTTTAGACCGTAAAAAGCATCCTCTGATAACCTTTAAGTCCGATGTGAATTTACCTGAGCTAATAGCTGGTGAGATATCCCTGGCTGGAAATCTCCAAGTTAATGGGATTACAAAACCCTATACACTCATGCTGGACTTGAAGCCGTCCGCAGGAAAATGGAATGCTACAGGTAGCTTCCTCATTGTACCCACTGATTTTGATCTCCCACTGGTTGGTATGGGACCCATGAAAGTTTTAGATAAGGTTAATCTGAACCTGGATGTCAGTTTCTAGCAGAAGTTTTTGCTGCATTTTTCCTCTGTAAGTTCGAAAGTACCCTGTTTTTAATACTAATTCAGGGTGCTTTTGTTAAGTTCAGCCACCTATCAATACGTATAAGAAAAACGAATACTTAAGGCTTTGAAGCAGTTATGAACAATTCAGGGGAAATACAGGATTTAAGAGCACAGCTTATTGAAAAATACACAGCGATTCGAAGATTTACAGAGCAACTTTGTGAACCACTGGAAAAGGAAGATTTTGTGGTCCAATCCATGCCGGATGTGAGCCCCACACGCTGGCATCTTGCCCATACTGCCTGGTTTTTTGAGACCTTCATCCTCAAACCAAAACTTACTGATTATGAGACTCCCAACGAGCTATATAATTATCTGTTTAATTCTTATTACAATGCAGTAGGAGAGCAATTCACCCGTGCCGAGCGAGGCCACTTGAGCCGTCCTACCGTTGACGAAGTATTTGCATACCGTCATCATGTCGACCATGAAATAATCCGTCTTTTTGAGACCCTGGATGAGCATAAAATCTCTGAACTTGAATCAATTTTTGTTTTGGGGCTACATCACGAACAGCAGCATCAGGAGTTGATGCTCACCGATATCAAGCATGTCTTTTTTCAAAATCCGATATACCCTGCCTATGTGGAAGTTGAATCGGCAAAGAGCATTGATAATTATCAAGAGCTCAGCTGGACCTCTTTTGATGGTGGACAGGTTCAACATGGATTCTCTGGCAGTGAGTTTAGTTTTGATAATGAAACACCCCGACATGATGTTCTCATCCAACCCTTTGAATTAGGTAATCGGCTGGTAACCAATCGGGAGTATCTATCATTTATTAAAGATGGTGGATACAATCAGCCAGCTCTCTGGTTGTCAGACGGATGGGCTTTGATCAACAAAGAAGGTTGGATTGCCCCCCTCTATTGGCTTCACGAAGAAAATCAGTGGTTTGAGTTTACGCTTTCGGGTCTTGTCCCATTGAATCTTGACAGTCCTGTCACTCATCTTAGTTATTATGAAGCCGATGCCTACGCAAATTGGTGTGGAGCGCGTCTTCCCAGCGAGCATGAGTGGGAGTATGCTGCACAGAATCTGAGGATTGATGGTAACTTCGTCCAGACACAACGCTATCATCCTGCACCAGCAGAGCCTGCTACAGTATCACAATTGAGTCAGATGTTTGGGGATGTCTGGGAGTGGACCCGCAGTCCCTACACTCCCTACCCGGGGTTTAAATCTGCCAGCGGTGCAGTGGGTGAATACAATGGAAAATTCATGTCCAGTCAGATAGTTTTACGGGGAGGTTCGTGCGTCAGCAGCAGCGACCACCTGCGATCCACCTACCGGAATTTCTTTTATCCCCATTCACGTTGGCAATTCATGGGAATTCGTCTCGCCCGAGACGTTTAGCTGACCTATTACAATGTACCTTACTGAATAAATAAATATTGGAGTCATGGTGAGCATAAAAGAAACGAACTGGGAACAACTCATACAGGTTGGAGGTGATCGACTATTAGAAGCTCGTGGACAACTGCACCAGGCCGTTCAACTCCTGACAGCGGCAGGTATATCCTTTGTAGAACATAAACCTGATGATAGCCATACATCGTTGCTATGGGATGCCCAGGCCAACATGTTTTTAAGTCATCCCTTTGGTCCTGACCACAAATTTCAGATCGGTCTAACACCCCAGAATCTTACCTGTCAAGTCATTCATAATCATGAATCTCTACTACAGCTGAAATTAAGTGGAACCACTCTGAAACAGGTTGCTTCCGATTTACAATTCTTTCTGGAAGACCATGGTCTCCCAAAGTCCGTATTCACCATGGAAAGACATTTTGAATTACCTGACTATCCTGATCGCTGGTCCACCCCATTTGATACATCGGATCAGGCAGCATTTGACCAATTATCCTCGGCTTATTCCAATGCCTATCCGCTGATTAAAGCAATTTCCCACAGAGATGCTAGAGCAGGAAGTCTGTTGACCTGGCCCCACCACTTTGATATGGCCATTTTACTCAGTCTAGGTGAGGAAAAATCTATTGGCATAGGTATGTCGCCCGGTGACACCAGCTATACAGCTCCTTACTATTATGTAAATGTCTGGCCTTACCCTTCCAAAGATCAAATCCAAGATCTGCCCCTGACTTATGGCAAGTGGCACACCGAGGGTTGGACCGGCATGGTTTTAAGAATGGATCAAATAGTTAAGGAAAATGCACCTGAAGCACAAAAATCAATGGTGGAAACATTTCTAAGCCAGACCATTCAACATGCTGAAACCATCAGTGGAGACAGCCGCTAATCCACATGATTCATTTAAAGGGTATAAGTAAAAGCTTTAACGGAAATGAGGTCATCCATGACCTTTCCTTAGAAATACCTCAAGGTAAAACTGTTGTTCTCATCGGTCCCAGTGGGTGTGGAAAATCAACCTTACTGAGGCTTATGGTGGGTTTGTTGTGGCCTGAGAAGGGTAATATCTCACTTTTTCAAGAGGACTTATCCAAAGCTAACGTTGAAAAATTACGTCAGCAGGTGGGATTTGTACTCCAGGATGGGGGACTCTTTCCTCATATGACTGCTGTTCAAAACATGCGCCTCATGGCAGATTATTTACAGCATGATCCTATAAAAACAGAGCATCGCATAGCTGAATTATGTGATTTGACCCATATTTCTGCAGACCTGCTAAAACGCTACCCATCGGAACTTTCCGGCGGTCAGGTTCAACGGGTTGCTCTGATGCGCGCCCTCATGTTGGATCCCCAGATTCTGTTTCTGGATGAGCCCCTGGGAGCCCTGGATCCACTAAATAGAGTCAGCTTGCAGGAAGAAATGAAGACCATTTTTAGTCAACTCGGGAAAACTGTGGTTCTGGTGACCCACGACATGGGTGAAGCAGCCTCATTGGCAGACTTGATTGTGATAATGCAAGATGGATATTTACTTCAATATGATACCCTGTCAAAACTTTCGTCACACCCTGCGGATCCCTTTGTTACCGAATTTATCAATGCACAGCGAAAACCCTGGCAACAGCTAGAGGATCAGATCAAATGAAGAATCTGACCTTTTATTCTTGCCTGTTTCTTAGCCTTCTTATCGCCAATCCTGTACAGGCAGAAGCTGCTTCAGAGATCCGAATCGGTTCAAAGAAGTTTACAGAATCTGTGATTTTGAGTGAGGTCATTACCCAACATCTCCAAAACAACCATATTTCAGCTACTCACAAGGATCAACTTGGTGGAACACGTTTGCTCTGGAAAGCCCTGGTTCAGGGAGAGCTGGACATCTATCCCGATTATACAGGTACGATTATATACGAAATTCTTCAAGGGGAGGAGATTTCATCCGATGCGGATATCAAGGCGGCACTTGCTCGGCACGGAGTGAGTATTACAGCGCCCCTGGGTTTTAACAATACCTACGCCCTTGGGGTCACACCTTCTACAGCCAGGAAGTACTCGCTGGAGAAAATCAGTGATTTGCGCCAATATCCTGAGCTCAGATTTGGGTTTACCAATGAATTTATGGATCGCGAGGATGGCTGGCCCAGCCTCAGGAACCATTATCAACTACCCCAAACCGCAGTGCGCGGTTTGGATCATGATCTGGCATACAAGGGGTTGGAAGCAGGCTCCATTGACCTGATTGATCTTTATTCCACTGATGCAGAAATCGCCTATTATCAATTGAGTATTCTCGAGGATGATGAGAGCTATTTCCCTGATTACCGAGCAGTAATACTGTATCGAACAGAGCTCATAGATCATGTCCCAGAGATTCAGGCATATCTGACACAGTTTGGTAGTATCATTTCCGAAACTGAGATGATCAAGATGAATTCTGATGTCAAGTTAGAGGGTCGCAGTGAAGCTGAAGTGGCTCAGAGTTTCTTGAATATCAAATTTAATACGCTTTCTAAGATAGAAGTCGCAACTAGACTGGACAGATTGATAGCGACCACATCAGAACATTTATTTCTGGTCTGTCTGTCTCTGGGAGCTGCTATTCTGGTGGCTATTCCCCTGGGTATTTGGGGCTCCAGGAATTCAGCCCTGGGCCAGGTTATTCTCAGTATTGTGGGTATCATCCAGACCATACCTTCATTGGCACTCCTGGTATTTATGATTCCCCTGTTGGGTATCGGCGGACCACCTGCACTGGTAGCATTATTTCTATACAGCTTGCTGCCCATTGTACGAAATACATTGAGTGGTTTGACTGGACTTTCCATCGACGTACAGGAGTCAGCCCGTGCCCTGGGTCTCCCTGCTTCTGCTCGACTAAGATTAATTGAACTCCCTCTGGCTGCTCGTTCGATTCTGGCAGGTATAAAAACATCAGCCGTTATTAATGTTGGTACGGCAACCTTAGGTGCCTTGATTGGCGCTGGAGGATATGGCCAACCCATACTCACAGGCATCAGACTAGATGACACTGGTCTCATTCTAGAAGGTGCTATCCCAGCTGCTGTTCTAGCCCTTCTTGTTCAATGGAGTTTTGATTTTGCTGAACGTACTTTTCTCTCACCTGGATTACAAATGAAACAGGAATCTACCTCATGACTGAAACACTTCGCTCACCCCAGATTATTAAGGCTCAGGATCAATTTGAAAACCCTACCATGGCTTTCGCCAAGGACGTACTCAAGGGGTTAAACACTACACCGAAACGTTTGTCTTCTGTCTATTTCTATGATGAACGTGGATCCCAGATATTTGAAGAAATTTGTGAACTGGAAGAATATTACCTCACACGCAAAGAAACTGAAATCCTTCAAAGATCCGCAGCAGAAATCATCTCAAAGCTGCCCCCTAACACTCACCTCGTGGAGTTAGGAAGTGGCAGCTCAACTAAAACAAGAATATTGCTGGAAGCTGCCATGGCACGCGGTGGCACTACACAATATTCGCCTATCGATGTATCAGCTGAAATTCTGACGGAAACAGTGAATGATCTTAACCAGCGTTATCCGCAACTTCAGTTAGAAGCAGTAGCTGGCCGCTATGAATTTGGTATGGAGTATATCCTAAAAAATAGCACAACCTCTAATTGTATTATGTGGTTAGGCTCCAGTATTGGGAATTTAACACGAGCTGAAGCAGCCCAATTTTTAAGAGAAGTCCGCAAAAATATTGGCGATCAGGATAGTTTGTTATTGGGTATTGATCTCCGCAAGGGTCCAGAGATTTTGGAACCTGCCTATGATGATGCCAAGGGCGTCACCGCTGATTTTAATCTGAATCTACTGGATCGCCTCAACAACGAATTGGGTGGTACTTTTGAGCGCAAGAATTTCCACCACAAGGCCATTTACAATGTAGAGGAAGGACGCATTGAAATGTATCTGGTGAGCAATATCGAGCAAGAAGTTGAAGTAAAAAATATCGGTGTGAGTATCTCATTAAAAAAGGATGAGAAAATTTTAACTGAATATTCGTATAAGTATTCACATAGTGAAATTAATGCTTTAGCTGAAGCCTCTGGCTTTTTTCTGGAGCAACAATGGTTGGATGATAAGGGCTGGTTCAGTCTGAATTGTTTTAAACCCCAAAATAACGCGCCTGAGTTGCGCGCCCTTAAAGGAGCAACAAATGAAAGCCATTTGGAATGATAAAGTTATTGCTGAAAGTGACAAAACAGTAATCATTGAGGGGAATCACTATTTTCCCGTTAATTCTGTAAACCCAGCATATTTGAGAGATAGTCAAACCCATACCATCTGTCACTGGAAAGGAACTGCCAGCTACTACCATATTGAAGTAGAGGGAATGGATAATCGCGATGCCGCCTGGTACTACCCCGACCCATCAGATGCTGCTGAACCCATCAGAGACCACATCGCTTTCTGGAAGGGTGTCGAAGTTCTCCCCTAAGTCCTTTGTAGATTGGATAATACTTGCACAGCTTTCAATCATCCCTAAAATA
>JABMQQ010000028.1 GCA_013202495.1 Fidelibacterota bacterium | reverse complement strand
GTGGTGGGATGATCCAACTTCAGAAAAAGGGCGGATATTAAGGAAAGAGAGCCCTTGGGTTGAGGAGTTAAAAGTGAAAAGTGAAAAGTGAAAAGTGTAAAGTGAAAAGTGAAAATCTTCACAACAAATGGAACAAAAAAAGCTCTTTTCGTTAACTTCGTTCAATTCGTTGTAAAAAGTAGAATGTAGAATGTAGAATGTAGAAAACCTCACTAGTGCACCATGCTTAGTGGTCCTTAGCTTTCGCTCAGACTCAGCTCCAATTAACATGACATTACCTGTCACCAATAAAATCACTTTTCATCGCTTTCGCAAAATCTATATTCACCGTCGTGTTAAACGTTGACTCAGGAAAGGGACGACTATGCAGAAATGGGCATTAATTTTAGGCGCATCAAGTGGATTCGGTGGAGCAATCTCCAGAAAACTGGCCGCCAATGGGTATAATATTTTCGGGGTTCACCTCGATCGCAAAGCAACCATGCACAATGTGGTCGCTATTAAGGCTGACATTGAAGCCGCAGGTGCAAAATCTCTTTTCTTCAATATTAATGCTGCGGATACTCGGGCCAGAAAAGAGGCTATCAGGATTATGGAAGAGACCTTTTCCAATGAAGCTGGTACGATTCAGGTACTGGTTCACTCCCTGGCTTTTGGTACCCTCCTTCCTGTTGTTTTCAATCCCGGTCAAGGTGGTGTGGTTCATAAAAACCAGATGGATATGACTCTGGATGTCATGGGACACTCCCTCGTTTATTGGACCCAGGACGTAGTTGGACACAAACTCATGAAAGAGGGTGGACACATCTTCTGTATGACCAGTTCAGGTGGACACACAGCATGGCCCAATTATGGAGCCGTTTCGGCTGCCAAAGCAGCCCTGGAAGCTCACACTCGTCAGATTGCATTTGAACTCGCCCCCAAAAATATTGCAGCCAATGCGCTGAGAGCCGGTGTAACTGACACACCTGCCTTGAGAAAAATTCCAGGCAACGAGCAAATGATTGCCAGGGCTTTACAGGTGAATCCAGGTGGTCGTCTTACTACTCCTGATGATGTTGCCGAAGCCGTACTCACCTTTTCAGGCATGAGTACCTGGATTACAGGTAATGTTATTGGTATTGATGGTGGGGAAGATAACGCTGGTTAGTCAACCTCGTTATTAATAATAGATTTATTCTTTGGTTAGTATCTGTTCCACATCAGCAAACAGGGTATCAAAACCACGGGTGACCGATTCAGTGTGGTGCATAGCTGTGGCCAGAGCGTCCATGATGTATTTTTTAGCAATCAACATTTTCCGTGAATCTTCGGATGCTTCCTCAAGAATCAGATAACCCACATAGATGGAGCCATACATTTCCACCAGTTCAGCAGAATGCAATTCCTGGTAGGCCTTGTCCTCCTTATCCAGAACATGAACTTTACATTTTTCTAGGAGTGTACGAATCTTTTTCAGCTTATTGGCGAGCTGTCGGGCTTCATGGCGATATTCACGGGCTTCGAAAGCATCGAATTGATCGTCACAAACCCCTTTGATCACACCTCCAATAGCTGCGATGACCTGAAGTTGTGAGGTACCTTCATAAATATTGGTAATGCGCACATCACGATAGTGTCGCTCTACGTTAAATTCCTGCATATACCCAGTACCACCATGAATCTGGATGGCATCATAGCAAATACGGTTGGCTTTTTCGGAGATGACAAATTTTGATAGGGGTGTCAGAAAGTCAGCCATGGCTTTCCAATGTTTTACCTGGGCTTTCATCTCTGCAAATGGCTCACCGGCTTCCTTTAATCTTGTCATCTCCATTCCACTGACCTTATGCATATCAACCGCGCGGGCTGTGGCATATATCAGGGTTCTGGAGCTTTCAAGATCTACCTTCATCTTGATGAGCATATCAGCAACAGCAGGAAAATTCAATATGGGTTTACCGAATTGCTCACGTTCCTGGGCATATCGTCTGGCTTCAACATACGCTGCCTGAGCAATTCCCAGAGCCTGAGCTGCTACACCAAGACGGGCACCATTCATGAGCGCCATGACGTATGATATCAGACCACGTTTCCTTGACCCAATTAGCTGAGCTGGCGTATCATGGAACTGCATTTCACAGGTGGGTGATCCTTTGATACCCAATTTGTGTTCAATACGTCTGATCTGAACCGTATCGTCTCCATAACAGACAAACAATGAAAGACCACGTCCATCCCGGGTTCCTTCTTCAGACCTAGCCAACACCAGATTGACATCTGCATTACCATTGGTGATGAAACGTTTGACTCCACTGAGAAACCAATTCCCATTTTCATCCTGATACGCGCGTGTCTTGACTGCCTGTAAATCTGAACCGGCATCTGGTTCTGTGAGAACCATGGCACCAGTCACTTCACCACTGCTGAATTTTGGGAGATATTCGTCTTTAATCTCGTCAGAGGCGTAGTTCTCAATGGTTTCAGATATATCCTGGAGTCCAAAAAGATTCATAAGGGATGCATCACCTCGAGAGACCATCTCAATGGCGAAGATATACAGAGATATGGGTAGGTTTAATCCACCATATTTACGTTCCAGAAGAAAACCCATGAGCCCAGCTTGATTCAGACGGGTCATGGCCTCTTCCAGACCTTTGGCATAGGTTACCACACCATCTTCAAAGGTGGAGCCTAATGCATCAACTTCTCTGGCACGTTCAGCTACAAAATTGCCCGAGATATCTCCAACAACCTCTAGGATGCGTTTAAAATTGTCTTTGGCATCTTCATAGTCGCGAGGGGCAAAAGAATACTGCTGGGCCTGCTTATAGTCATCTTCCCGTATTCTGATGATCTCTTCGAGATCAATACGATTGAACTGAAATTGAATATCAGCGTTTTCATTGAAAAAATTTGACATACACTATTCTCGCTTCATGATGAATATTATTAAATGATCCTGCGCCTTAATGCAACTGGCTCTTATAAGCAGCGATTAGCTTGGGTATCACATCTGTCAGATCACCATGGATCCCATAATGCGCAACCTGAAAAATGGGAGCTTCTGCGTCACTGTTGATGGCAATAATTTTTTGAGATTCCTGCATACCTGCACGATGTTGAATAGCTCCTGAAATTCCAACAGCAATGTACAATTTGGGTCTTACGGTTGTACCGGTCTGTCCCACCTGACGCTCAGAATCAATCAGACCTGCATCCACTGCAGCACGTGAACCCGCTACTTCAGCGCCAAGTACTTTAGCCAGGTCCTTAATTAATTGAAATTTTTCAGGTGTATCTGCTCCATAACCCCCGGCCACAATAATTGGAGCCCCTTTGAGATTGACGCTGGAAGCTTCCTGATGTTTCTCAATAATCTTTACCGCAACCTCGACGGGATCCAGCTCAACCTTTACAGGAATGATGATCCCCTTCCGAGATGCATCGGGCTCACCCATCTCCATTACACCTTCACGGATGGTAGCCATTTGAATTTCCACGTCAGGTGAAATAATGGTGGCGATGATATTACCGCCAAAGGCTGGTCGAATCTGCAAGAGTAAATCTTCGTGTTCAACCTTCCTAATAGTCAAAGTTTTAATCTTCAATTCTGTACAATCTGCAGTAAGTCCTGAACGTGTATGTGAGGCAACACGAGGCGCAATATCACGACCGATATGCGTGGCACCAAATAGCACGACTCGGGGTCTTTTTTCTTCAACCAGATTGGTTATAAGGTTTGCATAAGGCATACTGCGAAAATCTTTGAGTTCCGCATCATCCAGGAGATAGACATTGTCTGCACCGTGGGCGAACAAAGTCTTAGAGAGTCCCTCAACCTTATCTCCGAGTAGAACAGCACTTACCTGGGAGTTCATTTTCTCTGCCAGGGTTCTGGCTTTATGAAGTAATTCCAGACTCACATCAGCCATGACCCCATCAGTTTGCTCAGCAAACACCCACACCATATCTTTTAATTGTGAACGCATACTTCACCCTCGTGCTCTTGTGGTTGTATCGCGTTATTAATAATCTTTTTTTTCATCGCTTCGATCTTTTTAGTTTTTACAACGAACGAGACGAACCTCACGAATTGAGGCAATTAAAAGCTGTATTCGTAATTTTCGTTAAATTCGTTGTGGAAAATTTCATTTATTATCCAAAGATGTGATCTTGCATCAGTTCAGTAATCATATCATTCATACCCTCTGGGGTGGCTGGAACTTTTTTAAATTCTGCTCCACTGAGTATCACATTCTCCACCTTATGCACCTTGGTAGGAGATCCAGCCAGTCCACACCATTGAACATCTGCATCGATGTCTTCAATATTCCAGGTCTCGATGAGTAAATCGTCAGCTTTAATTTTCTCCATAAGTTCATCCATCCACACCAGATCATGGCTGTCATCCACGGTAGCTTCAATTTCGAATCTGGACTGTGCCCGTTTGTAAGTACACAATCTTCTTACATCGAAGGGACGTGGTTCTGCTGCATCTTTTGTGACGGTGAGCAGGACAGGCAATGGAGCTTCAAGAATCTCATACCCATTTTTGATAGCTCGTTTGGCGCGAACTGTCCTCTTCTTCAAATCCAGATTTTGAACTTCTAAAGTATAGGTAATCTGAGGAATGCCCAATTTTTCAGCGGTTTGTGGACCCACCTGAGCAGTATCACCATCAATGGCCTGACGCCCACCAAAGATGAGATCATATTCACCAATACGATGAACTGCTTTATGTAAGGCATATGAGGTAGCCAATGTATCTGCAGCTGCAAATCGACGATCACTTACCAATATTGCACGATCTGCTCCCATGTATAAACATTCACGGAGCATGTTGGCAGCATTGGGAGGACCCATGGTCAAGGCAGTCACCTTACCACCATGCTTATCTTTTAAACGCAGGGCCAGCTCCAGAGCTTCTTGATCCTCAGGATTAAAAATAGCAGGGAGTCTTGCTCTATTTACAGTTCCATCAGGACGCATGACGTCACCAGAAATATTTGAAGTATCTGGAACTTGTTTAACTAAAACTATTGTGTGAAGTGACATTAGCCATCTCTCCTAAGCAGTCAATTTGAGGCAATATAGACTGATACCTCACTTTTGTAAATGCTTACTTTGTCAAGTTTTTTTACTTGGAATAATTTTCCAATTCAGGGGATTCAAAAATGTCTTCAACCAGAGGATATTGATGACAGTTCTTTCCCTTGAAACCTGGAAGCTGATCCATATTCCCACCACAGCCATAATCCCATTGGGAGCCCACATGGCCAGGACAGGATCCATGTATCGGCGATCAGCCAACTCCTCCCCGGCAATCAAAGCCGCCCAGTAGATGAAAAACATACCAATGGCCACACCGATAGTACCACTGGATTTACGGGTCATGATGCCGAGGGGTACACCTACCAAGACAAACACGATACAGGTAACTGCCATGGCATATTTCTTATGAATTTCCACGAGATACTTATTTACCTGCTTCAAATAGCTATTCAGGAGGCGCTCCTGGCTCTCCAGTTTATCAACAGTACGATTCCAGACCCTGGTTCTGGCTTCTGTCGGTGTTTTTTTGGGGATAGGGATGCGTTTAATTGTATCCATCAAAGCCATCATATCCACCAGTGAATCACCATTAAAGACTGGACTTTTGAGCCTGATGCTATTCATTCTATCAATGGTTCTATTAAATCTTTTTTTGTTCTCTTCAATCCTGACATACATCATGGCTGGTGTCATTTCACGGTCGCCCCTGACGGCCGATTCCCGACGCTTTAATTCAAGATTATTAACCTTCACCGTGAGGCGGGTAGAGTCAAAATACTCCCGCTGATAATCATCCAGCTTATCCAGATCCAGGAGGTGCTTTTCACCGTTGTAAAGGGTGAAAATGATTTGACCGCCAATGGTTTCAGTACGACCTGTCTCTGCAAAAATAGAAACCTGTTCTCTGAGATCACTTTTTGAGAAAATGACGACACCGCTGAGACCCTCTTCGGTGACTTCATTTACACGAATATTATAGTCTGGCAGGTCATCAATAAAGTATCCAGGGACGATGTCCATATCGGGTCGTTTACGATAGATATCTGACCCTAGAAGTCGGGCGCGATGGTTGACATCTGGTAGAATGGTTGTATTGAAATAGAGGGTAAAACTCCCCACCAGGATAGCGAATACCAAAGCAGGTGCCATGATACGGGGAAGTGAAATTCCACCTGATCGCATGGCAGTT
Source organism: Fidelibacterota bacterium (assembly GCA_013202495.1). GTDB lineage: Bacteria > Fidelibacterota > UBA8477 > UBA8477 > JABMPR01 > JABMPR01. Next base: position 31,281 of record JABMQQ010000028.1, on the reverse strand, counting down.
ACCTCATGATCAGTCGCAAGGCGTCCATACGCCAGCAGGACCGCTACCAAAACCGAGAGCGGGATTGCCAAAGCCAGGATCCAGGCCAGATTGAGAATGATATACTCTAGGATGACCAGAAAGGAAAGCCCCTTGCCTAAAATTCGGTCCATGGCCCGAATAATAAAATTCACCAGAAAGATCATTGTCAGGACCAACAATGAATACAAAAAGGGGGTTAGTAATTCCCTAAAAACGTATTTATCTAAGGTTTTAAACATCGTTCAAGTATAGGATTGATTGGGAGGGAGTCTATAAGAAAGATGAATTTTTAGAGGTGCTTACTCGAAGTGTATGAATCCAGGATAAACATGGGAACCAGAATTGATACGTAGGCTAAAAAATCCCAGGGATCATAAGTAGAGTCATATAGGTTAAAAAGTTGTGCAATTTCTATCCCAAAGCACACGAGAAGAAAGATGGTCACTGTTTTTAAGGGTGTGAAGAATCGTGTCCATACATTTTGAGTGTATGTTGTAAATAGTCCTCTAATCAAAATGTAATTCCAGGCCGGACCCACCATATCCAAAACATAGCCAGACCAAAATTGCCCCAGATTTATCCATACAGTTGCTAGACCTGTTGCTCCACAAACAAATAGACCTGAAGCCCAATAGGGCGCTAATTCATCGTGTTTTTGCCCCCGGGATTTTGTTAACTCACTCGTAATTTTGCTAGTCCCCTTCGTCGAACCACCCTAAGCACACAGTCTAGGTTTGTCTAAGCAGGGGTGTTCGATTCTGCCTTACCTGTGCGACCCGACACAGCCTGTTTTCCAAATGTGAGACCTGCTACCCAATCATAGAGAAAGTCGGGAGCAGCTTTTACGAGATGGAGAAACACTGCCATTTGCCAGGGGAATGTGAATCGTTTTCTTTTTCTCGCGATAGCTCTTCTGATTTTGTGGCTGGCCTTATCCACTTCCATGAGGAAAGGCATGGGGACCACATTCCTATCTGTCATGGGGGTTCTCACAAAACCAGGCCGAATATCAGTCACAAAAACTCCAAAGGGACTCAACGAGAACCGGAGTGATTCGAGATAGGAAATTAAAGCAGCCTTGGTGGCACTGTAAGCCGCAGCGCTGGGAGCACCTCTGAAACCTGCAATACTGGAGACTCCAACGAGATGACCATGTCTTGCAATCACCATAAACTTTGCGAAAAACTCCAAAGTTTGAGTCGCGGCCCGAAAGTTTAAATCAATAACCTGATTCAGAACTTCTATATTTTTGTCTCCAGGATACTGCATTCTGCCACCCCAGCCCGCATTGGCAATCACCAGATCAAAACCACCGGATTCCTCTTGAGCAATCCCCAGTGCTTTGAGGAAGACTGGTTCATCTGTGGCATCACAGATCAGGATATGGGCTTGTCCACCTGCCTTCTGAATTTCTCTTGCGAGATCGGTTAATTTTCTTTCGGATCTTGCCAGGAGCCACAACTCGGCACCAGCTTTGCCATAATCTAAAGCCAATTGTCTCCCGATCCCGGTACTGGCACCAGTGATAAAGATTTTATTGTTTTTAATCCCCACTTTTTCCCTCAATTATTTCAATGTGATTTCAGGCATATCCGAAGCACCACAATTCTCTTTGACCTGATCAGGTGTCTTTCCACCAGGAATAGATACATGACAGGCAGGATGGGAAATTCCAAAGCGTAAAGCAATTTGAGCCGGGCTCCATTCTGCATAGCGGTCGTATAAATTGTCCATGGACTCCATTTTAGTGAGATAGCTATCCAACTTCTCTGTATCCAGATTAAATCGTCGATGATCGTCACCTTCAAAGACACTTTTACGATCAAATTTTCCACTGAGCAATCCGAACAGCATGGGAATGCGGACGATCACACCGACTCCATATTTAAGGGCTTCAGGGAAGAGCAATTTTTCAGCCTTGCGTTCTAGCAGGTTATAGCGAACCTGGATCACATCCAGTAGATCCTGATGTCGTTCAAGGAGGTAGGCCTGCTCCGACTCTTTGAAAGATTGAATGGAGAGTCCGGCATGTTGAATCTTGCCCTGCTCCTTCAACCTGGTCAATGCCTCCCAGGGGTCATCCCACTCCAGTTTTTCAATATCGGGGCTGTGGAGTTGCAGAATATCCAGAGTTTCCACACCGAGACGCTTAAGACTTTTCTCAGCTGCCTCAATGAGATATTCCTTTTTATAGTTTTGTTGGATGGCACCATAACCGTTATCGGTTTCCTGGCCGGCATAGTAAAAGTCATTCCCTGCCTTGGTGGCAATGATGAGATCACCTTTTCCACGTTCTTTTAAGACTTTAGCAATGAGATCCTCTGAATGGCCAAAGCCATATACATCAGCTGTGTCAATAAAGGTAACGCCTTCATCCATAGCTATGTGGAGAGCCTTTAGCGAAACCTCATCATCTGTAGGTCCCCAGTTCATCCCACCAATGGCCCAGGCTCCAAATCCGACTGTAGAGATCTTTGGTCCACGTTTTCCCAGTGTTGTATATTGCATAATTATGTCCCCATTTAAAACCTGCCCCGTTTTGAATCCAAAACGAGGCAGGTTATCGAGTGAAATATAATATTGGTCTACTCAGTAACTGAACGCATCAAGTCTTCAATATTGCGAGGAGTAGACATAATTTTGGAAAAGGTAGTCATGGTCAGATCAGGGAAAGCCAGAGCTATCCGATAGCGACCATGCATCATGATAGCAGTATTTCCCTTCAGAAGTATTTCGTAGGGCAAGAACGCCGTATGCTTTGGCGTGCTGATATCAATAATGGGTAGGAAATGTTCTTCACCAGTTTCCCCACTCAAGGCAATACCATAAAGTTTTAAATCCTGACCTGGCACTTCATAGGCATAGACAAGCTTTGTGTCTCCACCTTTAGATATTTTGGATTCAATAATGCTCTTCCCCACGGAATAACTGGAAAATTTAGTGAGCTCAACCACATCCTGGAAGTATTCCATACCGAACATATAATGATACTTACTAATTTCTTTTGGTGTCATACCCTCTTCTGCACCAAAAGCTTCATCCTTTACCGTCCCTAATTCAGCCATGGCTTGCTTCAGTTTATCCTGAACCATGAGAAATTTATCTTCAACATCTGAAAAATTCTTCTGGAAATAGGCATTCCCCAGATAGATGGGGTTTGTATATGAAATATTTACAGTGTCATTTTCAACAGTGAGACCTACCCGTAGGGCGGCAGCAAATCCCGCTAATTCACCAATTTCTTGAACAGCCTCGATCATCTCAGAGGAATTAACAACGTAAACCCATCTCATTTCATCCATAGCAGGTTGATATTCACCCAGGATAGTAAAACCAGCAGCCACAAGTGCCCGACTGGTCTTTTCGCGAACCACATCCAGCGCTTCGGAACTCTGCGCACCCATGGTATATGGCTTTAACTCTTGGCCGATAAGCATACTACTTACTACTACCAACACCATTGTTACGATAAATAAACGTTTCATTAAAATCACCTCTGATCCTATATGGTTATTGCATAATCTATCAATTAAATCTCGAATCCGCTGACCAATTTCCAATGATCTCTATGGCCTTTGGAATCAAACTTACTTTAAACTCCTTTTGGACCGGATCAAATGATTCACCATCTATATGGGCCGGTATAGGTCGATCACTTCTAATTGACAATTCCTTGGTCTGAAACATCTCAACTTCTGGAACCGTATCAATTGTACCATCATATAGTTTGGAAAATACTTGAAGAATCCTGAAGCGAGTGATGTTTTGCAGATACCCTACATCAAAGACACCATCATCTAAAACTGCTTTTGGAGTCAATTGTAATCCACCACCCACATTCCATCCATTACCAATGCTGAGTAGAAAAACCTTTTCGTCAATGATCACATCATTAAACATGATTTCCAGCTGCATACGTCGGTATGTCAGGTAGGTACCTCCAATAGCGATAAGGTATTTTGGAGTGCCATGCAGAAAGGCTAACAATTTCCCTATATCATTTGCCCTCCCTTCAAAGCCCAGACCCATGACATTGATAAATCTTCGGCCATTCACTTCCCCCACATCAATCTTTTTAACATCGTGGGCCAGCAGTACATCCACCGCAGATTCCAGATCACCTGTTTTTATTGAACAACTCCTAGCAAAATCATTACCGGTACCAATGGGCAAAATCCCCATAGGCTTATCAATATCTGGCATTCCATTCACAATCTCATTGATCGTGCCATCTCCCCCCACCGAAACTACCACATCGAATCCGGAGCCAACTTCCTTCACCAATTCTGTAGCATGACCACGTTCTTTCGTAAAGTGGAATTCAAATTCTACCTGGCGTTCCCGCATGAGACGTTCAATCTCTGGCAGGGCTTTCATGGTAGAGCGACTTCCGGCCTCTGGATTGACAATCAGTAAATAGCGATGTTTAGATGTGGATTCGGGCATAGGCACCTATAAGGTTAATGAAAATGATTTTAGCAAAATCCCAGGACAAACGATAGCACTGAGTTCCCGTCCTTCATAGGTTCCAACATCAGGGTTGATTTGCAACTTCTCAGCAACTGCTTCCAGGTTTTCACCCAGAAAGCTGTAAATACTATCATCAAAACGCATGTTCTCAATGGGAGCCACAATTTTGCCATCTTCCACCCAGAAACAGGCATAGCGAGTCATACCAGTAATCCGCCCACCAATCATATCACTCCAATTCAAATAATGGAGGTTTGAGAGATACACACCGGTACCCAGAACTTCCAGAACGTCAGACTCCTCTAATGAGCCTGCTGACATTGAGGGAGCGCGCATACTCTCACCCTCTGATGCAAAATTCGATTCAACACCATATTCCTTGGCCGTTCTGGTGCTGACCAGAGTATTGGTGAGTTCACCCCCAGCGATGAGGGTGGTCTTTTCAGGAGCCACTTCCCCATTTCCGTTAAAACGAGGGGCAAAACCGGAGCTAAAGTCTTCTGAAAAAGAGAACAAACTGCTCAATTTGACATTTTCATTGCGCATTTTTCCCAAACAGCTCTCACTCTGACGAATCGCAGCCTCAGAAACTCCACCCCATGAGAACATAGACAGAATATCAGATACACCAGCTGCTGCAATAAAGGTCCTGTAATCGCCAGGTTCGATCTTCTTAGGCGCCAGAGACATGAGTTCCAGCTTGGTAATCGAATCGGCTAGAAACGCCTCATAGGCCTTCTGATCCCATTCAGTGCCTGCATAGGTTGCTTTGACCATTTTTTCGGAAGGCGTAATGAGTGAATAATCCAGTGAGAACGAATCTGAAGCAAACCAGTGATATCCACCTGCTGAATTGGCATTGCCCTGATAAACACGACCAGATGCCCAAATTCCTGTGAGATCTACATTACCCATGGCAGGCAATAGTATTTCAGGAATCGATTCGGCGTCAGGCAGATTGCCATGCTTTTCACTGCGACTGGTTTCTTTGCTTTCAGGAAGCACCAGATAAGGATCTTCAGGAAGCTGAACGACTTCAGCTCTCAATCGTTCCAGTTCTCCTCTGGCTCGGCTGAGATCTTCATCCAGATCACCAGAAAGCGAGATGCTGCCAGTGGTTCGTCGGCCATTAAGAATGAGATTGAAACCGAGATCGGCTTCATCCACATTGCCTATTTGTCTGACTTTAGCTGCATTGATGCGAGTGAAGGTGGATTGCTCGCCTCCAAAACCTAGCCCCAAATATTCTCCATCGCGGAGCTCAGCCATAATTGTCTGGTTAATTTGTTTAAATAATTTTTCCATATGGTACCTCAATAAGTATTATCAGCTGTTAGAATTGCAGATGCATTTGGGCAGCGTTTAAGCCCCACCGAATATTTCCACACTATCAAACAGACACAATGGGCTGGCGTGTCCGACACGAATGATCTGATTGGGTTCACCTTTACCACAGAATGGAGTTCCATAAACTTCAAAGGTGGCTCTATTGCCCAACATTTTCAGACTGCGCCAGAATGGATTTGAAATGGCTCTGTAATTGGGATTCTTAACCGTTTTGGTCAGTTTCCCGTTTTCAATGAGCTTTCCATATTCACAACCGAACTGAAATTTGTTTCTGTAGTCATCAATGGACCAGGATCGATTGGAGGTCATAAAGACACCCTTCTCAACAGATGCAATCATCTCATCCTGAGTTGAATTGCCTGGTTCCAGATTGAGGTTGGCCATTCTATCAATGGGAGCACGGTTCCAGGAACTGGCCCTGAAGTTGGCCACACCATTTATGCCAGAGCGTAATTGGCTCTCCATGCCACCCAGACCGCGAATCAGGAGACCATCTTTGATAAGAAACTCCTTCTCAGCTTTCAAGCCGCCATCATCATAGGCATAAGAGGCAAATTGACCCTCCACATAGGGATCAAAGGTGATGTTCATGAGGGGCGAACCATACTGCAGCTTACCAAAATCTTCCAATCGGACAAAACTCCATCCCGCATAATTCCGCTCATCACCGAGAATTCGATCAATCTCCAAAGCGTGACCCACACTTTCGTGAATCTGCAGCATCATCTGGTCAGGGGCCAGGATGAGATCCATGGTGCCTGTAGGACACTCTTCAGCTGTGAGCAGTTCAACCGATTCTGCACCGATATTGCGACAGCGTGCCAGCACATCAGCTTCATTGAATACTTCCATACCGGCCTGATAGCTTTTGGCCAATAGACCACCATCGGTCCGTTTTTGTGTCACGCTGCCTTCATGGGCGATAGCAGAATAGTCTGCTGAGACCATGAGATATTTCTGTTCGACATCGCTTCCATTTGAAGCTACAAAATGAGATTCAGTTTCCACAGTTCGTGCCATGGCATTGGTGGTAACCACTTTATCTGAGACTTTTAATTCTGCAGTCGCCTTAATAAGTAAATCTGATAGTTCTCCTGGAGAGAATGCATCAGCGGCAGTTTGAAAGGGTGAACTGTAACTCCCCTTCGCCACAGGTCGGGCCTCAATACCAAAGGAGTGCAGGCTAAATTTGGAAGCTGCAGTCGCTAACTTAACAGCACGCTCGGCAGCAGCCTGTATACCAGGTTTATCGAGACGGCTGGTTCCATAGTAGGCGAACTGGCCATTTACCAGTACTTCTACCATGACACCTTGCTTTGATTCTCTTGTATTGGTCTCGGGTTTTCCATCCCTGACCAGTCGAAATCCTGTATTTTCCTTTACATAACGCAGACCGATCCAATCAGCTCTGACGTCAATACCAGAAAGTATTGTTTGTAGATCCATTGTTGTTCCTTCGTTTAAATCAAGCTTGCTTCATCAGAGTTGATGGAGCCATGAAAACTAAATGAAGAGCCCACTACAATCAAGTCCTGCATCTTGCCATCTCACTGAAATATCTGCAAAGATGAAACGTTTTTTCAACTATATTGAATCGATTATCTTGTAAAAAAATGAATGAACGGATCCGATGAAAAATCTCATTATTTATAATCCATGGGCTGCCCGCGGACGGGCCGGTAAACTTTTACCTCAGATTGAAGCATACCTTCAGGAAATTGACTTAGCCAGTGACATTCTGATCACAGACCACCACGGTCATGGGATAGAATTAGTGAAAGAAGCTGACTTTAGTCATTATGGCGCTGTTATTGCGGCTGGGGGAGATGGCACTCTGTTCGAGGTTATCAACGGTTACTTTGGGAATGATTCTCCTGTGCGCATACCCATCGGTGTAATTCCGGTGGGAACAAGCAATGCTTTTGTTAAAGATATGGAATTACATGACCATGATTGGAAACCTGCTCTAGACATCATTAAAGCAGGAAAGACTCAAAAATTTGATGTGGGACAGTTTGCCAACGAGGGACAAACCTGGTTTTACTTGAACATCCTGGGTGTTGGTCTGGTGGCCGATATTGTTGCCACAGCAAATAAGCTGAAATCCCTGGGAAGTATTTCATATACCCTGGGGAGTTTCTATCATATTCTGCGATTAAAAACCTTCCAGGTCAAACTGGATCTAGATGGTCTGCTCATCGAAAGAGAAAACGTGTTTGTAGAAATCTCAAATTCCCGTTATACTGGTAATTATCTCATGGCTCCTGCTGCTAAAACTGATGATGGTCTGCTGGATATAACCATCCTGGGACCCAAGAGTAGAATCGGTCTGATGAGGAGTTTTCCCAAGATCATCACTGGTGAGCATATCCATATGGAAGAGGTGGATTGTTTCCAGGCCAGTAAAATTCGGATTGAAACAAACATCCCCAAAGTTTTGACACCAGATGGTGAACTCATGGGAACTACCCCCCTGGAGGTCAATTGTTTGAAACAAGCAATTGATGTTTTCTGGAAATGAGAGCACTACTATCCCTCTACTATTGGACAATTGGCTGGGTTTATTATGGCCCCGTCCTTCTGATTCTATTTTTTCGATCCTACTTTCAACCACCTCAAACCTATGATGCCTGGATTCGACGTCGCACCTTAGTGCTGTTTAAGATATTAAATTGTGATTTACAGATTGAGTATGCCGAGGCTCTGCCTACAGGAGAACCCCTCATATTCATGGCTAACCATAGCAGCCTCATGGATCTCCCACTTCTAAAAGCAATTGTTCCAGAATACTATGTCGGGATGCTCGCCGAGAATCATACAAACTACCCCGTATATGGTTCCCTGGTGAAACGGATGGGAAATATCCCTATCCGAAGAGAAAACATCCGCGCCTCGCTGAAAAGTTTTAATCTGGCCAAACAGAAACTTCAGGAAGGCTTCCCCATTGTGGTTCTCCCTGAGGGTGGAAGATCAAAGGATGGTCAGCTTACCCCATTTAAGCGCCTTGTTTTTCGTTTTGCCAAAGAAAGTGGGGCCCATATCGTACCCATGTCCTTTTCAGGTGTATTTAACATTAAGAACAAAGAGTCTTTGCATTTAAACCCAGGTCCTATCATCGTTCGTTTTCAACCGATTATCCGCGCTGAAACCATAGCTGACATGGAACTGGATGATGTTCTATCTGCTACCTACAATGCTATTTATAATGGCTTGGAGCCTTTTGAAGCTGGAAAACAACCTGATCAATAGTTAGGGTAATCGTTTCTCAATCAATATATTTGCCATCAGAATTTCTAAAAATTTGGGGATAAGGTATGCTAGGAAAAATGAGCTACATGAAGTTAGGACTCATAGTTTTGACTTTGGGAGTAATTGGTATGTGCAGTAGTCAAAATATGATTGAGGATTCAATAACTATGAAGGACCAAATAGATCGGGCCGTTAGGAATGGAGAATTTACAGCAGCTACTCAATTGATCACTCAATATCTGGATGAAGCAACGCTATCAGAACAGGATCGCCAGATTTACACCTTTGAACAAGAACGCTTGAGCCGAGTAAAAGCTGATTTTACTGAGACTCCAGAAGAAGTTTTGAGCTATATCAAAAAATATTATCCCGAGGTGACTGCGGCAGACATGGAGCGCTGGGATACTGAGAAATCTCTGGAGTTTAAAATTATCGATGGAGAAAAGCGTTATTTCACCTATGCAGGCCGCAATCTCTTCCGAATCAACGCTGATATGAAAAAGATCTGGATCGCTCAACATCCCGAGGACGAAATCAGCTCAGGTTCAGGAGCCAAGCTGATCCTGGATGTTCACAATGCTCAGATTATCAAGGCAGCCAACAACTCACAAAAACTTTTTGTAGAACCACAACGACTGCACATCAAACAGAGTGTGGAAGTCCTGGCAGATGAAGTCCCGTCTGGTGAGATGGTCAAATGCTGGATACCCTACCCCCGCTATATTGAGGGTCGTCAGGTGAACATAGATCTGATTCAAACTTTACCACTTGAACACCAGTTGGCAGATCAAGATGCTCTACAACGAACCGTGTATATGGAGAAACCGGCAATAGCTGGTGAATCCACAATATTTTCAGTCGAATATGAGTTTACCTCCCATGGCGTTTTCCAGGCGATTAATGCGGATAAGGTCACCAGGATAAAAGATAAAGTAAGTTTGAGCAAGTATCTCGAAGAGGATGCTCCCCACATCGTTTTTACAGAGGATCTGAAAGCGCTGGCACAAGAGATTGTGGGAGATGAACAAAACCCTTACCTCAAAGCCCAACTCCTCTTCGCCTGGGTTGATAACAATACACCCTGGGCATCTGCCAGAGAATATTCCAGCATCCCCTGTATTCCTGAGTATGCCCTCCAGAATCATCATGGTGATTGTGGTATACAGACCCTGTTTTTCATCACGCTCTGTCGAATCAGTGGCATACCCGCTCGCTGGCAATCGGGCTGGGAATTGCAACCACCTGATGACAGCATGCATGATTGGGGGATGATCTATTTTGAGCCCTATGGCTGGGTTCCAATGGATGTCACCTATGGTTTACGGAAAAGCAGTGATCCCCAGCTTCACTGGTTCTATCTCAGTGGTATGGATAGCTATCGGATTATTTTTAATGATGACATCAGTCAGCCCTTTACTCCCGCCAAGCAACATTTTCGCTCAGAGACCGTAGATAGTCAAAGGGGTGAAGTCGAGTGGTCAGGTGGTAACCTGTATTTTGATAAATGGAAGTGGGATTTTGAGTGGAAAGTTCTCGAATAAAGAAAATCGGCAAATAACAAGATGCTGCTACAATTAGTCTGGTGCCTCGATCAGATTTTGCTCGACCCTATTGCGACCATTGCCTTTAGCCTGATAAAGCGCTCTATCAGCAGCTTCCAGTAAAACACTGGGATGGCTTCCAATATCCGGGATAAGTGTAGCAACTCCTAAACTGAGTGTAACTACCTCGGCCATGGGTGACGATTTATGCTCCATATTTAGCTCAAACACATTCTTCCGGACCAGTTCTGCAATCTTCATGGCTCCTATACCACTGGTTTCTGGCAAAACCAGACAAAATTCTTCGCCACCATAGCGGGCTGTTAAATCACCAGGTCGGTTAACGGAATCTTTTATGGCATTGGCTACGCGAATGAGGCATTCATCACCACCCTGATGACCATAGGTATCATTGTAGAGCTTGAAGTGGTCAATATCGCACAGCACCACACTGAGGGGACGTTTTTCACGGAGCATACGTTTCCATTCGCGATCCAGTTCTTCATCGAGACGACGGCGATTGGCTATTCCGGTTAAGCCATCAACTCGGGATAATTCTTCTAGACGTTTATTGGCTATCTGCAATTCAGCAGTACGGTCCTCAACCAATTCCTCAAGATTTTCCTTATGCTGAAGTACTTCCTGTTCGGCTGATTTTCGACTTTCAATTTCAGCCTGATAGGCTGTATTGGTTCGCTCAAGTTTGGTACGTTGAAGATCAATCGTGGTATATGCTTTTGAGAAGCGGATCGAAATCAAGAAGGCCTGAGTTAAAATAAAAATCAATAGACCAAGTGAGATGAGATGACCAGTATGCAGGACATTTGCCACATAAAGCATATCATTCATGAAAGTGATTACGAGGGTCAGGAATCCCACCAGGACCATTGTAGACCCCTCTTCACCACGGATAAATGCCAGGACAAGACCATAGATGACATATAGCATAATGATTAGACTCAGGGGTTGGAAGTAAGTCAATGATGCTGAAAATGTGTCCACCCGGGTAAACAGAACCAATAACACGAACAGGGATGAGATTCCAACAACGGCATGGCTGACCCGCGCATTGAGTTCATCTGGGAACTGCTGGCGCACAAACAGGAAAAAAATGGGGATGCCTGTGAAAAATGTGAGATATTCAAGTTTGATCAGCGTTTGCCATGAAAGGGACGGCCAGATTTGGTGGATGAATATTTCACCGGTGGTCAGGGTTCTCAATCCGATAATTAAACAGAAAATTCCAAAATATAGGGCAGGCGTCCCGCGGGTGCTTAATGAGAATACACCGAGGTGATAAATACCCATGACAAAAATGGTTCCGAACATAAACAGTGCCATGGCGACCTGTTTTTCCCGATATTCGTAAATTTCTTCAGTCGTCCCAAAGGTAATGGACTCCCAGAGTCCTCCCAGTCGATGATCATAATTGGATACATCGAATCTCAGCGTCAATTGATTTGAGAGGGGGCCAAGATTGAATATTTTTGGTTCATACAGTGGCCGAGACATACTTGAATCGACAGAATAGATACCCACACTTCCCACAAGATCATCGTTAACAAATAGATTGTAGGCTGTGCCAGCTGTTGAGATTTTTATAGCATATGATTCAGATCGTTCCGGGATGAGAATAGTGAGAAAATAACTTCCGGCACCATGTCCAGGAAGCTTCACCCCACTATAGCGATAGCCCTTCCAGGAATCAGGGACCTCGATATTTATATGGTCATCAGAAGGTGCAATACCTGAAGTGCTTGTGTCCCGCCAGACAAATCTCCATTCACCATCTAGCCGGAGGTGACTGATGAATTCATGATCCCGAAGATCAAGAATCCCATTTCTGGCAATTGGATTCGAAGGAGTTCCACTAGAACAACTAACAATTTGAAATGCCAGTAACATTAGAATTAGCCCGGATTTAACAAATGGCCACAATCTCGCTTTAATTGTGCGTCCTTTCTGAGGTCTTCCAGATTTTCACGGTTTGGCATGGCGAAAATACGTTCTATCAGCAAAGGTATCAAGGTCTTATCTATGGAGTTCTAACTATCCACTATAACAATTTGATGGATATCGCTCATCTCGTTTTAAAATACAGGTAGGTATTGGCTGCCAATCGTCCTGACAAAAAGGCTGAAGCTGCTGCCACCACACCTACTGCAGATAAATGAATAATACTGATGTATAGAACACTAATAATGGTCAAAACTTCAATAATTGTGGCTTTTGTTATAGGACTAGTCTGCCCCCCTTTAACCAGGATAGCCCGCTGCATGGAAATCAATACCGTTGAGGCTGGAAATAGTCCCATGATGAGCAGGGGTGTCAGGGCTAATCCAGTTAATTCTGCGCTCAGCCCACTCACATTTGAGAACCATAACTTTGACAGTGGTGTAATGGCAGTGATAATAAGTGCTGAAGCAAGAGTAAGTCCTAAAACAGCGGCAAATTTATAGATCACTCTATCATTCTCTTTATTGGACCCCAGCATGGTAATAGCCGCTTCCTGAAATGAGAGTCCTACTCCTCTGAACAAAAATACGAATGAACTCACCACAGGCAGGACAGCCAGAGATTCCAGAGCCATGTGACTTTTGCCAATAAAAAAGGTAATCAGTGGATGAACACCAAGTGTGAGCATGGATGTCAGCGCCAAAGGGTAATAAAATTTATTAATGTACTGGAAGGTCAGTGGCACGGCAGATTCTACTTGTTCTTCTTCCGCATCCTGGGCTGTTTTGATCCTGTGTAAAATTTTCCTGACCATGATTCTAGTACTAATCGCTTCAACGCTTACACCCACCGACAATGCAGCCGTACCGATATATACACCTGGGAGTTTGGTGAAAACAAATAGACCAAGTGCAGTTGAGACCATGGAAAAGAGGCGAATGACGGTTCCATAAGCAACCCGTCGAGTTGCATGGTTCCGGATCAATACGCCCTGATAGAATCGGCGGAAGCCAATGGCCGCAGGCCAGGGCAATAAGATGATGGTGCCGACATGGGTCAAATGCGCCACATTCTCTGGAAGCCCAATTAAGTCCAGGGTAATAAAAAAGAATATCTTTGGTATGATGAGAATCAGCATGGCCACAGTTATACAGCCATTCAATATCCAGGTGTATTGACGAAGTTTTCGCAGTGATTTGTAATCTTTGACCAGCGATGTGGAGGCAGTCATCATCATGATAACCGGTGCTTCCACAATGAGGGCAAATGAGAAGGCAACACCGTAGGCAGCCAGGTTGAATTTTGGGTCTACAAGACGGGCAATAATGGCTGCAATAAAGGGTCCCTCAAGGGACATCATGAGCCATGTCCCAGCAAGAGGTAACCAAAACCTGAATATCTTCCTGGCAGTCAATTTATCCATATCACGCTCAATCTAGACCAACTTGGTAGAATTGTTCAAGATACTTTCATTTGGAATGATGAATAATCAGCCTGAATTGGCTGGGGGACCCTATTTGTATTGAAATACACCTGCAAAAATGGATTGAGGTTTGAGCATCAGAGTAAACACGTAGCTGTCGTTGGGGCCGTCGGAACGTAGTTTTAGTTCCAGCTCTTCGGTTTGGACAATATCTTTTTTACCTTGCTCAGGAGGAAAGATATTAAGGGCAAAGTGAATTTCAGCGCTCTTAATTTCCAATCTGCGATCTACTCCCCGCAGACTTACCTGGATAGATTTAGACTCCAGACCTTCATTTAATACTGTAACGAGCACTTCCTCTGAATTCTTGAAGGTCAGGGCATTTAATCCATCTTGAGTCGGATCGAGGGTTGCAATGATTGTCGATTGCTTGGGAACCCTTTTCATCAGCTGAGATAGCACAGAAAATACAGGTTTCTCGCCCCCATTCAGATCCAACAGTCCCCAGGATCTTTTTTTGTATTTCACATCAGCAGGAGCATCATAAAGTTGATAGAGGAAAGGCACGACTTGTTTATGTTTTAATAAATCTAAGGTATTGGAATAAACCCGCAATGCGTATGGTAAAGTGAATGTTGCACTGTAGTAATATGTTTCAAATGTATTCAAGTTTCCCAAAAGGTCGTACTGATTGGGATCTGGATACTGGATATCGTTAAATTTTGTCTCAGAGGTAGCAAATGAAGTGACCAAAAGCGGTTTCCTCGATTCAATCCGATCCAGGTATTCAAAGAAGTTCCCCAATGCAGGACCTACCTGACCACCTTCAAGCTTGTTTTCCCAGCTCTGAACTGTCCAAAATGGTAATATTTCAAAACCAGCTTGATCAAGATCCATATACCAGGTTTCCAGGTCGCCGCCATAAGCAGGGGACGAGAGTCCCGGTCCCACTATTTCTACATTCTGAAAATCACGCAGATCAAGTTCAGTACGAGTAGCATGAATCAATTCGTTAAACAAGTCGGAGGTGAGGGCCAGGGAATCTCCTCTAAGTATATCGGGAGTATCTAATAGTTCAATATAATCAGCCGGGACATCTTGATAGAGCAGCTCATCCACTTCCTCTGCCCACCAACCTGCAAAGCCTTTCACATCAGCTAGTTTCCCATAGTCATCCAGGAATTCAATAGGGATAGCATCCAGACTGTAAATCCATTTAATTCCAAGGCGTGACGTTGAAGCACGTAGAGCCAGAATATCATCCCAATTTTCATCTTCACGTTTAACACGGATATATTTGATACCCAACTCATTGAAGGTCTGGAGCACTTTCATCCTACGACTGTAAAAACTGAGAGGAACATTGGCGCCAAGACCCTCGAAGGGTCCGACTTCCTTCTGAAGATCAAATTCCACAGGAATGTATTGACCCTTTTTCCGGTCACCAAAAAAACTACATGACCACATCACACTCAGAATGAGGAGGATGATCCATATCTTCATTGCGTGTTTGAAGAAGGGTGTTTTTCGCATGGATTTAATTTCAACAGACCATTGACTGAGTCAACTAAAACCTGAATAAAAGTTGTGACTAATATTGCAGGCAGACAGAGATTCTAGTGTTTTTGTTTAGCCAGCTCCAATTGCAGGATGGTTTCTCGATAACCCTTTTGGATGGCAATTTCTGCTTCCAGGAAATTCCAGGCCGCCAGACCGGTGCTCACATTGATAATCATATTGGGGTTAGCCAACTCCACTTGATTAGCTGCAATCAATGCCATGGAAAGAATGACTGTTTCATGGGCGATCTCAACCATATTTGGCTTCCCTGCCTGGTACCAGGCTTCATCAGCTTTTGGGAGTCGCCAGATGGAGCGGCTATTCTTTAATTCATTTGCGTTCATATACTGGAAGGCTGGTTTATCCATATGGTCTTCAGAAAATGCCAGCACGTTCACTGCAATGATATAGTCAGCGCCCATGGATCGAACGACATCTATTGGCACCGGATCAATCATACCGCCGTCAACCAGAACCTGATCATCAATGGCCAGGGGGTTAAAGATGATGGGAATGGACGAGCTGGCCCGGGCGGCGTTGGCCAGATTGCCCTCATTGAGGACAAATAAGTCACCTCTCAGGATATCAACTGTGGTAGCTGCAAATGGAATAGCTAAATCTTCTATGTTTTGATGATGATATAATTCATCGAGAAAAGCATGAATTTTTTGACCATCAATAAACCCCCTGGTTGGGAAAACCGGATCCAGAAGATTCAATACATCTAACCAGTCCGAATTCAATGCAACATCTGATAATGAATCAACACTGAGACCTGCTGCGTATCCACCGCCAATGATGGCACCCATACTACTGCCAGCAATCATATCAATCCTGATACCTGCTTTTTCTAGAGCATCTAATACTCCAATATGAGCAAAGCCTTTGGCAGCACCTGCACCCAGAGCTAAACCTACGGTAAAATCCTGCTCTGCCTTCCCATCTAGAACTAGCTTAAACTTTTTCTCTATTTCTGTTGAATTGGGTGATGCTCCAAATATTGTCCCCAACAAAAGACATGTTGAAATAAATAATTGGATTGAGTGACGCAGGTGTATCATTTATTTAAAAAATCTCATTCAGAATAGCTGCGAGATGGTAACCTGCCTTCATCAGCCGATCTTCCATCAATTCTCTATTTTTGTACACATATTCGTATGACAGTTTACCCTCACCAATATCGTAGACCTGGTCATGAACGGCGCGGGAGTTATTTACAAAGCTTAAGACGTTTGGATCGAGCATGGACTGCTTATCGGCTTCGGATAGACCAAGCTGAATCTGCTGGGCATATTCTGTATAGCTGTATTGCATACCATCTATCATTTGGGAATCCCAGACTCTATGCAGATTGGTCTCATCCCAAAACCAGGTCACTTTCACATCATTTCCACCTCTGTCAGTCCCATTACCGACATGGAGTGGTTGATGTAAATCTCCAACGATATGAACGATAAAACGAAAGACATCAAGTTGATCCTTCGTCCCTAGCGTACCTTTTTTAAGCAAGGAGGTAAATTCAGTCACCTTCTTTACGGCGTAACCACCTGCTTCTGGACCTTCATATTCATGGCCTTCAAGGATGGTACAATAATGCCAGTCATGTGAATGATCCCAGGCAGGATCTGATTTAATCTCGTCTGCCCAATTTGCTATGCTAGCAAGATCAGTGTGTCCCAATAATTGTGATATTTGCTCTTTCGCTTGGGGTGTAAGATTCTCTTCAGCAATTTTACCGATAACCCGATGCCCGTTTTTTCCCCAGCCAAACAAGACACTGGCAGTTACAAGAATGATGATAAACTGTCGCACGATGAACTCTCCTAACAAATTTTTTGTCCAAGAATCTAAACTGAGATAGAATTAAACTCCCAAACAAAATGTGTGATTTTGTCAAAATCACCTCGAGCTGTTAAACTCATGCAGAGATTAGCTGTACTATGGGAGCTGTTTACATTTTCAACAGATATTTGCTCATACATATACAAGGTCATTATATTGTTTATTCTCACTTTACATCCGTGTTATGCTCGTTATGCTTGCATTATTACCTCGAAGATGGTTTTACTTGATGGTAGAGGTGTTTAAAAATTCAATAATTCAATAATTCAATAATCGGCATGCTAATTATTGTGTTCTCTTATTCTTCTCAAGGAATATTATTCCTAATAAATCATACTAACATCAATATTATCATCATGCTATGTTGATATTCCCTCTTCCTTCAGCGCTGTAAGGATTCTAAACAACTGTTGCATTTTTCAGCACTCTAGAAGAATGGGTGTGAGACACGTTTTGGCCGGTACCCAAGTGTGTGTGATGAATATCTATACACTTATATTTTTTTGTCCCCAAAAAGGTTTCCACATCTATCTAGCTGTTAAATATATGCTTATATGGTGTAATATTTTCTGGCACCGCTATTGAAATAGATGAGGTGAACAACAAAGGAGGTTCACTATGGTCATCTTTCTCGTCGTTTTTTTTGTAGCACTCGCGATTTTGTTATCCTGGTATCAAGGTATACGACGCAATCGCGTTCTTAGTCTTTCTCCCATAGTAAAAAAGCAGGCTTATCAATTCAAATTGGAGAATTTGAGCATTCCTGCAGGAATATATTTCAGCCCAACCCATAGCTGGGCACATATGCAAACCAATGGTCGAGCCAGAGTCGGCGTGGATTCATTTCTGCATGGTCTGACGGGGATTCTTACTGGTATACAGGTTCCAGAGGAGGGAGCATCCGTCAAACAGGGTGACCCCATCTTCACCATGTTACACAAAGGAAAAAAGCTGGTCATCTCTGCTCCTGTGTCTGGCAAGGTCAGGGGGATCAATTCCGAGGCCCTTCAAAACATGCGGATGACTCATCGTGATCCTTATTCAACTGGTTGGCTGGTTGAAATGACTCCCAGCAACTGGGAACTTGAGACCAAGCGTTTGTATCTTGGTCAACAAACAACAACCTGGTTAAAAGCAGAAATGTCTCGAATCCGTGATTTCTTTGCGTACTCATTCGCTCCACCAGATTCTGTAAGTGGTCTTGTCTTGTTACAAGAGGGAGGGGATATCGCTGAAGGAGCGATGGCTTTTGCGGGTAGAGGCCTCTGGGGCTCCTTTCAAAAGCTCATTCTTGATCAAGCTAATCTTGAGCTCAAAGAAAATACTTGAGTGTCGTGTGTATTGAATAATTCCCTATAGAAGAGAGGATACAGCATGTCTATAGATCGACGAGAATTTCTTAAAACCCTTGGTGTCGCTGGCGCCAGCCTGAGCGGTGTTTCTGCACTAGGCCAATCTAAACCTGAGTCTCACTCTGAAGAGTTTTATGCTATCCTGCATGATATCACGCTCTGTGAAGGTTGTCAGGAGTGCGAGTTTGCCTGTGCCGTTGCCAACAGCTTGCCAGAACCTTCTGATTATCCGGATAGTGAAGTAAAACGAAAATTGAAACCTGATCAATACTCTGTAATCAATGCCGTGGAAACCAGTATTGGTGAGGTGTATACAAAACAACAATGTATGCATTGTGCCCAACCCGCCTGTGCCTCAGCCTGTCTAACCAAAGCAATGGAAAAGCATGAGGAGGGACCCATTACCTGGGATGGAGACAAATGTATGGGCTGTCGTTTCTGCATGCTCTCTTGCCCATTCAATATGCCAAAATTCGAGTATGATAGTAACAATCCAAAGATCGGTAAATGCCAGATGTGCTTCTCCAGACTAACAGAGGGTGAAATTCCAGCTTGCGTGGAGAACTGTCCTGCAGAAGCTCTCATCTTTGGAAAACGTAGTGAAATATTGAGAGAAGCTCATCGCAGAATCCTGGATGATCCCAGCAATTATGTTGATCATGTGTATGGCGAGTTTGAAGCAGGTGGAACCTCCTGGCTAAATATATCACCTGTTCCCTTCGAGGAACTTGGATTTAACACAAGTATGGACCACAAACCATATCCAGAGCTGACCAAAGGCTTCTTGTATAGCGTCCCTTCTGTATTCGTGCTCTGGCCTGCCCTCTTGCTCGGATTAAGAGAAGCCACAAAACGTGAACCTGAAAACAATGAGCTGGAGGTGGAAGAATGAGTGAGCACATTCTTAGCAAAGATCTACAACCAAAAACGAATCGCTGGAAATTCCTACTGGGTGAATTAAAGCCTAAAGGGAAACTGCTCACCCCTTTCAATATTATTTCTGTACCTGTCATCCTGCTCGGTCTGGTGTTGATCATTATCAGGTTCTGGAAAGGTCTATCTTCAATTACCAATCTTTCTCAGGAGGTCCCCTGGGGTTTATGGATAGGTTTTGATGTGGTCACCGGAGTGGCCTTTGCCGGAGGGGCATATGTGCTAACTTTTATGGTTTACATCCTCAGAATGGAGAAGTATCACTCAATTGTAAGAGTCACAGTCCTCAATGGTTTTCTGGCCTATTTATTTTATGCTGGAGCGCTTTTACTGGACTTAGGACGCCCATGGAATGTTATCAACCCGATAATTGGCAATTCCTTTGGGACCAGCAGTGTTCTATTCCTGGTGGCCTGGCATTTTATGCTCTATATGCTGGCTGAGCTCATTGAATTTTCCCCGGCAATCGCTGAATGGCTTGGTGCTGAGCGAGCACGCAGGATACTAAAAAGTCTTACTATTGGAGCAGTCATATTCGGGATCACCCTATCAACCCTTCATCAATCTGGGTTGGGGGCACTATTTCTCATGGCCAAGGGCAAGATTCATCCGCTGTGGTATTCAGAATTCATCCCCATTCTCTTTTTCGTATCCAGTATTTTTGCTGGACTATCTATGGTCATCTTTGAGGGTTCAATTACCCATCGTGTTTTTTCCCACCAGTTGGCAAAGGGTAATCATAAAAGCCATGATCAAATTCTGCGTGGACTTGCCAAAATATGTTCTGTGGCAATGTTTGCGTATTTGTTTTTGAAGATCCTAGATCTGGTCCATGGTCATCATCTGAGCCATTTGTTCACATCCTGGGGAGCCTGGTATCTTGTTGAAATAATCGGCTTTGTCATGATACCCATGTTTCTGTTTATCAGGGGCGTCAAAACAGGCGAGCCCCTCATCATCAAAATCGCCTCACTTATGACACTCATCGGAATTATCCTGAACCGACTAAATATATCAGTCATCGGTTTTAATTGGATGACCGTGGATCGCTACATTCCAACCTGGATGGAGTTTGAAGTCACCTTTGCTGTCCTATTCCTGGAGATATGGATATTTCGTTGGGTTTTACATCGCTTACCTGTGTTACGCCCAATAGAAGAAGTCGTCAAATCCCAAAACATTGAGAGGAGTTAAGGAATCATGGATGGATTTAGCTATCTAAATATATTTTCTACAAAAGGTGTTGAGTACCTCATCGTCATCGGCTTTTTTATTGTTGTTATTCCCTTCTGGCGATTGCTCAAGGAAACTGAAATGCCAAGGCTTTCCCTATCTGCAGTTCGTTTACCCCGGGGAGTTTATTTTGATGCGACCCATACCTGGGCGTATTTGGAAACCGCCGGAAAGATCAGAGTTGGGATAGATGATTTTTTGACTGCACTCACAGGACCGGTGACCCTAAAACTCAATATACACCGTGGTGAGACTATAAAACGTGGTGAACATATCGCAACCCTGATGGGAGACGAAAAAAGTTTAAAGATATACTCACCTGTAAGCGGAACACTGAAATCTATCAACAAATCAGCCTTGAAAATATTCAGTAAGCGTACAAATAATGAATTCACAGAGAATTGGCTGTTTGATATGGAACCCAAACGCTGGGACATCGAAAAATCCATGCTAATCATGGGTGAAAAAGCACAGGACTGGATTCGACAAGAACATGCCCGACTTCGCGATGTACTCGCTTTTGCAGAGCTCAAATACAATCTGAACGATCAACCCGTCCTGCTACAGGAAGGTGGTGAGATAGTAGACCAGGTGCTTGGGTCAATGTCCCCCGAGATTTGGGAAGAATTTCAGAGTGAATTCATTGATGCTGTAAAAAGTTAGTATTACAGGTCACTGAGACAAATTGTGAGGGGAGCCTTCTGGAACATCCCAGGTTCCCCTCCCAGAATTGACAAGTAAACAGGCTGCGGAACTACAATGGACACAAAAAAATGCATCTGGATGGAGGCAGGGTCTGTAGACTATCAACTCTGTCCATTAAATCAAAACTGTGACATTTGCGATTTCTATAAGGAAATGATGAGAGGTTGCCGCACTATGGTTTCCCAGAATAATACTTCTGATATAACCATTCGAAATCCTGGTGAATCAGTAGCTGAGTTCACACCAGGACTTCAGTTTATCAATCGCCATTTCTGGTATAAGCGTGTGAGTGAACGTCGGATTCGCCTGGGGATAGATGGCTTTCTCTGGCATTTGTTCGTCTCAGCGCACAAAATAATTACCCCGGAGATAAATACCACATTGGTTGAGGATCAGTGTTTCAGCTGGCTGCAATTAGAAGATGGTATTATCTATCTGCGTACACCTGTTCCAGGACAGATCATCCAATCGAATCCACTCTTCCTGGCTCATGATGTTTCGGATAGTCATCTCTATCTCACACCAGCACAAGATCTCTGGTTTGTGGAACTGGAATCCTCCGAAAGATCCACCCGGCTGGAATATCATCCCAAGGATGAATACCTTACCCAAACTCGTTTAGATCTGGAAAAGTTGAATACCCTTGTTCAAATACCGGAGGATGAGAAGTCGCTCCAGCTCACAAGAAAATTCCAGCTTCCAAAAAATGAGCTCTCTAAATACTTACTAGAAATCAGCGACAATCATGCCTACATGTGCTAACTGGCACATATTCTGCACCCTTAACCACACGACGCAAGCTCAGGAAGCATATTTGGAGGGGACATGAGTTCAAGGGATAAACATTTTTCACCAACTCAGACAAAACGTGCAACCATCTGGGACAACCTAAAAAGACCCAACTCGCTTTATGGCCATCTGGTCATACTGTTGTCCTCCATGTCTTTGCTATTATTTGCATTTCTCGCCTGGCTCATATTCTCAATGTCAAATAATTATCTCGAAAATGTCACCAAAAGGTTTGGGAAGCGGATGTCTACGGTAATTGATCACACAATCCGCAGTAGCATGATTAGTGAGGACCACGCAGAGCTGACAGAAGCACTTGCAAAAGTTCAAGGAGTACCTGGGGTCAGTGCTATCACCATTTTCAATGATGAGGGCGACATCAAACATCACTCTCCCGGTGCTATGAATGGTGGCCATGAAGAGGATTCCATGTTGCCATGTACGCATTGCCATTCATCCGTGGATCCGGGTCAATGGGGTATGCCTGAAACTTGTGTATATAACATCCAGGGTGCGGAGGGTCGTACCATGATTGTTTTATCTCCTATTATGTCTACACCAGAGTGTCGTTCCTCAGGTTGCCACCAGACCAACGAAGACTCTGAAGTCCTGGGTTTCATGGAAATTAAACTTCCTCTCACGGAGCTGGATAAAGCCCTGAGTAACATTCTCTATGAATATTTTGGCATCATCATGCTCTTCCTCTTTCTGCTCATGGCTACCCTTCTATTCTTCATTGAGCGATGGGTTAATCGGCCTTTAAAGCGCATTGTGGATGTGAGTCGATCCGTAACTGCTGGAAATCTATCAGTTCGCGTGGATGTCGCCAAAAATGAACTCAGAGATGTCCACCAGGTTGGGATGGCTTTGAATACCATGTTGGAATCCATCAATCAAAGTAATCGGGAAATGCATCAGTGGTCCAATGACCTGGAAAACATGGTCAGAACCAAATCCGAGGATATGGCTCGATCGCAAAATGAAATCTATCAGATCGAGCGCCTTGCTTCATTAGGCCGACTATCATCATCTGTAGCCCATGAAATTAACAATCCCCTGGCCGGTGTGCTTACCTATGCCAAGCTGGTCTCCCGGATTCTCCAAAATCCAGAGCTCACAGAAGAGAAAAGAGAAGCTGTCTTAAGACATCTTGATATGATTCAATCTGAGACCACCAGATGTGGAAACATTGTTAAAGGTCTGCTTAATTTTTCCATGGATAGTAGTCAAAAATTTGATTCTCTCAATGTGAATGAGGTGCTGGGTGAAACAGCACGACTTATTCAACACAGTTTTCAAATCTCTGATGTCAGACTGGTTACAGATTTTTCAGCATCTAGAGACCAGGTCCAAGCCAATGGTAATCAGGTAATTCAAGCTTGCCTGGCCGTGTTAACCAATGCCTTGGAGGCAGTCGACGAAGGTGGAGATGGTCTGGTCACCTACCGAAGTTATAATCCTGATATGCAGCATATCACCATTGAAATCAAAGACAATGGAATTGGGATCTCTGCTGAAGACAAGGAGCATATGTTTGAGCCCTTCTTCTCCAGTAAGAAGGAAATGTCAGGTATAGGGCTGGGGTTAGCTGTAACCTATGGCATTTTGGAGCAGCACAATGCAAAAGTTTACGTAGACTCGGCACCAGGTAAAGGTACTTCAATAAAATTTAATTTTGAACTTTCATACGGAGGATCCGAAGATGGACAATAATCTCTCCATTCTAATTGTTGATGATGAGCTCTCAGTGCGTGATTCGCTCTCAAACTGGTTCATAGAAGATGGCTATTCTGTTGACACTGCTGAAGATGCTAAAGTCGCACTGAAAAAAATTGAAGCTTTTAATTTTCACATCATTCTGGTTGACATCAAGCTTCCAGGTATGGACGGGCTCGAGTTAAACCGCAGAATCAAATCCATCAATGACGAAGCAGTAGTGATCATCATGACCGCTTTTGCATCCGTGGATTCTGCCGTCCAGGCTTTAAAGGATGGTGCCTATGATTATGTATGCAAACCTTTTGATCCAGATGCTATCACTCACATCATTCGTAACGCCAGTAAAACTATTCACTTGAGTCAGGAAAACATTTCCCTCCAGGATCGAATTAAAAGCCTGGTTAATGTTGAGGATATCATTGGTGAAAGTGAAGGTATTCTCAAAGTCCTGGAACAAGTCAGAGTAGTAGCTGGAACAGATTCTACAGTTATCATCAATGGTGATAGTGGTACGGGTAAGGAGCTTATAGCTAAAGCTATTCACATGAATTCCTCCCGACGCTTTTTTCCAATGGTAATCGTTCATTGTGGGGCTATTGCTGAAAATCTCATGGAGAGTGAGTTGTTCGGGCATGAGCGGGGTGCCTTTACCGGTGCTCAATATGCCAGAAAGGGTAAATTTGAAATGGCCGATGGGGCAACCTTGTTCCTGGATGAAATTTCTACCATATCAATGAAGATGCAGATTGAACTATTACGGGTTCTGGAAGCCAAAACGTTTACACGAGTAGGGGGAAATAGGGAATTCAAGTCAGATTTCCGTGTGATTTGCGCCACCAACCGTGACCTTCAGGCAATGGTGAATGCCGGAGAGTTCAGGGAAGATTTATTCTACCGCTTAAATGTATTTTCAATCACAATTCCACCCTTGCGAGAGCGAACCGAAGACATCAAACCTCTCTCTGAGCATTTCGTAAAGTTCTATGCCGAGCAGATGAACAAGGGAACAAAACATATTGGAAGACGTGCCGCTAAGGCTTTGAACAATTATGATTTCCCAGGCAATGTTCGTGAATTGGAAAACCTGATCGAACGAGCTATCGTTATCGGTACAGGTGATACGGTTCAACTCAAAGACTTGCCACTGGATCATGTCGCAGCGAAACCCACCTGGGAATCCATTCAGGAGATGGAATACCATCACATCCAGGGCATCTTGGAGAAATATGACTGGAATATATCAAGGTCTGCCAAAGCGCTGGGAGTGGATCGGGTAACTTTATATAGTAAAATCAAGAAATACAAAATCGAGAAAAACAAATAAAGTCGTTCAGGACTAATTAAATGTCCCGGATCAAAATCATCCCTCTGCAATTCGCAGGAGTTGAGGTGTTGGAGCAAATGCTTCCCCTCATCAGTGCACGGTTCAAAATAGAAACTTTAGTCAGCACACACCGAATGGATCTGACTCCCTTTTTTAATCCCGTTCGATCCCAATACAATGCCAACGATATCATTCAGAAAATGGTTCCTCTGGTTGATGAAGGTGATAAGATTGTAGGCGTTACAGACCTAGATTTGTTTATTCCTGTTTTGAGTTATATTTTTGGACAAGCCTATCTTGGCGGTTCTGTGGCTCTGGTTTCCGGACATCGCTTGGTCAATGCCCGCTACGGTTTGGCCGATGATCCTAAACTTTTCTCTGAAAGACTCCTGAAATGCATCATTCATGAATTGGGACATGCTTTTGGTTTGAAACATTGCCTCTTGCCAGGATGTGTCATGGTTTCCACAACTTATGTTGAGGAAATGGATCAAAAATCTGATCAATTTTGCCGTAGCTGCAAAATTCAATTAAAATAGCTCTAAATCTGAAAATCTACCGAGGTACGTTTTCATAAACGTCTTTAATTTCATCGATTGCCAGTTGAATAGCCAGAGTGATATAATCATGCACCAGCAACTTAATGCTCACCAGTTTGGGATTATTGTATAGTAAGTGTGTGATCACATCTCGAGTATCTGTCAACGCTCCACATAGTTCCTCCAGGCTGACTGCTTCTTCCATTCGACGGTGTGACAAATCTCGTGCAAAAGTGATCATTATCGACCGATCTCCATGTCTGACTGATGTTAGCAAATGATTATACACAACACTGATGTACCATCTCAGATCTTCAACAGGCATTTCCTGATAATAGCTCAAGCGGGTCTTATTATAAGGACTCCTGATTGTTTGAAATACTTTCTCAACCAATTCCTCATGCATACGAACCATTTCTTCGGCTAGAATCAATGCTGGCCTATTACGTTGAAAGCGACTTATTCTATCAACATTCATTCTGTGCCATTTGTCAGGTCGAGTTTTTAGATTCTCAATGAGATGTAGTAATCGTCTATCTAATTCATGCCTTGCTTTGGGTATCCAGTCCAGTGTATTTCTGGTGTATGAACAATCTGTTGGAAAAGACTTATCAATATATTCAGTCATCCATAATCTTTCAAAGGGACGCCGTCCAATCAATCGACCCCAGAGATCTCTGACCTGGACACCGATTCGGGCTATCAGCTTGGGAATAAATATGGGAACTTTTTCCTTGCCATAATAATGTCTGGTGGAAATACGAAAGAGTTCTTTCAACGACATAGGTTTGTCAGAACTGCTTAAAAATATATTGAAGTCTTCCAGCTGCTCACTTTTTTCCATTATTCTGGCAAATAAGGCGATGACGCAACACACATGGATGTACGGGATGGCCATAGATCCATATCCAGGGAGGATGCGCGAATCCCAGCGATCTGACAACCAGATTTTGAGAAAATGATAAAGGGGTTCATATTCACACCAGTCACTACACACGGCTGCCAATCTGACAATGGAACAGGGGAAATTCTGTGAAGCGATCTTAACAAACTCTTCACCCTTGCGTTTAGTGATAGCATATGGATAGTCTGCATTCGGAATACTTCTTTCATAGACCAGATCCCCGGGTTCAGGGAATTTGCTGGCAACGAGTGAGCTGGTAAAAATAAAGCGTTTTATCTTTGTTTTGTTGGCAAGTTCTAACAGCTGTTGGGTGGCTGCAACATTGGTTTTTTCATAAATTTCAGAGAAAACCTGATCCCCAAAATCATAATAGGCAGCGAGGTGAAAAATATAATCCAGATCGTGTTTGTTTGTCGAAGTCCGAAAGGCTTTTTCAAGTTGTACCGCATCCATAAGGTCCACCAGGACCCACTCCAGATTGGGGTGAGGGTCAAGTCCAACTTCCTTCTGTGCCCGACGGGCAAAAGCAATCACATGGTGATTTGGGCACAGGTGTTTTACGAGATGGCGACCTATGAACCCTGAGGCACCTGTGATAAGGACGGTCTTATTGGTATTTTGAAGTCCCATTTTTTCTATCAAAGTTTGATCCCCTGGATCAAACGGTAGTAACGGACTATCTGTTGTGAAATCGAATGTAGGAGGTCGGAGCTTGAGCGATATCATATGCGTCTTCGATTTCATCGACTGCCATTTGAATGGTCAGGTCAATATCGTCGCGGATGCGTTGCTCAAGATGCTTAGCAGAATCAAATTCGAGAAGCTGCTGAATGACTAGATCAGAGAGAGTTTGGTAGACATCAACGACCTCAGCTAACTTAAAACCTTCATGGATACGAATACTAGCAATAAATCGTGCATAGTTGGCCAGGGATAAGCGATCACCTGTCCGTACAGAAACCTTTAATAAATTGTACACTATCCCAAGATACCAGGACAGTTTTTCTGGATCCATTTTCTTATAGGAATGATATCGAGTGGGGTCTTCAACGTTCATAATTCGATCGAGTAAAGCGGTGAGAATTGCTTCTTCCTGATGGACCAGCGCCTCAGAAATCTCAAGATTCGGTCTTTCAGGGCTCTTGTATAAAGCCAGGGTATTCTTATGGTGCCACTCGTTGGGGTAGGTTTTCATATGCTCAATCACGTGTAGAATTCTACGCTCTGGTCGGTATCTTGGAATAACATTCCAGTCTAACTCTTTTCTAGTATATCCAGCGTCCACATCCATGCATTCATCGATATACTTCATCATCCAGGGACGTTCAAAAGGACGGCGACCAATGAGTCGGCCTGCTAAATCCATGAGGGAGACACCCAGTCTGGCCAGGATAGCTGGTATATGAATAGCCTTGCGTTTTTCGCCAAAGACAAATCGTGTACTTAAATCATAAAGTTCCTGGTGACTGGTGCTTTCATCCGGGCTGGCGATGAGCACATCAAAGGGTTTCAGCTTTTCTGTCTTATCAAGTATGGTCCTCAACATTCTGACAAGGCAAACTATGTGAATGTAGGGAACCGCTGATTCGCCTCTCCCTCCAAGTACTCTTGATTTCCAGGAGCGAGAGGACCAGGTGTCTAAAAACTTATATAATGGTCCATATTCACACCAATCGCTGAATACAGCGGCAAATCTGACCACCGTACAGGGGTAGTATTTAGACCATTCTTTTGCCATGGCTTCACCTGCAATCTTGGTGACTGCATATGGGAAGTCGGCATCCAGGGAACTTTCCTCGGTGAGTTTATCGCCATTTTGAGGAAATTCTGAGACGACCAGAGAGCTGGCGAAAATAAATCTTTTAAGGCCCAGATTTGCTGCTGCCTCAAAGATCAGTTTTGAGCCGTTTACATTGGTGCGTTCGTATTCCTTATTGGGTTCATTTGAAAAATCAAAAAAGGCGGCGAGGTGGATAAAATAATCGGCACCACCTCCCCCCTGTATTTCGTCCATGGCATCGCGAACATTTTCAGGTTCGGCCACATCAACTAGAAACCAGGTTATATTTTTGTGTCGGGGTATCCCAACTTCTTGCTGACTCCGTCGGGCAATGGCGAAAATCTGATATTCATCCTGGTAGGCTTCTATAAAGTTTCTACCAATAAATCCAGATGCCCCAGTAATAACAATTCTGGGGAGGGTGTTGTCAGTCACCCGTTTTCTCCTCAGTGAACAATTCGAGGAAAAACACCATGACCATCAATCCCATCAAACCGTCGCTGATGGCTGAAATAGCAATGACTGGAACCATTTCTGAAAACAGAAAATAGAAACCCAGGAAAAAGAAGGCGATCCACTTGGCAAGAATGATGAAAATTATCAGACTCTTCTCTGCTAGAGGATTCTTAGCCGCCAGTAGATAGCCAATACTCATGACGACATGAAAGACTCCTCCCTGAGTAGAAAAGAAGCGATATGGATCAATCGTAAATCCAAACCAGGAGAGGACGCCAAATGGAAGGACAATAAGTGCAATACCCACGCAAAATGAATGCAGGGCTATGAGATATAGCAGTAATTGAAAAAGTGGAATATTTTTAAAAATTTTCATGATTCTCAAGCGTTCAAATATCACGCCAAGGTATTTAGCAGCAGACTCAAGAATATGGATTAGTGCTTTTGGTTCTCTATTCCCCACTCCTCAAGAATACGCAGTGCGTTTTCGATAACCTTGTCAAATACCCCTTTTATCGTTGGAGTCATTTCCAGATCCAGATTCTCCATGGACTCCGGTTGAATACCGAGAAGCGTCATTCGTTTGGCTTTTCTATCCGTAAGCTCAGCCACACTGATGAGATCCGATAAGCCAAGGTGATGAAGGGAAACTTTGGGGTCGAGCTGAGTGAGTATGGCACCGTCTTCAAGCTTGGCAACGGTACCCGGTTCCATATCAAAATTAACTGCATCAATGATTAGGATGGATTTTTCCGGCCCAAAAAAAGTCAGAAGATCGAGACCGCTGGTTCCCCCATCAACGATCTCGATTTCTGGCTTAAAGTGATAGTGCTCCTGGAGATGGTTTGCGGCATGAACACCAATACCCTCATCTTCCATGAGGATGTTGCCCAGACCGAGGACGACCACCTCGGGGCTAGAGGACATGGACTTTCGAAATATCCTTCCGCTTATTGTCATGCAGGTGGATAGCACATGCTAGACAGGGATCGAAGGAGTGAACCGTCCGTAGGACCTCAAGTGGTTTTTCTTCATCTGCAATGGGGTTGCCCACGAGTGAAGCTTCATAAGGACCTATTGCATCATCATCATTCCGTGGTGCGGCGTTCCAGGTAGAAGGAACCACTGCTTGATAATTCTCGATTTTACCATTCTTGATAACAATCCAATGAGAGAGAACACCACGAGGTGCTTCATGAAAACCAAAACCCTGTTGCTCACCCTTGGGAAAGACTGGTGGGTTAAAGGTTGTCATATCGCCACCGGCGATGTTGTTAATCAGGAGATTGTAGTTTTTCTCGAGTTCTTCAAACAGCACTGCTGTTCTGATAGCGCGGGCAGCATGACGACCCAGTGTTGAATGCAGAACGCTGATTGGTATATCAGATTTGGATTTGGTGATGGCTTTGATCTTGGCAAAAGCAACTCCAGCTACTTTCTGGGTTGTCTCATGGCCTTGGGCATACATGTTCAACACGTTTGCCAGAGGACCGACCTGGGCTGGTTTGCCCAGGAAGGTTGGCGCTTTCACCCAACTATATTTTCCATCGTCTTCAAAATCAGTGTAATGGGGCTCAGTTTCACCCTTATACGGATGCAAGTTACTCTCACCTTCATACCAGGAGTGTTTGACACTTTCTTTGACACCGTCACGGAAATATTTGTCCTGGAAAGAGGTGATTGGTTTGAGTTTACTAATATCTCCACCAGGTATATATCCACCAGGAGTTCCAAATTGGGTTCCCTTAGTATCAGTTGGGAAATCAGGTACAGATAGATAATCCATCACACCCGAGCCATAACCCAGCCAGTCCTGATAAAATGAAGCAACCACAGCAACATCCACGATATAGGCATTGTAGATAAAGGATTTCAACTGATTCATAAGATCCTTGACCATCTGGAGACGTTCCATATTGAGAGCAGCTTGACTATCTGGATTGATGGGATTGGAAACACCACCCACAGCCATATTCTGGATATGGGGTGTTTTTGAACCCAGGATGGTGGTGATCTGGTTTGCTTTTCTCTGGATCTCGAAGGCTTCCAGATAATGAGCTGCTGCGATCAGATTGACCTCTGGTGGTAATTTCATGGCGGGATGTCCCCAGTAACCATTGGCAAAAATACCCAATTGT